>JAEUNQ010000120.1 GCA_016790365.1 Thauera sp. | reverse complement strand
ACGTCCATGCCCTCGGGCCGGTACTTCAGCGAGACGCCGAACTGGCCGGAGTCGCCCGGCTCGTCGTCGGCGTCGACCGGGATCGCCGTGAGTTCACTGTTCAGCATTTCTTCCCGAGCCGCGGCGAGGGTCTTGCCGTAGAGCGGATCACCCGGCGTACGGATCCGGCTCGCCGCATCCGGCGTGAAGTACAAGGCGTTGTCCCGCCCCTTGTCGAACGTGTCCGCCATCGAGAAGTAGGTCCCCGCCGGCGGGAAGCTGTAGGGCTTCCACTGGAACTGGTAGTAGGCCTCGAGGTTGAGCCCGCTGCCGAGGTTCGCGGCGACCGACAGCGCCGGCGAGGGCAGGAAGGCCTCCTTGAGCTGCACGCCAGGCGAGGACAGGCGCTGCAGGTCCATCGCCACGTTGGAGTTGATGCCACCGATCATGAACAGGCTCTCGCCCCAGCTCACCACCTGGTTGCCGAAGCGCATGCGGCCGCGGCGCTCGCCGAGGTCGAATTCCTTGCTCACCCACAGGTCGTACAGGCGCACGTACTGGCCGACCGCGCGCTTGGCATCACCGTCGAGCGGCGTGCGCGCGGTGTCGTCGGCGACGAAGTCGTACAGCCAGCCCACCCGGCCCATGAACTTCCACTCGTCGGGGAAGCTCAGCAGCAGCTCATGCGAGCCCTTGAGGTGGGTGGTGAAGAGGTCGCCCTTGTCGTAGTTGAGGTTGCCGTCGTCGCCGTTGGCCCACACCGCGGTGTTGGCATCGCCGCCGCAGGCCGTGGAAACGTCGCCGTGGTGGCTGCACTCGCGGCCCTCCACGCGCTTGCCGAAGCCCGCGGTCAGCGTGGAATCGAGCGAACCGCGCACCGAGCCGGCCTCGAACTGGAAGGCGTGCGCCGCCGGCGCGGACAGGCCGGCCACCGCCAGCCCCAGCACCAGTTTCTTCAGGTGAGTCGTCATGATCGTTCTCCGCAGGACGCCCCGCCCGGGCCGGAGGCCGGCCCGGCGTGCACGCCCGGGTAATGGTCGGGAAGAAAGAGGAAGGAGCGGGCTCAGCGGTCGCTGATCGCGCGCAGGTTGTCCGGGGTGTAGAAGGCGTCCTTGTACTTCGGATCATCGGCCTCGACCGCCCACACCATGTCCTTGCCGGCGCCCATGCCGGCCTGGTCGAAGAGCACGCGGCCGGAGACGAGGTCGTACTGCACGAAGGCGGGGTTGTCGCAGGCGCCGGTCTCCGCGACCGGGATCAGGAAGCTCTCGCGCACCTTCCACAGCTTGCCCTGGGCGTCGTAGTCCTCCGCGCCCATCAGCGCCCAGGAGTCCTCGTCGAAGTAGAAGCGGCGCTTGGGTGCGACGTGGCGCACGCCGTCCTTGGCGGTGGCCTCGACTACCCACACCCGGTGCAGCTCGTAGCGGGTGGACTTGGGATCGACGCCGTCGGGGGTCACCACCTTGCGGCGGTCGGCATTCGGGTCGTACATGCCGAAGCTGCCGTAGCCGATGAACATCTCCTTCTTGCCCACCAGCTTCCAGTCGAAGCGGTCCGGCGTGCCGTTGAAGACGCGCGGCTCGTCGAGGGTGTACTGGTTCTCGAAGCCGACCTGCGGGGCGTCGTAGGAGTAGCTCGGCATGCGGCGCACGCGACGCTGGCCGGGGAAGTAGTAGAAGGTGTCGCTGGGCTTGTTCAGGTACGAGGTGATGACCAGCGCCTGGCCGGCGAGCGCGGTCGGCGAGGTGTAGTTGAAGTAGGTGTGGTACTCCACCGGCGGCAGCTCGCTGAGCTTGAACGAGCCCTTCTTGCCCCAGGGGTAGTAGTAGGTCTGCGTGGAGCCGGCCTCGATCCAGTCGCTGCCGCCGCTGCGCGGCGACAGCATCACCCACAGCGCCTTCATGTCGAGGGCGACGCCGGCGTACTTCATCTTGGCGTTCCACAACACCTCGATCCCGCTCTGCGGCAGCGGGAAGGGAATGCCCGGCACCGTGGCCTCGGCCAGGCTCCAGCCGTCGGCTCCGATCTTCGCCGTGCCCACGTTGGCCTTGGTGTTGGCCTGCACGAAGTCGGGCGCGGAACAGTAGCGGCGGCTCGGGTACACCTCGAGCTTGTAGTTCTTGAACGCCTTGATCACCGCGACCTGGCCCTCGGTGAGCTTGCCGGCGTATTGATCGACGTTGGCGGCGTCGATCGTGAACAGCGGCTTGTCGCCCTTGTGCTTGAAGTAGTCGGCGCGCGGCTTGCCGTAGCTCCAGCCCGGCTCGAGCGCCCCGCCGTCCGTCCAGGCCGGGATGCTGCCGTCGGCGTTGCCCGCGCGTTCGCCGCCGAGCGGGGTCAGCGTGGCGCCCAGGCTCGCCGCATCGGCGGCCAGGACGGTGTGGCTGGCCAGCAAGGCGCAGGCGAGCGCAGTCAGCTTGCAGAACCTCATGAGTGTCTCCTCCACGTTTCTGATTTTGTCCGCAGCGGCAGGCTGTCCGCGAGGACGCCGCCGCTGCGCAGCGGCCAACCCGGCCCGCCTTTCCGCCAGCCTTGCAGGCCTATGGTGTCTGGAGCATAGCGACGCGGTGTAAACCGCATTTCCGCGAAATGTGCCGATTTGTGCGCAGTTGTAGCGGACACGGCAAACCGCAAGCTCCGACAAGCGCTGCGCTTCGATATCGGCTCCGCCGCATTCGCGCCTTGCAGCGCTCCTGCAGAAGCACCGCGCGCGCCGCAGGAGCAGCGGCAGCCACGAACACGAGAGGCTCCGATGCGCAGCGCGGACCATTCGCCGCTGCATCGGCCGCGCATCCCGACCCGCCTGCTACAATCCGTGGCTTGTTCAACCCCGAGTCGAGCGACCGATGGGCCGTGGCAACGACGAAAAGAGCGCGCAGACCCCGCCCGAGGCCATCAGCTTCGGGATGCTCCCCGAGCTGATCGGCTACCGCCTGCGCATCGCGCAGATCGGCATCTTTCGCGATTTCTGCACGAGTGTGGGCGAGGCCGAGATCACCCCGACGCTGTTCGGCGTGCTGGTGCTGATCGACGCCAACCCAGGCATGAAGCAGACACAGCTTGCCGACGCGATCCAGCTCGACCGCTCGAGCGTGGTGTCGGTGCTGGACAAGCTGGAGGAGCGTGGGCTCGTCGAGCGCGTGCGCGCACCGGACAATCGGCGCGCCAACGCACTACATCTGACTGCAGACGGTCGGCAGGTACTGCAACACCTGATCCCGCAGGTGCGGGCACACGAGGAACGCGTGCTCCAGCACCTCGATGCCGCCGACCGCGTGCAGTTGCGCAAACTGCTCGGCCGCCTGGTGCTCGCAGCCGGCTGAGGCGCACGCGCAGGCTGGATCGCCGGATTCGCGGCTTGCGCCGCTCCTACAAGGCCTCGGTACGCGCTGGTTCGTGTAGGAGCGTCGCGAGGCGCGAATGGTGCATGGAATACGCGGCGGCGAGTGCCTCGGCGCAGGCTGCAGACTCATGGCGCCTTGCGCACCGACACGGTGTAGTCCCCCATGCCGCTGGCCCGATTCCAGTGCCGCACCTGCACGAAGTAGTCGCCTTCGACCAGATCCGTCGCGATGCGCGCGTTGCTGCCCAGGCCGGAGTCGTCGTCCTCGGCGATCAGCGCGGTCGGCGAATCGGGGCCGAAGAGCTTCATGTAAACGTCGGTCGGTCCGCGCGTATCGACGATGTAGCGCCCGGGCTGCGTCACCCGGAAGCGGAACACGTCCTCCTCGCCGAACTTGCCGATGCTGGCGGCGGTACGCCTGCGGGCATTGACCTTGAGCTCGGTCACCTCGCCCGTCACGCCGGGCTTGGCACGCGGATACATCTTCGCGCCGGCGATGAACTGCTTGTCGAGCTCGGACAGCACCTCGTTGCGCGAGGTCGCCACGCCGTTGACGGTCCATTCGGCGGGGAAGAAATACAGCATCACCGACTTGGGGTCGAAGTCGGTGCCATTGACCTGGTTGGCGGCGTACTTGCGCAGGATGTTGTGCCGGGTCTGGCTCTCGTTCCAGTAGTTGGGCGCCCCCGCCATCGCGCGGATCACCGCCTGCTCGTTCCACTGGATGCCGCCGGCGGGATTCTGGTGCTCGTGCGCCAGCCCGATCGCATGACCGAACTCGTGGGCGGCGGTGCCACCATCGAGGAAGCCGAGGTTCATGGTCGGCTCGTTGACCGGGATGCTCTTCGCGTCGGTGCCGATGTAGCTCCACGCCCCGTCGTTGTCGTCGAAGCTGATGCGGATCTCGGCCGCGGGAGCGTCGTCGAAGACGAATTGCAGGTTGGCGTGGGCGGTCCACCATGCGGCCTGCTCCTGCACCTTCTTCTTCTGCTGCGCGGTCCCACCCATGAAGCGCACGTGCAGGGTGGAACCGTTGATCCAGGTCTTGCCGATCGGCGATAGTCCGCGCGCCTGGCCCGGCCGGTCGGGCACGGTGGTCTGGAAGCGCATCAGGTCCCGAGGCAATACGCGGTCGAAGCACACCTTGGGCGTTCGGGTCATGGCGGAGTCCTCCCGGATGTAGCCTCAGCCCGTCACAGCGGGCAGCGTTCACGCAATCCGGCCGCCGCAGCGGCCGGCTCCTGCTGAACATATAGTACGGCCCTCCGCCAGCCGCCAGGGAAAGGCGCGCCGCGACTACGGGCGCCGCCAGGCGACGCGCACGTCCGCGGTGGACATGTCGCCCGGCAACTGGATCATGCCGATCTTCTCCAGCGTCCCGCTGTCGTGGATGCTGATCGTGCTGCCGGCCCCGCCCACGTAGACACGGGAGGCGTCGCGCGACAGTTGCAGGCTGTAGTAGGTGTGGTCCAGCTCCACCACCTTCAGCGTCTCCCGCTTCGCGATATCGTGCTTGGAGAGCGTGTTGAAGGCGCCGTACAGGATGTTGCGATCGCGCGGGTCGGCCAGCAGCGAGAAGATCACGAACTCGAAGGGAAAGATCTCGCGCGTCTCGGCCTTGCCGGTGGCCAGGTCCACCCGGCTCATGCCCCACCACCACTCGGCGCTCGCCATGTCCTGCTTGTCGTCGGCGAACTTCGCGGTCACATAGGGCATCACGTACTCGTTCAGGTGCTCGCCCTGCGAATGCATCGCGAACGCGTCCGGCGTCAGCCAGCCCGGACCGCGGTCCCAGCTCGCCAGCGCCGAGACCGTGCGCACGGCGCCGCTGCGCACGTCGATCGCCTCGACGTCGGCCCCGCCCAGGATGACCTCGCCGCCGGCGGTGGCGGCGATCTTGGTGATGCGGCGCTTGACCGGGAAGCTGCGCACCGGCTTGGCGTCCAGCCCGTCGGCGATGCGATACACCGCGAGCCGCGGCTGCAGCACCTCGAAGCGGTCGGCACCGCGGCGCACCGGGTTCTGCACGGTGTAGAGCTCGCTGCCGTCGGCGCTCACCGCGAGCGACTGCACCGTCTTGACGGTGACGTCGCCCTCGGACTGCCGGGCGGAGAACACCAGCTTGCAGGTGTCGAGCTCGAAGCCGTAGACGTCCTCCCACAGGTTGCCGAGCACGAAGGCGTGGCGGCCGTCGGGGGCCGGCACCAGCGCGCCCGAGCCGAACTTGCCGGGGAGCTCGCAGCTGCGCGCGATGCGGTCGGTCTTCATGTCGATGACGTGGAGCAGGCCGGGGCGGGAGACCGTGAGCAGGTACTCCGTGTCGGCCGTCGCGGACTTCTGCGCCGGGGTCGCGCACGCGGTCGCCAGCGCCGCGGCGGCGAACACGCCGGCCACACGCAGGCCGCGCAGTTTGGGGATGAGGCTCATGAGGATCGCTCCCATTCAGATCTTGTCCTCGAAGATGCCGTCCAGCTTGCGCCAGTCCTTGGTCGCATCGGCCTTGCCGTCGCCCCAGTCGGGGTAGTGGCTCATGGTGTCGGGCACCTGCGCCGGCCACCAGCACGAGTCGGCGCAGCCGTAGAGGTCGGCCTCCATCGGCTGGCACAGCGAGGCGGCGCCGCCGAAGGCGTCGATCTCCCAGCCCGGGTCGGTGGTCGCGGTGCAGCCGACCACCGTCTGCATTGCAACGACCTCCTCGATCGCCTCGGGCTTGCCCTCCGCGGCGTCCAGGCGCTGCGCCTTCTTGTTGAGCGACTTCAGGTGCTTCATGCGGTCCTCCGCGGGGAAACGTGTGCGGCGAAAAAGCCGGGATTCTCGGTGACGATGCGCGCGTAGGTCTCGATGCCGAAGTCGATCCAGTCACGCAGCAGCTCGCAGTAGTGGTAGGAAGGCGCGGCGGCGTCGCCGTACTTCGCATAGCTCTCGTGGTAGCAGCCGCCCGAACAGAGGTTGCGGATGCGGCAGGTCGCGCAGCCGGTGCCGCTGCGGTCGAGGCGGCGCCCGAGGAAGGCGCCGAGGCGGGCGCGGTCGATGCCGGCGTCGACATCGCCGAAGGTGGGCAGCGCGGAGCCGGTGAAGCGGTGGCAGAGGTTGAGCCCGCCCTTGCCGTCGACCGCGAGCAGCCCGACCCCCGCACCACAGGGCAGCATCTTCTTGTTGCCCTCATGCAGGTCGGTCAGCAGCTGGTGCAGGTTGCCGAAGCCGAGGCTGCGATTGCGCAGCGCCGCGTCGAGATAGCGCCGCCCGAGCGCCTTCAGGCCCTCGAACACCTCGGCGAGCTCCTCGCCGTCGAGGTTGAAGGCCTGGATGTCGCCCGAGGTCACCGGGCCGAAGCCCACCTCGGCGAAGCCGACCTCGTGGTGCAGGTGCTCGAAGATCGGCACCACGCCGGTGATGCCGCGGGTGAGGGTGACGCGGCAGCCGACCGGGCGTGCGCGATAGCGCGCCAGCAGCAGGTCGACCTTGCGCCGCACCACGTCGTAGGTGCCGTCGCCGCCGAAGGTGCGGCGGTTGCGGTCATGCACCGCGGGCGGCCCGTCCATCGACACGGTGACGCCCACCCGGTGCGCGTCCAGCCAGTCGATGATCTCGGCGGTGAGCAGGGTGGCGTTGGTGGTGAGGGTGAAATCCACGCGCGCGCCGGCCTCGGCGAAGCGGCGCTCGGCGAACTCGACCACCGCGCGGATCAGCCCCATGTTCGACAGGGGCTCGCCGCCGAAGAAGACGATGGTGTAGTTCGGCTTGCCCGGCGACTCGGCGAGCATCATCTCGATCGCCTTGGTCGCGGTCTCCAGGCTCATGCGCAGGCCCTTGGCCGGCGAGCTGAGGTCTTCCTTGTAGCAATAGGTGCAGCTCAGGTTGCAGCCCGTATTGACGTTGAGCACCAGGGTGTCGAGCGGAAAGCGCGTCACCTCGCCCGCGGGCGGATTGATGCGGCCGTCCTCGCCGTGCTCGGCCAGCACCTGGAGCTGGCGCAGCTCATCCACGGTCTCGCGCACGGCGAGCGCATCGTGGCGACCGCCGAGACGCTCGGCGAGGCTCGCGGCATCGAGCGTGGCGTGCTCGTCGAACAGCGCGAGCACGTCGCACGCGGCGCCGTCGAGTTCGAACAGGCTGCTGCTCGGCACATGGAACAGCATCTGCCGGCCCGCGCTGTCGACGCGGTGCAGGTTGGGCCGGATCAGGGTCAGGGTCGTCATCGGATTTGCCCCGCATTCAGTCGAGCGCGCGGTGCACAAAGTCGGGCACGGCGACGTCGAGCTTGCCGCGTCCCTCGACCGTCGCGCCCGCCCCCCCGACCGTGGCGACCACATTCACCCGGCCGGTGTTGCCGAGGGACTTCGGCCGCGCAGGATTCGGTCCCGCGTCGCCCG
This sequence comes from Thauera sp., assembly GCA_016790365.1. Classification (GTDB taxonomy): domain Bacteria; phylum Pseudomonadota; class Gammaproteobacteria; order Burkholderiales; family Rhodocyclaceae; genus Thauera. The sequence goes on along the minus strand of JAEUNQ010000120.1, from coordinate 18,093 downwards.
GGACGAACACGCCGTCGGCACCGATATGACCGACGAAATCCGCATCGTGCGCCTTCTCGGCCTCCTCGTCGGCCGCTTCGATCGACCAGCGTGCGGGGAGGTAACCGAGGCGCAGGTCGTCGGCAGTGCCGGCCTTGCCGTCACGACCGGCGGCCCAGCCGACGGCGCGGTAGGCGACGCCCACCTTCTCCATCTGCGCGTCGCCCGGCCCGCCCACGCGCGCGATCGCATTGGCCGGCTCGACCTCGACGCGCGCGACACGATCGTACACCGCGAGCAGGCCCTTGCCGCGCGCCGTGCCGACCGCCACGTCGTTCAACCCGTCGCGGCCTTCGGCGCGTGCACGCACGACCACCCGGTCGGCGCTGCGCGAGACCACCTCGAGCACACGCACCCCCTTGCCGAGCGACACCGCACCCGACAGACCGCTGCCGACCACGGTCAGCTCGGCCGTCTCGCCGCGGCGCAGCTGCGCGGGCATCACCGCCATCACCAGCGGCGCAGCGCCCTCGCGCAGCGCGCTCAGCTCGCCGCCCATGCGGCGCGAATCGGCGAGGTGCTGACGCCCCTGCATGCGCTCGCCGCGCGCGTCGGCGGCCATTACCTGGCGCAGCGCGATGCCGTCGATGTCGACGCTGCCGCGCCATTCATAGCCGGTATACACCGTCGCGACGCCACGCCCCGAGAGCGCGGCGCCATCGGCGTAGCGGCCCTCGATCGCGAGCTCGAAGCGGTCCGCACCGGCCGCGGTCGCGCGCATGCGTCCTTCGAATGCGCCCTTGCCGGGCAGGAAGCCGGCGATCCGCCAGCTGCCACCGAGCGCAACGCGCGGCGCGGCCTGCCATGTCTTCCAGGCGCGCGCATCGAGGGCGAAGTCTTTGGCCAGCGCGGGGGCGACCTCGTTCACCGCGAGCTGGAACCACTGCCGGTCGCGTGCCAGCGAGTGGAACTCGAGCGTCGGGTTGAGGCCGATGTGCGCGTGCATCAGCAGCCTCCACTCGTCCTCGCTGCGCCGCTGCAGCGCGAAGCGGGCGCCGGAGTGGCAGCGCGCGCACAGGTCGCGGTAGCGCTCGTCGATGGTCTCGACGCGGTTGTTGTCGTGCTCGAGCAGGTAGCGCCAGCCTGCGGTCTCGGCCGGCGCCAGCCCGCGCGTGTCGGCCAGGTACTTGATCAGGCGGCGCTTGTCCTCGGCCGAAATCTTCGCGCCGTGCTGCTCCTGCATCCGGGTGATCGTCATCTGCCAGCCTTCGGGGCTCTTGCGCTGGCCCTCGACGCGGGAAATGCCGTCGCCCTGCGCGCTGTGGCAGGACAGGCAGTTCGCGGCCAGCAGCGCCGGGCCGTCGGCCGCGGCCGCGCGCTCCGGCGCGCCGATCGTGGCCGCCAGGGCGAGCAGCCCCGCCGCGACCATCGACGTGATGTTCTTTTCCTTTTCCAAGGCCCTCGCTCCTCGCTCCGTTGCGCATGCGGTCCGGGCAGGCGCGGTGACCGCCCGCCGGACTTCCGATGACGGACACGATAAGGGCACGCGGTAAACGAACTTGGCGGCGGATGTGCCGAGTTGTGCGCGAATGTAAACGCCGTGCAACATCCCACGCACGGCCTCTTGCGGCGGATTGCCGGTGACGAGGATTCGGGAGATCATCCGCGCACAACAAGCGAACGTTCGACCCCAAACGAAGGAGGATCGATGTCGAAGGAGACACCTGCAACGCCGCACATCATGGTGGTCGAGGACGACCCCGTGTCGCGAGCATTGCTCGTCGGCTATCTCGAGAAGGAAGGCTATCGCGTCTCCGAGAGCGACAATGCCGACGACCTGCTGCAACGCGTCGAGCAGGAGCGCATCGCGCTCGTGCTGCTCGACATCCGCCTGCCCGGCAAGGATGGACTCACGCTCACCCGCGAGCTGCGCGCGGCCTCGCGCGTGGGCATCATCCTGGTGACCGCGCGCGACGACGAGATCGACCGCATCGTCGGGCTCGAGCTCGGCGCCGACGACTACGTCACCAAGCCCTTCAACCCGCGCGAGCTGCTGGTGCGGGCGAGGAACCTGTTGTGGCGGGTGGCGCAATGCACCGGCAGCGAGACCCGCGAGGCCGAGCAGGGCTGCTTCCGCTTCGAAGGCTGGACGCTGAACCCGCACAAGCGCCAGCTGGTCTCCCCGGACGGCCGCATCGAGCGCCTGCCGCAGGGCGAGTTCAAGCTGCTGATGGCCTTGCTGAGCCGCGCCGGCCAGGTGCTGTCGCGCGATCAGCTGATGGATGCGATCCACGACCGCGAGTGGACGCCCAACGACCGCACGGTCGACGTGCTGGTCGGGCGCGTGCGCCGCAAGCTCGACGACAACCCCGCCGACCCGCGCCTGATCCTGACCGCGCACGGCGCGGGCTATCTCTTCGCCGGCGAGCTCGACTGAATCCGCGCCGGCCCCTGCGATGAACGCGCCCCCGCTGCAATACCGTCTGCTCAAGCGCCTCTACCAGGGCCGCTGCAGCATGGTGAGCCGCGTGCTGCTGCCGGGGCGCGACGCCCCGGTGATCGTCAAGCAGCTCGATCGGACACGCTGCGCGCCAGGCGCGCCGGCGCGCCTGCAGCACGAGTTCGAGCTGCTCGGCACGCTCGAGCTCGAAGGCGTTCCGAAGGCACTCGAGCAGCTCGAGTTCGAGCGCGGCCCGGCGCTGGTGTTCGCCGATCGCGAGGCGCACTCGCTGCGCCAGGCGATGCGCCCGGGCAATCGCGAATGGCACGACTGGCTGGCGCTGATGATCCGGGTGTGCGAGCTGCTCGGCCGCCTGCACGAGACGCGCGTCATCCACAAGCAGCTCAATCCGGACCACATCCTGGTGACCTCGTCCGGCGCTCCCCTGCTGGTCGATTTCGGCATGGCGACGCGCTTCCTGCGCGAGCAGGCGGACTGGAACACGCCGCAGCTGGCGGGACATCGCCTGCCCTACATCGCACCCGAGCAGAGTGGACGGATCAACCGCGAGATCGATTACCGCACCGACTACTACAGCTTCGGCGCCACGCTGTACGAGCTGCTCACCGGTCAGCCGCCCTTCGCCGGGCGCGAAGGCCTCGAGCTGGTCCATTGCCACATCGCCCGCGAGCCGCGCCCGCCACACCACATCAACCGCCTGCTCCCCGAAGCCGTCTCCGCCGTGGTCCTGAAGCTGCTCGCCAAGGACGCCTCGGAGCGCTACCAGTCGGCGCACGGCATCGTGCACGACCTGCGCGAATGCCTGCAGCGGCGCGGGACCGCGGCGGCGCACGACTTCGTGCTCGCCAGCCGCGACGTCTCCGCGCGCTTCCAGGTGCCGAAGCGGCTTTACGGCCGGACGGCTCTGCTCGCCCAGCTCGAGGGCCGGGTCGAGGCGTGCGCCGCCGGCGGCCGCGCGATCGTGCTGATCAGCGGCTACACGGGGGTCGGAAAATCGAGCCTGGTGCACGAGTTGCGCCGCGCGGTGCTCGAACGCAACGGCCACTTCGCCAGCGGCAAGTTCGACCAGTACCGCCGCAACCCGCCGCACTCCGCGCTGCTGCAGGCGCTGCGCGAGCTCGTCCGCCAGCACCTCACCGAACCGGCCGAACGCCTCGCAGCGCTCGGCCTCCGCCTGCGCGAGCAGCTCGGCGGCTACCTCGGCACCCTGGTCCGCCTGCTGCCCGAGCTAGGGCTCATCGTGCCCGACTCCGGCGTGACCACGACGAGCCAGCACCGCTTCGACGAGCAGGGGCGCCTGCATCTCTTCACCCGCCTGATCGACGCGCTGACCGAGCCCGGGCAGGCGCTGACCCTGTTCCTCGACGATCTGCAATGGGCCGACCCGGCTTCGCTCGGACTCATCGAGTCGCTCGCGACCCATGCCGGACTGCCTCGCCTGCTGCTCGTCGGCAGCTATCGCCACAACGAGATCGGGCCCGGCCATGCGCTCGCCGGGTTCGTCGAGCGCCTGCGCAGGAGCGCACTGCCACCGGTCGAACTGCGCCTGCAGCCGCTCGATCTCGCCCAGGTCCGCCAGCTACTCGCGGATACCCTGCGCTGCAGCGAGATCGAATGCGCGCGGCTCGCCGAGGCCTGCCACGAGAAGACCCAGGGCAACCCGTTCTTCCTCAACCAGCTCCTCGACGCGGTGTACGAGGAGGGCCTGATCCGTTTTCACGGCCAGCGCTGGGAATGGGACGAGGCGGCGATCCGCGCGCGCGCGCTCAGCACCGACGTGGTCGAGCTCATGGTGACCCGCCTGCGCCGCCTGCCCGAGCGCACCCGCGCAGTGCTGCCGCTGGCGGCCTGCATCGGCGGCACCTTCGACCTCAAGACCCTGTCCATCGTCGGCGAGGGACGCACACGCCAGCTCGCGCACGACCTCGTACCGGCGCTCGGCGAGGGCCTGATCATGCCGCTCGACGACGGCGACCGCCCCGAGCGCGACCCGCTCGGCCGTGCCCGCTACCGCTTCGCACATGACCGCGTGCAGCAGGCGGCCTACTCGCTGCTCGCGGAGGACGCGCGCGAACAGCTCCACCTGCGCGTCGGCCGCCTGCTGCGCCAGAACCTCGACACCGGCACGCTCGACCGCAGGGTGTTCGAGATCGCCGGCCACCTCAACCTCGCGCGCAGCACCATCGACGACCCCGACGAGCGCATCGCGCTCGCCAACCTGAACCTGTGCGCCGGGCTGCGCGCACGGGAATCCGCTGCCTTCGAGTCGGCCCTCGACTATCTCGACAGTGGCCTCGACGCACTGCCCGCGGACGCCTGGCGCACGCAGCACCGGCTGTGCCTCGACCTGCACCTCGCCGCTGCGGATGCGGCCAACAGCCGCGGCGACAGCGAACGGATGAAGGCCCTGCTCGATGCCGCCCAGGAGCACGCGCACGACCCGCTCGACCGCGTGCGCTGCGAGCAGATCCGCATCCAGGCCCACGTCGCGCACAACCGCTTCGGCGCCGGACTGGAGGCCGCGCGCAACACCCTCGCGCGCCTGGGCGTACGACTGCCCGCGGCACCGGGGCGCCTGCGCATCGCCGCGGAGCTGCTGCGCACCCGCCTGCTGATCCGCCGCGTCGCTGCGGACGCGCTGCTGGGCATGCCGGCCGCGACCGAGCCACGTGTGCTCGCGGCACAGGCGCTGCTCGGCGGAATGTTCGGCATCGTCAAGTTCTCGAGCTCGGCGCTGCGTCCGCTGGTGATGGCGCGCCAGGTCGAGCTCGCACTGCACCACGGCCACACCGACGCCAGCGCGCAGGCGCTCGCCGGCTTCGGCGGCGTGCTGTGCGGCGTGCTCGGGGCGATCGACGAGGGCTACCGCGCCGGCACCCTGGCGCTCGCGCTGGAGGCGGCGCGGCCTTCGCGCCACGGTCGCCAGCGCACGCTGTCGCTGTTCAACTGCTACGTGCGCCACTACCGCGAGCCGCTGCAGCACGCCCTCGACGGCCTGCACGAGGCGCACGCCGAAGCGCTCGCCTGCGGCGACCTCGAATACGCCGCGTACAGCCTCGCCGCCGCGATCCAGTACGCAGTGCCGCTGGCCGACGATCTCGAGGCGCTCGCCCGGCGCATGCGGGGGCAGTTGCAGCAGCTCGAACAGACCGGGCAGCAGCAGTCCCTGCAATACAGCTACATGGCTCTGCAGGCGGTCACCCGGCTGTGCGAGCCCTCGGTCGCACCCACCGCACTCGACGGCGAGCATTACCACGAGGAGGCGATGCTCGCCGAGCATCGCCGCGGGAACCATCTCACCGCGGTCTGCCTGCACCACTTCTACAAGGCCCTGCTCGCGCTGGTTCACGCCGACTACCCGGCCGCACTCGCCGAATGCACCCTGGGCGAAGCCCACCTGCCCTATGTCGGCGGCACCTATACCGCGACCTGGTTCCGCAGCCTGCACGCGCTCGCCCTGCTGCGCACCCTGCCGCCACCCGGCAAGGCGCGCCGGCGCGCACTGCATGCGCTGCGGCGCATCGTGCGCCACGTGCGCATGCAGGCGGCACACGCGCCCGCCAACCACGCCCACCGCCTGGCCCTGATCGAGGCCGAGCAGCTGCGTGTGCACGCACGTCCCGGGCCGGCGGCGGCCTACGACCGCGCAATCGCGCTCGCGGAACAGGGGGGCTTCTCGCTCGATGCCGCACTCGCCTGCGAATTCGCCGCCCGCTTCCATCTCGACGCGGGCGAACGCACGATCGCGCGCACCTGCTTCGACGACGCCTGCCGGCGCTACCTCCGCCTCGGCGCCCACTCCCGCGTCGTGCACCTGCAGGAGCAGCTCGAGGAGTACGGCCTGTGGCCGCGACCACAAGATCTCTCGGCCCCCGCCGAAGTTCAGGGTGGCGTCGACGAGACCAACCAGTCCTTCGACATCTCCTCGGTCATCGAGGCCTCGCAGGCGATCTCCGACGAGATCGTGCTCGAGCGCCTGCTCGAACGCCTGCTCCAGCTCGCGCTGACGAGCGCAGGCGCCCAGCGCGGCGCGCTCGCGCTGAGCCGGGACCGGCATCTCCACATCGAGGCAATCGCCGGGCTCGAGGAGGCGTCGACGCTGATGTGCAGCCTCGCCCTGGAGGCCGCAGCAGGCACCGTGCCCGTAAGCGTGCTCAATTACGTCGCCCGCACCGGCGAGGCGCTGGTGCTGGGCGACGCTGCCCGCCAGGAGATGTTCGCGCACGACGCATACATCCGCACCCAGGCGCCCCGCTCGCTGCTGTGCATGCCCATCCTCTACCACGGCCGGCTCACCGCCCTGCTCTACCTCGAGCACCGGCTGAGCGGCGACATCTTCGACCAGCAGCGCCTGAAGACCCTGCGGATCCTCGCCGCGCAGGCGGCGATCTCGATCGAGAATGCCAAGCTCTACCTCGGCCTTCAGCAGTCCGAGCAGGCCTACCGCTCGCTGTACGAGAACGCGATCGAGGGGATCTTCCAGGTCGATCCCGACGGTCGCTTCCTGTCCGCCAACCCTGCGCTGGTCCGCCTCCTCGGTCACGACAGCGCGGCAGACTTCCTCAACGGAATCACCGACGTCAGTACGCAATGCTTCGTCCGTGCCGAAGACCAGCGCCGCTTCCTCGGCCGCCTCAACATGGAAGAAAGGGTGGTCGGCTTCGAGACGCGCTGGCGCCGACGCGACGGCAGCGAGGTCGAGGTTTCCATCTCGGCCCGCCGCGTGCTCGATGACGGCGGGCGGCTGCGCTGCTACGAGGGCTCGCTCACCGACATCGGCGAACGCAAGGCCAAGGAACGCGCCGAACTCGCGCGCGAGCGCGCCGAGGCCGCCAGCCGCGCCAAGAGCGACTTCCTCGCGGCGATGAGCCACGAGATCCGCACACCGATGAACGGCATCCTCGGAATGGCGCAACTGCTCGCACGCTCCCGCCTGGACCCGGGCCAGGCCGAATGGGTGGACGCGATCCGCGCCTCGGGCAGCACGCTGCTCGGAATCCTGGGCGACGTGCTCGACTTCAGCAAGATCGAGGCCGGACAGCTCGAGCTCGAATCCGCCCCCTTCTCTCCTGCCGAAGCACTCGCCGCCCTGCGTCCGATGCTGGCGACGATGAGCGCGCAGAAAGGACTCCGCCTGCACCTGGAGCTCGATCCGGCGCTACCGGCGGGCGTGCTCGGCGACCGCCGCGCGCTGCACCAGGTCGTGCTCAACCTGGCCGGCAACGCAGTGAAGTTCACCACGCGCGGTTTCGTCGCGGTGCGCGCGCAGGTCGTAGCGACGAGCGCGGAACGCTGCCGCCTGCGCCTGGAAGTCGAGGACAGCGGCATCGGCATCGCCGAGGAAGCCCAGCGGCGCATCTTCACCGAATTCACCCAGGCCGACGGTTCGATCACCCGCCGCTTCGGGGGCACCGGCCTCGGACTGGCAATCTGCCGCCGCCTCGTCGAGTTGCAGGGCGGAAGCATCGGCGTGCGCAGCCGTCCGGGAGAGGGCAGCACCTTCTGGTGCGAGCTCGAATACCCCCGTGCGGCACCGGTGCCGCGGGCATCGCCGCGTCCGCACACCGACCTCCGCCCGCCGGGCCTGCGCGTGCTGGTGGTGGAGGATGTGGAGTTGAATCGCAGCATCGTCGGCACGCTGCTCGAGGACGAGGGGCACACCGTGCGCTTCGCAGCCGACGGCTACGGCGCGCTCGAACTGCACGAGCGCGAGGACTTCGACACGATCCTGCTCGACATCCACCTCCCGGACCTGGACGGCATGGAGGTCGCACGCCGCATCCGCCGCCATCCCGACGCGTGCAAGGCCGGGGTGCGCATCGTCGCACTCACCGCCTCGATCACCACCGACGAGGTCGGGCGTTACCGCGAGGCAGGCGTGGATACGGTCGTCGGCAAGCCCTTCGACTTCGACGAGTTGCTGCGCAGCCTCCACGTACACCCTGCGCCAACGGTCCCGGCCCCCGCGCCGACGGACGCCCTGGTGGACGCCCTGGTCGACACGCGGTTGCTGGCAACCCACTTCGCCCGTCTCGGTGGCGAACGCGTGCGGCCGATGATGGACATGCTCACCAGCCAGGGCCGCGCCGGGCTGGCCGATTTCGCCGCGAGCGCCGACCCCGCGACGCAACGCGAGCAGCTGCACCGGCTCGTCGGCATGGCGGCGAACCTCGGTCTCGCCGCATTCTCCATGCGCTGCCGGGAGCTCGAACGCACACCGCTCCCGGCGGACCTGCGGGCACAGGCCGCTGCGCTGCAGACGCTGTTCGAGGACAGCCTCACGGCCCTGCGCACGTTCAAGCCGCAGGACGCGGAAACAGCGGTCGACGCCGCAGCCCGCTGAACCCGTTCGCATCCCCGCTGCGGGCGCTACAACTGCGCACAATTCCGCACAAATCCTGGAAAGCTGGTTTACAGCGCGCGGCTAGTCTCTCCATCCACGGAGGCAGGGCACGGCCTGCGGACCCGCAAGCCCGTCCCGAGCGCAAGGAGCGTGCGCATCAAGGATGCGCTTGCCCGACGCTCGGGGTGCCGCGACGGCGACCGGCGCCCTGCTGTCCGAGCCTTTTCGACGCCGGCCGGCATCCGGTCTCCTCCCTCCCGGATGCCGGCCGTGACGGCGTCGGCGCTGCCGCTTCGAGCCCGTCACCACGCCTTCCAACTCCTGCCAGGATCCGATCCATGAACAAGACGCCCTCTCTCGTCATCGACGGCCGCAAAGTCGCCGGCGACCGCGGCACCCTGCCGGTCATCGACCCCGCGCTCGGCGAGGCCTTCGCCGAGTGCCCGAACGCCTCCCCCGCGCAGCTCGACGAGGCGGTGGCGGCCGCCGGGCGTGCGTTCGCACTGTGGCAGCACAGCTCGTGCGAGGAACGCCGCTCCCTGCTCGAAGCGATCGCCGCGCGCATCGAACAGAACGCGCCCGAGCTCGCCGAGATCATCGTCCGCGAGCAGGGCAAGCCGCTCGCGCTCGCGCACGTTGAGGTCGGCGGCGCGGTGGCGTGGACGCGCGCCACCGCTGCGCTGGAACTGCCGGTCGAGCTCATCGAGGACCGCCCCGGCAAACGCATCGAGCTGCACCGCCGCCCGCTCGGCGTGGTCGGGTCGATCACGCCGTGGAACTGGCCGCTGATGATCGCGGTGTGGCACATCATGCCCGCGCTGCGTGCCGGCAACGCCGTGGTGATCAAGCCCTCCGAGCTGACCCCGCTCAACACCCTGCGCCTGGTCGAGCTGATCGACGAGGTGGCGCCACCCGGGCTGGTGAACGCGGTCGCCGGCGGCGGCGCGCTCGGGCGCGAGATCTCCGGCCATCCCGGCATCCAGAAGATCGTGTTCACCGGCTCGACGCGCACCGGCCAGGACATCATGCGCAACGCCGCCGACACGCTGAAGCGCCTCACCCTGGAGCTCGGCGGCAACGACGCCGGGATCGTGCTGCCGGGAACCGACATCGGCGCGATCGCCGAGGGCGTGTTCGGCAGCGCCTTTCTCAACATGGGACAAACCTGCGCCGCGCTCAAGCGCCTCTATGTGCACGAGTCGCAGTACGAGGACATGTGCCGCCACCTGGTGGCCATCGCCGCTCGGCAGAAGGTGGGCAACGGCCTGGACGAGGGCACGAGCTTCGGGCCGATCCAGAACCGCGACCAGTTCGAGCGCGTGTGCGAGCTCGTCGAGGACGCCCGCGCGGCCGGTGCCCGCATCCTGTGCGGCGGCGAGCCGCTGCCCGGCAAGGGCTACTTCTACCCGCCGACCCTCGTCGCAGACATCGCCGACGGCACCCGGCTGGTCGACGAGGAGCAGTTCGGCCCGGTGCTGCCGGTGATCCGCTACCGCGACGTGGACGAGGCGGTACGGCTCGCCAACGCCAGCACCAACGGCCTCGGCGGCTCGGTGTGGTCGGGCGACCCGGAGGCCGCGCGCGCGGTGGCGAACCGCCTGGAGTGCGGCACGGTGTGGATCAACGGCCACGCCGAGGTCTTGCCGCACTGCCCCTTCGGCGGCTGCAAGATGTCGGGCTTCGGGGTCGAGTTCGGCCTCGAGGGCCTGCTCGAATACACCCGCCCGCAGCTACTCAACATCAACCTGCCGACCGCCTGAATGTCCGCTCCGCTCACCTTCCTACGCCGCCCGCCCGCGCCACCGCCCACAGGCGCTAGCGCGGCGCCGCCGACGGCCCTGGCCGCGCTGCCGGCGAGCGGGGTGGCGATCGCGGTGTCGATGGTGCGACCGCGTACGCTGGAGCGGCTGTGCGCCGATACGCCGGCGCGCGCGGCGTTCTGGTCCACCACTCTGCACGACGCGGCGCTCGCCGACTGGCTGGCGCCGCTGCGCCCGACGCGGCTGCACGTGGGCAGCGAGTTCTGCGAGCGCCTGCTGCCCGAGCCGGAGCAGCTCGCACGCACGCTCGCCGAGGCGTCGGCGGCCGGGCTGGAGGTCGGCCTGCTCACGCCGGTCGCCTCGCCGGAGGTCCTGCGTGCGCTCGAACCGCTCTTCGCCCTGCTGCCCGCGGGCGCGGAGGTGGTGGTCAACGACTGGGGCGTGGCGCTGCGCCTGCGGGAGTTCCATCCCCTGCTGCAGCCGGTCGCCGGTCGCATCCTGTGCCGCATGCTCAAGGACCCGCGCCTGGGCAACCCGCAGTACGCCCCGCCTGCCGCTCACGGCTTCGCCTCACCCTGGCAGCAGCGCCTGTTCGCCCGCGTGGGGATCACGCGGGTCGAGATGGACATGCCGCTCTTCGCTGGCGCCGACAGCTTCGCCGGCGTGCCGCTGCCGCTCGGGGTGCACCTGCCGTTCGCCTTCGTCGCCAAGGGGCGCATGTGCCGCACCGCCGGGCTCGCGCGCCCCGGGCCGGAGCGTTTCGCACCGCGGCCCTTCTGCCACCACGAGTGCCTCGGCCTCGCCGCGCGCACCGAGCGTGCCCGCGACGGCACGCACGACGCCTGGGAGACCCTGCACGTCGGCAACACGATGTTCTGCCGCCACTCCGCGGCCAGCCTCGCCGTGCTCGCCGCCGCCGTGGCCGCGGGCCGGGTGGCACGCCTGATCGTGCCCGGCGAGGCCTTGTGAGGAGACCTGCATGAAGATCGTCGCCCCCATCCGGCAACTCGACGAGATCGCCGCGCTGGCGCGTGCCGGCGCGGACGAGCTCTACTGCGGGGTGACGCCGCGCGAGTGGGCCGAGCGCTTCGGCGGCGCCAGCGCCAACCGCCGCCCCGGCGGCAACCTGCCCTCGCTGGCCGCGCTCGCCGAAGCGGTGGAGCTCGCCCACCACAATGGAGTGCAACTCTCGCTCGTGCTCAACGCGCAGCAGTATTCGGTCGAGCAGATCGAGTTCGCGCTCGAGATCGCGCGTGGCTATGCCGACATGGGGGGCGATGCGGTGATCGCGAGCGACCCCGGCCTGATCCTGGCGCTGGCCGAGGCCGTGCCGGGGCTGCGCATCCACGTCAGCTCGGTGGCCACCTGCCGCAACGCCGACGGCGCCCGCCTCTACCAGGAGCTCGGCGCGCGCCGGCTGATCCTGCCGCGCGACATCACGCTCGACGAAGCCGCGGAGATCGCCGCCGCGGTGCCCGACCTGGAGATCGAGGCCTTCATTCTCAACGACGGCTGCGTCTACGAGGAGGGCAGCTGCAACACCCTGCACCTGCCCGGCGCGCTCGGCGGGCCGATCTGCCTCGACCGCTACGCCTACGTCCACCGCCACCGCGACGGCCGGCCGCTCTCGCCCGCGCTCGCCGCCCGCCTGCAGGAGAACGACGCGGCCTACCGGCGCTGGCTGTGGTACCGCTTCTCCTGCGGCTTCACCACCACCGCGGAGGGCATGCCCTTCGGCCCCTGCGGCCTGTGCGCGATCCCGGCGCTCGGGCGCGGCGGCATCCACGCGCTCAAGATCGCCGGCCGCGAGGGCCCGCCCGAGCGCAAGCTCGCCAGCGTGCGCATGGTCAGGCAGATCCTCGACGCCCACGAGCGCGGCGAATCGCCCGCGGCGGTGATGACGCGCGCGCGCGACCTGCGGCCTTCGCACGAGCACTGCGCGACCGGCTTCATGTGCTACTACCCCGAGGTCGTGGGCGAGGCCGAGCGAGCGCGGGAGACGGCGCGGCACTCGCCCCCGACCTCCCCCGTCCCCACCTCCGACTGAGACGGCGCCGCGGCCGCGCCAGCGCCGCTCAGCGCGGGTCGTCCGTGCGCGCTGCGCGCGCCGCCGCCTCGCGGGCACGATCCTCCACCCCGTGGAAACGCGCCTGCGCCTGCAGCCAGGCACGCAGGCTGGCCGGACCGCCCCCGGCGGTGAAGTGGCGCGCGGCCAGCCCGCTCACGTGCGCGCAGGCCATGCTCGCCCCCGCCCCGGAGAGCGTGCCGTCGAGCGGGCGTACATGCGCACCGAAGTCGGCATGCGCGGCGCCGAGAGCAGCCACCTCCTCACGTGCGCAGCGTGCATCGCCGGTCACCCGCAGCATGTCCGCAAAGGCTGCCGGAAACACCGGCGCCCCTCGCGTGGGCGCCGCGGCGCACAGCAGCACGCCGGCGGCGTGCGCGCGCGCGCAGGCCTCGGCCAGCACCGCGCGGGGTGCGCGCAGGCCGAGACTGAGGTTGAGGATGTGCGCCTCGTTCGCGACCGCCCAGTCGATCGCCGCCGCCACCTGCAGCGCGCTCGTGGCCAGGCGCTCGCCGAACACCTGCGCCACGACCAGCTCGGCCTGCGGGGCGAAGTGCAGCAGCACGTCGGCGATCCGGCTGCCATGCCCGAGCCGGTCGGGCTGCGCGTCGCCCCGGCGGACGACGCCATCCTGCACCCCGAAGGCCGCCGCCGCGACCACGTTCGACGCGTGCGCCGCGCTGCAGCCGCTGTCGATCAAGCCGATGCGGACCGCGGCGCCCATTCAGCCCCCCCGCGCACGCACGACCGGCTCGAGGCGGCCGGCCTCGAGCCGCAGCTCGAGCTCGCACCCCACCAGGGTCGCCGCGCGATGGCTGACGAGGATGCGGGTGCGGTCGGCGAAGAGCGCGTCCACCTCGGCGATCACCGCCGCCTCGGTCGCCTCGTCCACCGCCGAGGTCGCCTCGTCGAGCACCAGCACGCAGGGATCCTGCAGCAAGGCGCGGGCGATCGCGATGCGCTGGCGCTGGCCGCCGGAGAGCTGCTGCCCGCGCTCGGCGAGCGGCGTCGCCAGGCCCTGCGGCAGAGCCGCCACGAGCTCGTCCAGGCGTGCCCGGCGCGCCGCCAGCCGCACCGCCTCGTCGTCGGCCGCGGGCATCGCGTAGCGGATGTTGTCGGCGAGCGTCCCGCGGAACAGCACGATGTCCTGGCTGACCACGGCCACGGCGCGGCGCAGCTCTCCCAGCGGGATCGTGCGCAGGTCGACGCCATCCAGGCGCAGTACGCCGGCGGCGGGATCGTAGTGGCGGTGCAGCAGGTCGATCAGCGTGGATTTGCCGGCGCCCGAGGCGCCCGTCAGCGCCACCTTGCTGCCCGCCGGAATCACCAGGCTGGCGCCGTCGAGCACGGCCTCCACGCGCCCGCGATGGCGGAAGACCACGCCATCGAGCTCGACCCGCCCGCGCCAGGCCGGCGGCATCGCCACCGCCGCGGGGGGGTCCGCCACCTCGGCCGTCGCCTCGCGCAGCTCGCCCACCCGCATCAGGCTCACGCTCATGCGCTGGACCGCGACGTAGAGGCCGAGCAGGCTGCCGACCGGCCCGGTCGCCATGCCGAGGTAGGTCGAGAACGCGATCAGCGCGCCGAGCTGCCAGTCGCCCTCGATCACCCACCAGCCGCCGATCAGGAAGGCCGCGGCGCGCGTGAGCGAGGTGAGCGTGGAGGGCAGCGCATGGGTGAGGAACTCGGTGCGCTGCAGGCCGAGCAGCTCGTCGAGGTAGCGCGCGCCCAGGGCGTCCAGGCGGGCGCGCTCGTCGACCTCGCGCCGCGAGGCCTGGATGAACTTCATCGCCGGCAGGGTCTCGACCAGGAAGCTCGACACGTCGGCCGCGCGCTCGCGCACGGTGCGCGTGCGCGTCTCCAGCCTGCGCCGCATGTGGCGCAGCCACACCACCTCGAGCGGCACCAGCACGAGCACCAGCAGCGACAGCTTCCACGACAGCCCGAGCATCATCGCCAGCGCACCGAGGAGGCCGATCACGCTGCTCACCGCCGCGAACAGGCTGTCGACCGCGAAGCGCTGGATCTCGGCGACGTCGCCGTCGATGCGCGACATCAGGTCGCCGAGGCGCTGGCGGCCGTAGAAGCTCGGCGACAGGCCCTGCAGGTGGCGGTACAGGTCGCTGCGCAGGGCGAACAGGATGGTGCCGGAGAGCCGCGTGTGCAGCAGACGGTTGATCCCGGCGAGCGCCGTCCCCGCCAGGCCCGCGGCGATCATCGCGGCTGCGACCATGACCAGCGTCGGGTAGTCGCGCGCCAGCAGGCCGTCGTCGATCAGCAGCTTGGTCAGCCAGGGCTGCAGCAGGACCAGGGCGGAGGCGAGCAACGACAGCGCGAGCAGGCGAAGGATGGCGCCGCGCTGCGGGCGCACGAAGGCGTACAGCCAGCTCAGCCCGCGGCGCAAGGCCTCGGGCTGCTCGCTACGGATGAAGCGGCTCGGCATGGACCGCCCTCGGCCGGATGCGGCGAATGGTGGAAGGAGGGGAATTGTATCGCCCGCCGCCCCGGCCCGCCGCGCTGCGGACGGCGGCCGACGCTCCCGCCCGGCGCGCCGCGAGGGCTGCGATCAGTAGATCGGCTCGACCAGCAGGCGGTCGTCCACGTAGCTCTGCAGCAGGTTGTTGATCGCGAACAGCGTCCCGGTCGAGGACGACGGGCAGCCGCCGCAGGCGCCCTTGTAGCGCACGGTCAGGGTGAACTCCTTCAGCTTGACCACGTCGAGGCCACCGCCGTCCTGGTCGAGGAAGGGCCGGATGTGCTCGTCGAGGATCTGGTTGATGCGCATCAGCAGCTCCGCATCGTCGGCCTCCACCTCCACCGCCTCCTCGCCCGTGGCCTCGGCGGCGGCGCTTGTCGCGCCCGCAGCCCCGCCCGGTCCGGCCGGGTTGGCGATGCCGATGACGCGGCGCGCCTTGTGCCCTTCGATCAGATCGGTGACCGCGGGCTCGATCGCCGACCAGGGCGTGCCCGGGTCGCGCGTGATCGTGATGAAGCCCCCGGTGCAATAGATGTCGACCACGCCGGGCACCGCGAGCAGGCTCTCGCCGAGGGTGTCGCCGACGACGGGAACACCGGCGCTGAAATGCCGCGGCGCGCCGGTGTAGAGCGGCGCGTCGAGCATGAACTTGTTCGCCAGGGGGTTGGGCGTGGACATGACGGCGGTGACGTTGGGCATGGCGGTCTCCTGCGGCGTGGATGGGGCGTTGCTGCGACGGTCGGGCACGTTCCGCGCAGTCCGTGCGCGGAGGCATCGGGGTGCTGCGGAGCGCAGATCGGATTTCGACGCTACGGAGCGAATACTACTTGTCGTTTACGTCAACGTCAATTACCATGAACTCGCACGCTCCCCGAACCGACCGCAGGAACCGGAACCCGCCATGAAGGAATATCTGCTGCTGTTGCTCGGCACGGCCCTGGTGAACAACGTCATCCTGGTCCGCTTCCTCGGCCTGTGCCCCTTCCTCGGCGTGTCGGGCAAGCTCGAGACCGCGCTCGGCATGGGCCTGGCCACGACCTTCGTGCTCACCCTCACCTCGGGCGCGACCTGGGTGGTCGAGCACGTCCTGCTGCAGCCGCTGGACATGATGCACCTGCGCATCCTGACCTACATCCTGGTGATCGCCGCCGTGGTGCAGTTCACCGAGATGGCGATCCAGAAGGCGAGCCCGGTGCTGCACCACACCCTGGGCATCTACCTGCCGCTGATCACCACCAACTGCGCAGTGCTCGGCACCGCGCTGCTCAACCTGCAGCAGGACAACAGCCTGATCCAGAGCCTGCTCTACGGCGCCGGCTCGGCGCTCGGCTTCACCCTGGTGATCCTGCTCTTCGCCGGCCTGCGCGAGCGCATCGCGCTCGCCAACGTTCCCGCGGCCTTCGCCGGGACGCCGATCGCGCTGATCACCGCCGGCCTGCTGTCGCTGGCCTTCATGGGCTTCGCCGGCCTGCCGGTGCGCTGAAACCTTCCTCTCCTCCGGACACGCAAGGAGTACGACGATGACGATGATCCTTTCGGTAGCGGTGGTCGCCGCCCTGGGCCTTGGCCTGGGCTGGCTGCTCGGTCTCGCCTCGCAGTGGCTGGGCGCCACCATCGACCCGGTGGTGGAGCGCCTGACCGAGGCCCTCCCCGGCTCGCAGTGCGGCCAGTGCGGCTACCCCGGCTGCGGCCAGGCGGCGATCGCGCTGTCCAAGGGCGAGGCGCCGGTCACCCTGTGCCCGCCGGGCGGCCGCGTCGTCGCCGAGAAGCTCGCCGAGATCCTCGGCACCACCTTCGACCCGGGCAACCTGCCCGACCGCGGCCCGCTGCTCGCCCGCGTGCGCACCGACTCCTGCATCGGCTGCTCGCGCTGCATCAAGTCCTGCCCGACCGACGCCATCCTGGGGGCGACCAAGCAGCTCCACGTGGTGCTCGAGGAGGCCTGCATCGGCTGCGGCGCCTGCGCCGAGGTCTGCCCCACCGGCGGCATCGACCTCGAGGGCATCCCGGTCACCCTGCGCAACTGGCGCTGGCACAAGCCGGGCGTGGGACACGCCTGAGCGCCCGCGCCAAGCACACCGGAACCCTGAGCACCATGAAGATTTTCCGCTTCCGCGGCGGCATCCACCCCGAAGGCAACAAGGATCCCACCGCCTGTCACCCGATCGCCCGCCTGCCGCTGCCCAAGCGCCTGTACATCCCGCTGCAGCAGCACATCGGCGAGCCGGCCGCGCCCGAGGTCAAGGTCGGCGACCATGTCCTCAAGGGCCAGCGCCTCGCCCGCCACCAGGGCTCGGTGTCGGCACCGGTGCACGCGCCCACCTCGGGCACGGTGATCGCGATCGGCGACCACATGGCGCCCCACCCTTCCGGCCTGCCGGTGCAGACGATCACCCTCGAGCCCGACGGCGAGGAGCGCTGGATCGAGACCGAGCCGGCGGTCGATCCCTTCTCGCTCACCCGTGCCGAGGTCGCCGCGCGCGTGCGCGACGCCGGCATCGTGGGCCTGGGCGGCGCGGCCTTCCCGGCGGCGGTCAAGCTCGACGCCGGCAACCGCCACCCGATCGACACGCTGATCATCAACGGCGGCGAGTGCGAGCCCTACCTGACCTGCGACGACCGCCTGATGCGCGAGGGCGCGGGCTACGTGGTCGAGGGCGTGCGCCTGATCGCCAACGGCCTGGGCGCCAAGCGCGCCGTGATCGCGATCGAGGACAACAAGCCGGAGGCGCTCGAGGCGATGCGCGTCGCCGCCGCGGCCCACCCCGGCATCCGCGTGCTGCGCGTGCCCTCGCGCTACCCGATGGGCTCGGAGAAGCAGCTCGTCACCACGGTGACCGGCCGCGAGATTCCCGCCGGCAAGCTGTCGGCCGAGATCGGCGTCAGCGTGCACAACGTCGGCACCGCGCTCGCGGTGTGCCGCGCGGTGCGCTTCGGCAAGCCGCTGGTGTCGCGCGTGGTCACCGTGGGCGGCGGCGCGATCCGCAACCCGCGCAACGTGGTGGTGCC
>JAEUNQ010000087.1 GCA_016790365.1 Thauera sp. | reverse complement strand
AGCACGAACACACAGAACAGGATGGAGAGGGTCACGAGGACCATCACATACATGTTCCAGAAACCGCTGATAAAGTCAGCCATTTGTTTTTCCCTCTTGGTCTTGCCGGCCGCGCGGGGCCGGCAGGTCGTCGTCGCTCAGGGGCAGACGCGCCGCCTCGTCGAAACCGGCCTTCGCGTGCTTGCTGTAGGCCCAGGCGCAAATGCCCAGGAAACACAGCAGCCCCAGCACGGTGATCAGGCTACGGAAATCGTTGATATCCACGGCGCGTTGCTTCCTTACCTGAAGTGCGAAATCGCGGTGCCGAGGCCCTGGAGATAGGCCACGATGGCATCGAGCTCGGTCTTGCCCTCGAGCGCGGCAGGCGCGGCGGCGATCTCTTCGTCGCTGTACTTGTGCAGGCCCACCTTGTTGAGCGCGCGCATGCGGTCCTGGATGTCCGCAGCCTTGACCGGGCGATCGAGCCAGGGGAAGGCCGGCATGTTCGACTCGGGCACGACGTCGCGCGGGTTCAGCAGGTGGACGCGCTGCCACTCGTCAGAGTAACGACCGCCGACGCGGGCGAGGTCCGGACCGGTCCGCTTCGAGCCCCACTGGAAGGGATGGTCGTAGATGAACTCGCCAGCCACCGAGTAGTGACCGTAACGCTCGGTCTCGGCACGGAACGGACGGATCATCTGCGAATGGCAGTTGTAGCAGCCTTCACGCACGTAGATGTCGCGGCCGACGAGACGGACCGCATCGTACGGCTTGACGTCGAGCGCATTGCCCTTCTGGTCGATCGCGGTGGTGGTCGAGTGCTGGAAGAACAGCGGCACGATCTCGACCAGGCCACCCACGCTGACGGTCATCAGCGTGAGCACGATCATGAGGAATACGTTGCGTTCGATCTTTTCGTGTTTCGATTGAGCCATGTTGTCGTTCTCCGATCAGGCGTGGGCAGCCGCGGGTGCGAGCACCGGGGCGTCATAGGCCTTCTGGCCGGCGATCGTCTTGACCATGTTGTAGAACATGATCAGCATGCCGCCGAGGAACATCGCGCCGCCGATGAAGCGGATCGTCCAGAACGGGTAGCTGGCCTTGACCGATTCGACGAAGGAGTAGGTCAGCGTGCCGTCCGGGTTGGTGGCGCGCCACATCAGGCCCTGCATCACACCCGAGATCCACATCGAGGCGATGTAGAGCACGATGCCGATGGTGGCGATCCAGAAGTGGGCGTTGATCAGCTTGATGCTGTACATCTCGCTGCGGCCGTAAAGGCGCGGCAGCAGGAAGTACACCGAGCCGATGGAGATCATCGCCACCCAGCCGAGCGCGCCGGAGTGCACGTGGCCTACGGTCCAGTCGGTGTAGTGCGAAAGCGCGTTGACCGTCTTGATCGACATCATCGGACCCTCGAAGGTCGACATGCCGTAGAACGACAGCGAGGTGATGAGGAACTTCAGGATCGGGTCGGTGCGCAGCTTGTGCCAGGCACCCGACAGGGTCAGCACGCCGTTGATCATGCCCCCCCAGGACGGCGCAAGCAGGATCAGCGAGAACACCATGCCCACCGACTGGGTCCAGTCGGGAAGCGCCGTGTAGTGCAGGTGGTGCGGACCCGCCCACATGTAGGTGAAGATCAGCGCCCAGAAGTGCACCACCGACAGGCGGTAGGAGTACACCGGACGATCGGCCTGCTTGGGCACGAAGTAGTACATCATGCCGAGGAAGCCGGCGGTCAGGAAGAAGCCCACCGCGTTGTGGCCGTACCACCACTGGATCATGGCGTCCTGCACACCGGCGTAGGCCGAGTAGGACTTCATGCTGGTCAGCGAGACCGGGATGGCGGCGCTATTGACGATGTGCAGCAGCGCGACGGTGAGGATGAAGGCGCCGAAGAACCAGTTCGCCACATAGATGTGCGAGACCTTGCGCTTGGCGATGGTGCCGAAGAACACCACGGCGTAGGACACCCACACGATCGCGATCAGGATGTCGATCGGCCACTCGAGCTCGGCATACTCCTTTGAGGAGGTGTAGCCCAGCGGCAGCGTGATCGCCGCCAGCACGATGACCAGTTGCCAGCCCCAGAACGTGAATGCGGCCAGGCCGGGCGCGAACAGCCGGGTGTGACAGGTACGCTGCACCACGTAGTACGACGTCGCGAACAGCGCGCAGCCACCGAACGCGAAGATCACCGCGTTGGTGTGCAGCGGACGGAGCCTGCCGAAATGCAGGAATTCGTGCACGTTCAGTTCAGGCCATACGAGCTGTGCCGCGGCGATGACACCGACCAGCATGCCCACGATGCCCCACACCACCGTCATGATGGCGAACTGCCGCACGACTTTATAGTTATAAGTCGCTTGCGATTGCATCTGGATCACCTCTTTGTTTTTGAAAACCCCTGCTTGCGTCGCGCCGCACCTGATCACAGCGGCGAACCATCCGGGCGAGAATACGCCACGACCACATACGCAATTTGACACAAGTCAATATTGTATTGCAGCAGACGGGGCCAAGGAAGGGGAAATTGGAGTTAGTCCAGAAACAAACCCGAAACCTCTCCACAACCACGACCCGACATCGCCAAGACACGCTGGAAGCCAGCACCTGCAAGGGTTCCAGCGGTTTCGGCGGGGCTGGAAACAGGCGAAAAAAAAGGGTGCGTCTTCACGCACCCCCAACCCCAACAGAGAGACATAAACTGCGAATCTCTCGCGCCGTCATGACGGGCGATCGATTGCAACGGCGTTATTTTCCTCCCACGTGTGGAGCAGAGGTTGACCTAGGTCAACGAAACCTCGATTCCCCGCGCCGCGCCCCCGATCCGCGATCGGGAGCATCCTTCCCAGCCTCTGCCGAGGGGCTCGCGGCCACCTCTTGCGGTGACTCGCCCGGAAGCGGGTCGCGATCGTCCATCAGCAGCCGATAGGCAGGCCCCTCCAGATCGTCGTACTGGCCGCTGCGCAGCGACCACCAGAACAGCACTCCGATGACGAACACCAGCACCACCGAAAGCGGGATCAGCAGATAGAGACTTTCCATCTCAGCTCTCCGGGCCTGCGCGGCCGAGGGTCGCCGCGCGCTGCAAGCGCATCGCGTTGAGAACGACGAGCAGGGAGCTCGCCGCCATGCCGATGCCCGCCATCCAAGGCGTGACCAACCCGGCCATGGCCAGCGGCACCGACGTGAAATTGTAGGCGAACGACCACCACAGGTTCTGCCGGATGATGCGCAAGGTCTTGCGTGCGAGCACGATACCCTCGGCCAGGCTGCCGAAGCGCTCGTTGAGGAGCACGATGTCGGCCTGGTTGCGAGCGAGGTCGGTGCCGCCCCCCATTGCCACCGAGACGTGGGCCTGGGCGAGCACCGGCGCATCGTTCACCCCGTCTCCGACCATCGCCACCACCGCCTTCCGGTCGCGCTGCATCTCCACGATCGCCTGCTGCTTGCCCTGTGGATCGAGGCCGCCGCGGGCATCGCCGATCCCCAGCCGGATGGCGACGGCATCCACGACCGCCTGCGCATCGCCCGAGAGCAGGCTCAGCTCGACGCCATCGCCCGCAAGGCGGCGGGCGATGGCCGGGGCGTCCTCGCGCAGGCTGTCGGCAAGACGGAACAGCCCGAGCCCGCAGCCACGACGCGCGAGCAAGATCACCGTCCCCCCCGACGCGGCGAAGTCCGCCAGCGCAACGGGCATCTCGGCACCCGCAGCACTCGCCACCCAGGCCGGCCGGCCGATCCACAGCCGCTCCCCATCGACCACGCCATGCATCCCCTGGCCCGTCTCGGCGACCAGCTCCGCGACCGGCGGAAGCACGACGTCGCCCGCCGCCGCACGCAAGCCGGCGGCGACCGGATGGGCCGAGCCCTGCTCGATCGCCGCAGCGAGCACCACGAGCCGCTCCGCGCTCACCGTGCCGAGCGCGCGGACCTCCTCCACCCGCATCTTGCCGAGCGTCAGGGTGCCGGTCTTGTCGAAGACGAAATGACTGGCCCGTGCCAGCGTTTCGATCGCATGTCCGCGCGTCACCAGCACGCCCATGCGCGCAAGCGTGTCCGTGGCCACGGTGAGCGCGGTCGGGGTCGCGAGCGATAACGCGCAGGGACAGGCGACCACGAGCACCGAGACGAAGATCCACAGCGCACGCGAGGGATCGATCAGGTACCAGGCCACGCCCGTCCCGGCAGCCAGCACCAGCAGGGTGACGATGAAATAGGCAGCAACGCGGTCCGAGAGGGTGGCGATGCGCGGTTTCTCGGTCGCCGCACGATCCATCAGGCGACGGATCGCCGCCAGCCGGGTCGCGTCTCCCACCTGCTCCACGCGCACCAGCAAGGGCGAGGACACGTTGATGCTACCGCCGGTGACACGATCTCCGACCGCCTTGGGTACCGGCATGCTCTCGCCGGTCAGCAGGGACTCGTTGGCCTCGCCGCGCCCCTCGACGACCACGCCATCGACCGGGATGACCTCGCCGGGACGCACCCGCAGCACCTCCCCCGCCACCAGCTGCGAAGTCGGCACGCGTTCGCCGGCGGACTCCCCCGGCCAGCCGGCGAGACGCTCCGCGAACGAAGGCAGCGCCTTGCCGAGTTCCTCGACACCGCGCACCGCCTTCTGGCGCGCGATCATCTCCAGATAGCGCCCGCCGAGCAGGAAGAACACGAACATCGTGACCGAATCGAAATAGACCTCCGGACCATCCGTCAGCGTCGCCCACAGGCTGGCGGCGAAGGCGCTGCCCACGCCGAGCGCAACCGGCACGTCCATGCCCAGGCGGCGCAGGCGCAGGTCGCGCCAGGCGCGCTGGAAGAAGGGCGCGGCCGAATAGAGCACCACGGGCAGGGTCAGCAGCAGGCTGGCCCAGCGCAGCAACTGCTCGATGTCCCAAGTCATGTCGCCCTCGCCGGCCACATAGACCGGGAAGGCGTACATCATCACCTGCATCATGCCGAAGCCGGCGACGAACACCCGCCAAAGCATCGAGCGCCGCTCACGATGGGCGACCTGCTCGGAACGCTCGGCGTCGTAGGGGTAGGCGCGGTAGCCGATCGCCTGGATGGCGGCGAGGATGTCGGAGAGCTTGATCTGGCGCTCGTCCCAGCGCACGCGCGCGCGCCGGGTGGCGTAGTTGATCTCGATCGCCGACACGCCGGGCAGACGGGCGACGTGGTTCTCGTTGAGCCACACGCAGGCGGCGCAGGTGATGCCCTCGAGGATCAGCGCCGCCTCGCGCTCGTGCTCGCCGACCGGGCGCACGAAGCTCTTCTGGAAGTCGGGGTGATCGAAGAGGCCGAGCTCCTGCAGTTCGACCGGCATCGCCTCGCGCCTCGTCTCGGGCATCGCGTCGCGATGGCGGTAGTAATCGACCAGGCCGTTGTCGACGATGGACTGCGCCACCGCCTCGCAACCGATGCAGCACATGCGTCGGTCACGATCGTCGATGCGGACATAGTGCCGGGTCTCCGGCGGGATCGGCAGGCCGCAGTGATAGCAGTCGCTATCTGCTGCGGCACCGGCTGCGGCTGCGGCCGCGGGGACGGGCTGTTCGGCAGGAGTCATCGGCGCCAAGCAAAACCGCCCCGGACGCGCACGCTCGGGGCGGGGAGAATTGGAACCGGTTTAATAGCACAATTCACCGGCCCCGGCCATTGCACCGCAGCATCACCACGAGCAGCCGCTGCGGCGCTGCACCGTCTTACTTCGCGGCCATGCGGATCGCACCGTCGAGGCGGATCACCTCGCCGTTCAGGTAGGCGTTCTCGACGATATGGCGCACCAGCGCGGCGAATTCGGCCGGCTTGCCGAGGCGCGAGGGGAAAGGAACCATCTTGCCGAGCGAGTCCTGCACCTCCTGCGGCATGCCCATCAGCATCGGCGTCTCCATGATGCCGGGCGCGATGGTCATCACGCGGATGCCGAAGCGGGACAGCTCGCGCGCCACCGGCAGGGTCAGCCCGACCACGCCGGCCTTGGACGAAGCGTAGCCGGCCTGGCCGACCTGGCCGTCGAAGGCGGCGACCGAAGCGGTATTGACGATCACGCCGCGCTCGCCACCGGCGTCGGGCTCGGCCTTGCTCATGACGTCGGCGGCCAGGCGCAGCATGTTGAAGGTGCCGATCAGGTTGATCGACACGGTGCGCGCGAAGCTCTCGAGCCGATGCGGACCTTCGCGACCGACCACCTTCTCGGCCGGCGCCACGCCGGCGCAGCTCACCAGGCCGTTAAGGCTGCCGAAGCGTTGCACCGCAGCATCGATCGCCGCCTTGGCGCTGTCGGCATCGGTGACGTCGGTCTGCACGAAGCAGGCCGCCGCGCCGAGCTCGGCCGCGAGCGCCTCGCCCGCCTGCGCATTGACGTCGGCCAGCACCACGCGCCCACCGGCCTCGACCAGCATGCGCGCACTTGCCGCGCCCAAGCCCGAGCCACCACCGGTCACCACGAATACGCCATTCTCGATCTGCATCGCCTTTCTCCTCGAAAAATCCGTGACGGCAAAGACCGTCCGCTGCGGTGCAGCACCTTAAATTACGTTGACGTAGGCGTCAATCGCGTCACCCTGGCGCCGCTCCACCCCGCAGGCGCAATGGCGGATACGAGCGCCCCTGCGCGAGCCGCGGGCACCCGCACAAGCTGCGCTCGACCGGAGCCCGGCATGATCAGCCAGCCGACCCGGAGACCTCCTCGAAACCGAGATCGACCATCAGCTCGTTGGCGAGCGCCTCGAGGTCGCCGCGCACCGCGGCGAGTTCGACACCGGCCGGAACCGCCAACTCCGCCTGCGCACGGAACAAGGGCTCACCGCTCATCGATGCACTCTCGCATGTCGTCTCCAGCGCGTCGATGCTGAGACCGTGGCGAGCAAGCACCGCCGAGATGTCGCGCACGATACCGGGGCGGTCGTGACCGACGAGCTCGAGGCGCGCCAGGCGCGGCTGCGCCGCGGCTGCGGCATCGGCCCGCACGACTGCGAGCTTGAGCCCCTCCGCGCCGAGCCCCATGAGGGCGCGCTCGAGGGCCTCGGCCGCGGCGGCCTCCACCTCCAGGCGCACGACCCCGGCAAACTGTCCAGCCAGCCGCGCCAGGCGACTCTCCATCCAGTTTGCGCCATGGGCCCCGGCGCAGGCCGACACCGCACTCACCAGGCCCGGACGATCCGGGCCCACGAGCGTAAGGATCAGGGAAGTCTTCATGCTTGGTCTCCGTCCGGCCCCGACGGGCGAGCACCCCGCGTCCCTCTGCGCGGCATCAAGGGCGATCGATGCGAGGCCTGAGATAATTGCGATGGGAGGCGACACGATAACCCAGCGGCCGCGCGAGCGGGAGCCCGGAGGCCGCTGCACGCATGGGAGGAGGAAAAATGAGCAAGCAGCCCCGTTTCCACATCCGGAAGAGCGACGACCTGTATCAGCCGATCCCTTTTCTTTTCGTGACCGAGCGGATGTGCGCGGAGATCCTCGCCGAGCGCGAGGAGATCGCGGCACGGCAGCCGGCTGGCATGCGCAAGCGCCAGCAGGCCCTGTTCGCGCGCTACGACCCGCAGGTGAGCGCGGAAGCCTTCGGCGGCCTGCTGAACCTCTTCGGAAATCCCGCCGACGAAGCTGCACGGCGCTGACAGGGGCTGGACGCCCGCTGGAAAGCAAAAGGGCGATCCCGAAGAATCGCCCTGAGTGCTTGAAACCATTGGTGCCGGAGAAGAGACTCGAACTCCCGACCTTCGCATTACGAATTAGAGGGTTCTCACCTTAATTTAGATGAACCACCCTCTACAACCATTGACGTTACTTCATTTATGAGCAATCCTCAACTTAACGGGCTAGCACGAAAACACCCCATTTTTGCTAGACCGTGCTAGCCCGACGCTAGCCCGGATTATGCGAGGTGTGTATATGGCAGCGGAAACGAGGTTCGAGTTTGGCAAGACGGAGCTTAGGGCCCTGGCGCTCCCCGCCCCCGGCAAGCGACTCACGATCTACGACACGAAGGTGCCAAAGCTGGCGCTGCGGGTGACGGCGGCAGGCGCTAAGACCTTCTATGTTGTGCGACGAACCGGGACCAGCATGGTCTGGGTGAAACTCGGTTCGTTCCCCGACATGACCGTGGAGCAAGCCCGGCGCGAGGCCGAAAAGACGCTTGGCGAGTTCGCCAGCGGCTCCAATCCTGCTGCCGCACGCAGGGCGATCCGTGGCGAGCCGACGTTCACGGAAGCCTTCGAGAGCTTCCTCGACGGCAAGCGCAAGCGCGATGGCACCGCTCTGGCGGACAAGACCAAGCGCGACTACCGCGACGTGCTGCGCATGTACTTAAGCACGATCCAGAACAAGAAGCTGTCGGACGTCACCCGCGAGGATGTAAAGGCGATCCAGCGCAAGGCGACGAAGAAAAGCCCGGCGCAAGCCGACCGTGCTGTGGCCGTCGTGTCGTCGGTGTTCTCGTTCGCACTCGACCAGGAAACCTACAGCGGCACCAACCCGGCGAGCCGCGTGCAGAAGAACCCGCCCCCGTCACGTGATCGGTTCGCGCAAGCGCACGAGCTTCCGCATCTGCTCGCCGCCGTCGCTGAGAGCGATCAGCGCGACTACTTCCTGCTGTCCTTGATGACCGGGGCGCGGCGCTCGAACGTGCAGGCAATGGCGTGGCGCGAGATTGACCTCGACGGAGCAGTGTGGCGCATTGCCAAAACGAAGAACGGCACGCCTCAGAACCTCCCCCTGTCCCCCGAGGCCGTCACAGTGCTGAAGGCTCGCAAGGAGGCGCAGCAGGCCGCGCACAAGGCGAGCAAGAGCGACAAGGCGATGAGTCCCTTCGTGTTCCCCGGCACCGGCAAGACGGGGCATCTGGTGGAGCCAAAGAAAGCTTGGTCGACCATCCTGAAAAAAGCCAGTGCACGGCGGCTGCTCGACTGCCTTGATCGTGACGAGCGCATCAACGCGGACGAGCGCACCCGCTACGAGAGCCTGCTCGACACGGCACCCGCGACGGCGGAGCGTGAGCTTCAGAAGCGAGCGGAGGATGCTGGTATCGACCGCGCCGACTACGACATGACCGATCTGCGGATTCACGATCTACGCCGCACCCTGGGAAGCTGGCAGGCCATTACCGGTGCATCCCTGGCGATCATCGGCAAGAGCCTGAACCACAAGACGCACCAAGCGACCGCGATCTATGCGCGGCTCGACCTCGATCCGGTTCGCCGGTCCGTGAATCTCGCAACGAGCGCGATGCTCGAAGCGGCGGGCCTGAAGGATGCGGCGGATGTGGTGACGCTGCCGAGCAAGGGGAATGCTGGATGAGGCGGATCTGCCGCCTGCACGCGATCCAGCGCGGTTCGTTACTTTGGACCAGTAATTCGTCATGCGCACAGTGGGCAAACACGGCTGATTTGGCAATGGAACGTCTGCTACGGCTTATGTGAGCTCACCGTGGCGAGTGAACTGGCTGACATGGGCCCTGCAGCACCGATACCGATCACGATCGGCTGCCATGCAGAGCCTTTGCGGAGCTCACCCAAGGGTAGTGCCAAGGGGATACATGAGAAGAAAGAAGCACGGCAAAGAGGTGGGGCTAGCCAAAGCATTGATCAGAGCCTTTGAGAGCTTAGCTGAGGAGTGCTGGGACGCCATCGTTGATGAGAAGATCGACACCGGCCTCGTCTACACGATTGGAGAGTGGAGTCGGATCAAGCTTCTAGAGCGCGTTCCTGAGGCAGATGTTTTCCTTGCTGATGAGGACATTGCTCTCCTTCAAGCTGAGTGGCTTTACTACAACGCAGGACAATTCGAGTTCGATGAAAGAAGTGGCGCTCTGTCACCGGCACGCCTGAGTCAGGCCAAGTCGTGGCACGACGCCTCATTGCTTGTTCGAGAGAGCTGCTTTGTGATTCACGAGAGCGCCATGGTTCAGACCGGCATGCGCAGCGATGAAGAGGCTGTGTTCGTCTTTGGTCTGGCCAATAAGCTGATCGCTTGGATGCAGACTCCCGCCAGCAGTGGATCCCCACTTAGTGATGCCGCAGTAAGGTCAGAGATTGGTCTCTTCACGGTATCCCACCGCTCCGATCAGCGACTGAAGCCCTACTGGCTCGACCACTGCAAGACTGCGCTGGCATCAGGCGTGGAGATCTCGACGGTGAACGATCTTCTCAACCTAGAGGGCTATGACCCCTCGCTAGCCAGAATTTCAGGTCAAACCCTGAGAAAGTGGGCTCGCGAAGCTGGAGTTCTGTTCAAAGCGGGTCGTCCGAAAACGATGAGGTCGTGATCTAAAGAATTTGATCGCGACCTCCGGCTATTTCGAGGTGCGCAGTCTCCTCAAACTCCGGTTCTATGCCGCAAAGCACTGATGTAATGCGGGGCAAATTGGAACCGGATGATGACTACCGAAAAACTCCGAAGGCAACTCATCGCGGCTAGCGCTGACCTTCTGGACGACAAAGCCGCCGCCTCAATCCTCGACGTTAGCCCCGGAACTCTGAGCGTGTGGCGCTCGACGGGGCGCTACAACCTCCCCTTCCTGAAAATCGGACGCAAGGTTCGCTACCGCCGCGCCGATCTCGACGCGTGGCTCGTGGCGCGTCTGCGTGAATCCGGTTCGACCGCGTAAGGGCAGGCCATGAGCAAGAAAGGCCTTCCGCCCCCGCCGCACCACCGCTATCAAAACGAACACCAGCACGCCCCCGCACACCCCCCATCGATGGGCTGGTTCGATCTCGCGAAACCCGCGCGCCTGAGTCGCAAACCGAAACGCGGCTGGAAGCACAACACCTCCGGCTACATCCTGGCCGAGTTGCTCGGGTTGGTCGCGCTAGCGTTTGTGGTCGGTGTGCTGCTCATGGGAGTCATGCAATGAGTCCTCGCGACAAGTTCTTGAGTCTCGTCGACCACAAGACTACCGGCCGCGATCACGGCGTTTTCCGCGTCCCGACGCGCCGTGACAAGACCATGTCGGGCACGTGGCGCGAACTGGACGATGGTCGTCTCCTGATCCACGACTTCGGCGGCGAGCCGACGCAGAACATCCTAGCCGCGATCGGCCTCAGCATCGAGGATCTGTTCCCCGAACGTGTGGACGGACATCTGCCGCGGGAGCGCCGTCCCTTTCCCGCTGCCGATGTTCTTCGTGCGCTCGCTTTCGAGGCACTGGTGATTCTCGCCGCCGCAGCATCGATCCGCAGCGGCGCCGACCTGACTGGCGAGGACCACGATCGTCTGGCTGTTGCAGTCGGTCGGATTCAGACGGGAATGAATCTCGCAGGAGTGCGTCATGGCTGAGTACTCTGCGGGACAGGCACATCTCGACAAGGTGGCGGCGGACGCGATCAAGGAGGGCTCGACTGGCCGCCGCGCCGTACATCTCATCAACGGCGCCGCGATCCGGCCGACCCCGATCGATTGGCTGTGGGGCGGCTGGCTCGCCGCCGGCAAGCTGCACATCCTCGCCGGCGCACCCGGTACGGGCAAGACGACCCTCGCGCTGGCGCTTGCTGCAGCGCTCACGACCAGGGGGTATTGGCCTGACGGGAGTCGCGTGCGCACCGTGGGCGACGTCCTGATCTGGTCTGGGGAAGACGATCCAACCGACACGCTAGCGCCGCGTCTGCTGGCCTGCGGTGCGGACATGAAGCGTATTCATTTTGTCGGAAGTGTTCGTGACGGTGACGACCACCGCCCGTTCGATCCGGCGTCCGACATGCGTGAGCTGGCGGACGCAGCGATGCGTGTCGCCAACGTTCGCCTCTTGATCTGTGACCCCGTCGTGTCTGCGGTCACGGGCGACAGCCACAAGAACACCGAGGTTCGCCGCGCTCTGCAACCCCTTGTCGATCTGGGGCACGAGATCAACGCCGCGATCCTGGGCATCAGTCACTTTTCAAAGGGCAGCCAGGGGCGTGACCCGACCGAACGCGTCGCCGGCTCGCTGGCTTTCGGCGCACTGGCTCGCGTCGTGCTCGCCGCGGCCAAAGTGCAGGACGGCGACGAGGAGAACGCAGGCCGTCGCATCCTGGCGCGCGCGAAATCCAACATCGGGCCCGACGACGGCGGCTATTACTACGATCTCGATCAGGTCGAACTGCACCAATTTCCTGGCGTCTGGGCGTCGCGAGTGCTGTGGGGTGAAGAGAT
>JAEUNQ010000004.1 GCA_016790365.1 Thauera sp. | reverse complement strand
CTGGGGCCACCCGGCGATGAAGCTGCCGCCCGAGGTGAACCTGATCGCGGTGTCGCACTACCTGCAGGCGCTGGAGGTGCAGCGCTACGCCAACAAGATCGTCTCCATCCTCGGCTCCAAGACCCCGCACATCCAGAACGTCGCAGTCGGCGGCGTGGCCAACCCGCTCGCGGTGGACGCGCAGTCGGTGCTGACCGTCGAGCGCCTGATGGCGATCAAGGGCTGGATCGACAAGCTGGAGGACTTCGTCAAGAACGTCTATCTGGTCGACGTCGCCGCGATCGGCGCCTTCTACCCCGAATGGACGCAGATCGGCCGCGGCATCGTCGACTACCTCGCCGCCCCCGACATCCCGCTCGACGGCAAGGGCGAGACCTTCGCGCTGCCCGGCGGCCACATCGCCGACGGCGACCTCGGCAAATTCACCCGGATCCGCAGCTTCGCCGACGACTACCTGCTGAAGGGCGTCAGCGAGGCGGTCAAGCACTCGTGGTACGAGTACAAGGCCGGCGACGCGGCCAGCCTGCACCCCTACGAGGGCGAGACCGCGCCCAGGTACACCGACTTCCAGGACGAGGGCAAGTACTCCTGGCTGAAGTCGCCGACCCTGTACGGCAAGCCGATGCAGGTGGGGCCGCTGGCGCGCGTGCTGACCATGCTGGCCGCCGGCCACGAGCCGACCAAGAAGTACGCCACCGAGACGCTGGCGCGCGTGTCCTCGATCGCCGGCATCGAGGTCGGGCTCGACGCGATGCACTCCACCATCGGCCGCCACGCCGCGCGCGCGGTGTCGTGCGCGGTCCAGGTCGACGAGCTCGCGAAACAGTGGGACCTGCTGCTCGCCAACATGGCGAAGGGCGACCTCGACACCTTCAATGCCCCGAGCTTCCCGCGCGGCGAGCAGCGCGGCATGGGCTTCCACGAGGCACCGCGCGGCATCCTGTCGCATTGGGTGGTGATCGAGGATGGCAAGATCCGCAACTACCAGTGCGTGGTGCCGACCACCTGGAACGCCGCCCCGCGCAACGAGAAGGACGTCCCCGGCGCCTACGAGGCCTGCCTGGTCGACACCCCGGTGGCGGTGCCCGAGCAGCCGCTGGAGGTGCTGCGCACGGTGCACTCCTTCGATCCCTGCCTGGCCTGCGCGGTGCACGTGCTCGACACCGAGCAGGCCGAGGTGGTCCGGGTCGAGGCGGCCTGAGGCGCACGCGATGAACACCACCCTGCACCCCGCCCACGAGACCGAAGCCAAGCCGCAGCGCGCGGTGCTGCTCGGCGTCGGCAACATCCTGCTCTCCGACGAAGGCGTCGGCGTGCGCCTGGTCGAGCGCATCCTCGACCGCCACCGCCTGCCCGCGGGCGTCGCCGTGCTCGATGGCGGCACCTGCGCGATGGAGATGCTCGAAGATCTGGAACACCTCGACCTGCTGGTGATCGCCGACTGCGTGCGCAGCGGCCGCACGCCGGGCAGCGTGGTGGTGCTGCGCGACGAAGAGGTGCCGGCCTTCTTCCGCACCAAGCTCTCGCCGCATCAGGTCGGCCTCGCCGACGTCCTCGCCACCCTGCGCTTCATCGGCCGCGCGCCACGGCGCACCGTGGTGGTCGGCATCGAGCCGCAGTCGCTCGCCACCGGCATGAGCCTGTCGTCCGCGGTGCGCGCCGCCCTGCCGCTGGCCGAGGAGGCGTTGCTGGACACGCTCGCCGACGGCGGCTGCGCGCTCGCGGCGCTACGGGAGGCCGCCTGATGTGCCTGTCCGTGCCGATGAAGGTGCTCGCGCTCGAGGCCGGCGGCGACCTCGCCGTGGTCGGCCGCGGCGAACGCCGCGAGCGGGTGAACATGCTGCTGGTCGGCCCGCAGCCGCTCGGCACCTGGGTGCTGGTCGCGCTCGGCTTCGCCAAGGAGGTGGTGTCGCAGGACGAGCTGGTGCTGATCGAGGAGGCGCTCGCCGCGCTCGCCGCTTCGCTCGACGGCGACTACGACGCGCGCGAGCACTTCACCGACCTCGAACACGGCCGCGAACACATCACGACGATGCCTGCCGGCACTGGAGAGGCCCGATGATGCCGCTGCGCCGACCGGCGCGCACGCCTGCACCGGCACGCCGGGCCGAGGCCTGGGTGAATTCGCCTGCGCCGGCGGTCGAACTCTGGTTCCAGCACCTGCTCGCCGAGCGCATGCGCGGCCTGCCCTTCCTGAACCCGGCGCTGTCCGTGCAGGCCTTGGACTTCCGCCGGGTCGACGGCGACTGGCTGGGCGGCGTGACCACCCCCTGGAGCGTGCAGCTGATGCTGGTCCCGGGGGGCGGCTCGCTCTGGGTCGACACCTCGCCCGGTGAACGCAGCATGGTCGCGCTGCCCGTCGGCAGGCTCGCCTTCATCGCCGACGAAGGCGACCATGGCCTGCCCGCCTTCCAGTATCTGCCGCTGGTGAACGCCACCGCCGCGCTCGCCGGCGACGACGCGGCGTGCGCCTTCGTGCGCGATGCGCTCGCCACTGCGCTGCAGCCGCCGGCCGTGGCGGTGGAGGCGATGCTCGCGGCCAGCTGCGATGGCGCCCCCTACACCGAGCACGCCGGCCCCACTGCAAGCACGGCCCCCCCGGCCGCCGGCGCGGCGGCAATGGATCCGGGCCGTCGCCGCTTCCTGCGCTTCGGTGCAGGCGCCGCCGCGCATCGATGAACCCCGCGCTCGGCGCCACCGGCGCGCTGCACATCGCGGCCCGCGGCACGCCCGCCGGGCTCGTGGCCGTAGAGGTGCGCAACACCCGGCCCGCGGCCGCCCACGCCCTGCGCGGCCTGGAGGCCGCGCAGGCCTGCGCGCGCGTGCCGCGCCTGTACTCGCTGTGCGCCCACGCCCAGGCCGGCGCCGCGCGCGCGGCCTGCGCCGCGGCTGCGGGCCGCACACCGGACGAGACCGCACGGCGCGCGGACGAGCGCGCACTCGCCACCGAGACCATGCGCGAGCACCTGTGGCGGCTGATGCTCGACTGGCCCGCGCTGCTCGGCCTGCCCGCCACGCTGCAGGCCGACTGGCGCGCCCGCTTCGCCGCGCTCTACCGCCGGCTCGCCGCAAGCATCGGCCTCGCCGAACAGCTCGCCGAGGAGCTCTCTGCGCTCGCCGAGGAGCTCTCTGCGCTCGCCGACGAGCTCGCCGCCACGCTCCCCGGGGCGCTCACGAGCGCGCTCGACCCTCCCATTCGCGACGGCACCCCCCCACCCGCCCACCTGGACGCCCCGGCCGCACACACCGGCTTCCTCACCCCCCTGCTGCCGGCGCTCGACGCCCTCGCCTGCACCCGGCGCCTGGCGCTGGACGAAGCCTTCGCCGCCGCGCCACGGCTCGACGGCCTGTGCCGCGAAACCGGCGCGCTCGCCCGCCACCACGCCGATCCAGCGGTGGCCGCTGCGCTCGCAGAGGGCCGCCACGTCGCCGCGCGCATCCTGGCCCGCATCGCCGACCTGCGCGAGTCCGCACGCGCGCTCGCAGCCCACAAGCCCGCGCCGCGCATCGACGCCTGCTCGCCCACCCCCGGCGTCGGCCTCGCCCGGGTCGACAGCGCCCGCGGCCTGCTCATCCACCAGATGCGGCTGGCCGCGAGGCCGGCCGGCGAGCCTGCATGCATCGCCGATTACCGCATCGTCGCCCCCACCGAGTGGAACTTCCATCCGCAGGGCGTCTTCGTGCGCGAGGCCCTCGCCACCCCGCCCATGCCGGCCGCGGACCGGCAGCGTCGGCTGCGTGCGCTCGCCCTCGCCCTCGACCCCTGTGTGGCGGTAAGCTGGCAGGTCGAGGAGAACGGCGATGCATGAGATGTCCCTGGCCGAAGGCGTGCGCACGATCATCGAGGACACCGCGGCGGCGAACGGCTTTCGCAGCGTGCGCGCGGTGGTGCTCGAGATCGGCGAGCTCGCCGCGGTCGAAGCGGACGCGCTGCGCTTCTGTCTCGACGTGGTGCTGGCCGACACCGTCGCCGCCGGCGCCGCCATCGAGGTCGAGACCGTGCCCGGCGCCGGCTGGTGCATGGATTGCGCGCAGGCCGTGCCGATGCGCGAGCTCCACGACGCCTGCCCGCACTGCGGCGGCTACCGCGTGCAGACCACCGCGGGCCGCGAGATGCGTGTCAAGGCGCTGGAGGTGGACTGAACATGGGTCCGAGCCGGCAGGGTTTTCCGTACGAGCGTCACAATTTTTCCCGGTAGCGAGGAGAGGCGAGCGATGTGCACGGTATGTGGTTGCGGCAGCGGTGAAACCCGGATCGGTGCGCTCGGTGGCGGGCGCCCCACAGGCGGCGCGCACCCGCGGCCCGGCACCACCCTTGCTTGGCGACCGCTCGGCGAACCCGCCGCCGCGCCCGCAACGCCACCCCCAGCCCCGCCACGCGCGCCCGACACCACGCCCGGCCACCACCACCTCGACTTCGGCAGCGGCCCGGCGCACGCCCACGCGCCCGGGCTCAGCCAGGTGCAGATGCTCAGGATCGAGCGCGACATCCTCGGCAAGAACGACGCGCGCGCTGCGGAGAACCGCACCTGGCTGGCCGCGCGCGGCATCTTTGCGCTCAACCTGGTGTCCAGCCCGGGCTCGGGCAAGACCTCACTGCTGGTGCGCACCCTGCAGCTGCTCGGCGGGCGCGTGCCCGCGGCGGTGATCGAGGGCGACCAGCAGACCGAGTTCGACGCCGAGCGCATCCGCGCCACCGGCGTGCCGGCGCTGCAGATCAACACCGGCAAGGGCTGCCATCTCGACGCCGACATGGTCGCGCGCGCGCTGCCGCGCATGGAACTCGCCGAGGACAGCCTGCTGCTGATCGAGAACGTCGGCAACCTGGTCTGCCCGGCCGCCTTCGACCTCGGCGAGGCCCACAAGGTGGCGATCCTCTCGGTCACCGAGGGCGAGGACAAGCCGCTCAAGTATCCGGACATGTTCGCCGCCGCCGACCTGATGCTGCTCAACAAGGTCGACCTGCTGCCCTACCTGTCCTTCGACGCGGAGCGCGCGATCGCCTTCGCGCTGCGGGTCAATCCGCGCCTGCGTGTGCTCCGGACCTCGGCCACCAGCGGCGAGGGCCTGGACGAATGGATCGCCTGGATCGAGGCCGGGCTCGCCACCGCGCACGCGCGGCGTGCCGCAGGCTTGCAGGCATGAACATCGCACTCCCCGCCGCGGGCAGCGACGCAAGGGGGCCTGCCCTGCCCGCCGCGGCCGCTCCCGCGCCGCTCGGCGACGCGCTGCCGCTGCCTTCCATCGGCACGGGG
>JAEUNQ010000045.1 GCA_016790365.1 Thauera sp. | reverse complement strand
CTGATGCTGGCTCATCATCGACAGACCTTCACGCGTGGCGTGCTGCTCGACCCGGTGCTGTTCACCCCGGCCATGATCGGCATGATGGCGCTCTCGGACCTCGTCGGCCTGGCCTCGCGCAACAAGCTCGCCGCCAAGGCACGCACGCGGCGCCACCACTGGCCGGACCGCGCCGCCGCGCATGCGGGGCTGCACGGGCGCGGGGTGTTCCGCGGCTGGAGCGAGGACTCCTTCCAGGCCTACATCGACCACGCGCTGCGCGACGTGCCCGGCGGCGGCGTGGAGCTCAAGTGCCGCCCCACGCGCGAGGCGGAGATCTTCGCCTCCTACCCGCGCCGGCTGTGGTCCTCGCTCGCCCGCATCGAGCAGCCGGTGCTCGCGCTGCACGGGCGCGACACCTTCGCCTTCGCGCGCCACTCGGTCACGCGCTGGGCGGCAGGCAAGGCCAACGTGGAATGCGTGCAGGTGGAGGGCGGGCACTGCTTCATGCTGGAGCATCCGCAGGCGACCGCGGAGAGGGTGGCGGCCTTCCTGCTCGACTGCCCGCGCTGAAGCGCCCGGGCCGGCGCAGCGCGCGCCGTGGCCGCCGAGAGTTTCAGGCGGTGAGCCTGCGCGGCTCGAGCGACACGGTGTCGCGGCCGTTGGTCACCAGCACGTGGCCGTCCTGGATGGTGAATTGCAGGCGCATGGTGCGTTCGGCGAGGCGGCCGAGCTCCGCGCTGGCCTCGCGTTCGAGCTCGAAGACGCGCAGGTTGCCGTGGCGCTCGAGACGACCGCGCACCCCGTTCCACCACACCTCCAGCGCCCGCCCGTAGGCCAGCAGCACGACCTCGCGCGCGCGCCCGCAGGCCTTGCGCACCCACTTTTCGTCGGGCTGGCCGACGTCGATCCAGCGCTCGATCGCGCCGGTGAGGTCCCGCTGCCACAGGTCGGGCTCGTCGTCAGCGCACAGGCCCTTGCCGAAGGCGAGCGCCGGATCGGCGAAGAGCGCGAAGGCGAGCAGGCGCACCATCATGCGCTCGTCGGTCTCGGAGGGATGGCGCGCGAGGGTGAGCGAATAGTCGGCGTAGTGGTACCGATCCATGTCGGCGACCTGGATGTCGGCCTTGAAGACGGTTGCCTTGAGGGCCATCAGTGCACCTGCTGCGACGCACGGTCGGCCTGCTGCCAGGCCATCACCGCACGTGCCGAGTGCGCCATCACCAGGTCGCGCTGCGACGCCGGCAGCTCACGCGCGAGCGCGCCGAACAGCGCCTGGGTCGCCTCCTGGGCCACGCCCTCGGCGGCCAGCCCTTCGGCCAGGCAGCGAATCTGGATGAAGGCGAGCGCATCGGCCACCAGCCGCCAGCCGGCCACCGGCATGCTGCGGGTGAGCGCGAGGAGCTGGCTGCCGAGCTCGCCCGCAAGGCGCAAGGCCTCGTCGCGGTGATCGGTGGCGATCGAGGCGTGCCATAGCGCCAGATGCAGGCCGCGGCGCAGCTCGACCTTGAAGTCGATGGCGTTCGCCTCGGCGGCGTCGATGGCCTCGAAGTGACGCAGGAAGCGCGCCTCGGCAGCCTCGTCGAGACCGGTGCGCAGGGCGCCGATGAGTTCAGTCAGCGCCGGGATCGCAACCAGGCCGAAGGCACGGCTCCAGGCCAGCCCCCACTGGTCCATCCCGCCGAGGAGCAAGGCCAGGCGCAAGGCCTGCGCCTCGGGGTCGGCCGCTGCAGCAGCCCAGTCGGCGAGGTCGGTGCTCAGTTGTTGCACACCCTTCAGCCGCGCGGTGTCACTTTCGGCGACGCTGAGCCGGAACAGGCGCGCGAAGCCTTCTTCAGCCAGTCGTGCCGCCTGGCGCTGGGTCGCGGCGTCGGCGTGAAGCGCGAGCGGATCGGACGGGAGGGTCTGTTCGGCCGGATTCATGGCAACTCCCCGCTTCAGGCGCTGTCGCGCGCCCACAGCGAATGCACGACCTGGCCGACCTGGTTGCGCACGCCGTCGCGGAAGCCCTGCAGCATGCGGCGCAGCGCGACTGCGTCCTCGGTGGTGAAGCCGCGCTTGAAGTCGGTCAGCACCAGGCGCGAACGCGACAGCCAGTTGCCCGGCGCATCATCGATCGCGCACCACGCAGCCTCGGCCGGGTCGGCCCCATGCTGGCGCAGCCACGCCATCGCCTCGCGCTCGCGCAGGCCGTGCAGTTCGGCCCCGGTCTTGGGCAGCAGGTGCGGCGTGGCACCCGCGATCTGAGGACGGATGTCCTCGGAGAAGCGGGCCACCAGCTTGGGCAGCGAGAACAGCATGCGCCAGTCGGAGGCGATCACGATGCGCGCTTCGGGGAATTCCCGCACCACCGCCTCGATGTGCGCGAGGCAACGGAAATCCTCGACCTCGCCCCAGGGGTGGGTGACGCCGTCGAAGTCCATGAAGATATATGCGATTCGTGTCATGTTCCCTGCTCCGGCGAAGAAGGCCGCTGCCGGCGGCTTGTGGATGTTGCAATGCGCAATATACTGTACTCGTACCAATCCAGCCGTGTATCCGATTTCACGAACCATCAGATTTCCGTCACACGGCCCGGCTTATGCTTGCCGCCGTTGCGCCGCAACAACACCAACCCAGAGTACAGGAATCCATCATGACCCCCATCATCAACCTCGAGGGCAAGGTCGGCCTCATCACCGGCATCGCCAATGAAAAGTCGATCTCCACCGGCGTCGCCGAAGCCTGCGCGCAGGCCGGGGCGAAGCTGATCATCACCTACCAGAACGACAAGACGCGTGCCTTCATCGAGCCGGTGATCCATCGCCTCGGTGTCGAGGACGTGTTCCTGCTCGACGTCACCCGTCCCGAGACCATGGACGCAGCCTTCGCCGCAATCGAGGCGCGCCACGGGAAGCTCGACTTCGCCATCCACAGCATGGCCTTCGCCAAGCGCGACGACCTGCATGGCCGCGTGGTCGACACCTCCGCCGACGGCTTCGCGCTGGCGATGGACGTATCGACCCACTCCTTCGTGCGCCTGGCCAAGAAGGCCGAGCCCCTGCTCGAGAAGGCCGGCGGCGGTGCCTTGGTGACCATGACCTACCTCGGCTCCGAGAAGGTGATCCCGAACTACGGCGTGATGGGCCTGTGCAAGGCAGCGCTCGAAGCCGCCACCCGC
This sequence comes from Thauera sp., assembly GCA_016790365.1. Classification (GTDB taxonomy): domain Bacteria; phylum Pseudomonadota; class Gammaproteobacteria; order Burkholderiales; family Rhodocyclaceae; genus Thauera. Next base: position 5,167 of record JAEUNQ010000045.1, on the reverse strand, counting down.
TACATGGCCGCCGAGCTCGGCCCCAAGGGCATCCGCGTCAATGCGGTCTCCCCGGGCCCGCTGATGACGCGCGCCGCCTCGGGCATCGCGGGCTTCGACGGCCTCATGGCCGCCGCGGTGGAGCGCTCCCCGATGCACGCCCTGGTGACGCCCGAGGACATCGGCGCGCTGACCGCCTTCCTCGTCTCGGACGCCGGCCGCCTGATCAGCGGTGGCGTGCATTTCGTCGACGCCGGCTATAACATCATGGCGTAGGCAGCGGAGGGATCATGATCGATATCGACGCGGCGCGCGCGATGCTCGGACGGCAGGCCATCCTGCTGCCCGACCCCGTCCCTCCGCATCCGCTCCTCGACGGCAAGCCGGAGATCGGCCGAGGTGAATACTCGATCGTGATCGACAAGGGCGATGGGGAGCGCGTCTACAAGGTGGTCAGCTCCCCCGCCGACTACTTCCTCTACACCGCCGACGACCGCCCGCGCGGACCGCATTTCCCGATCGTGTACGCCGACCATGGCGTGATCGGGCGGGCGCAGTCGGGCTATCCCTTCCATCTCATCGAGATGGAGCGCCTCCACCCGCTCGCCGAGGGCTCGCCCGCAGCCGCGCTCTCGCGCCGCCTGATCGAGTACTACTGGTCGGCATGCGCGCAGTGGAGCCGGCTTGGCAACGACATGGGTCGGATCGCCCTGTACCACCTCACGGTCGACCCGTTGACGGTCGGCGACAGCCTCCAGGAAGCCTTGCGGGCGCTGTCCGATTTCGTCGAGGAATACCAGGTCCTGCCCGACATCCTCAACGCCAACAACCTCATGATGCGCGCCGACGGCACGCTGGTGTTCTCGGACCCGGTATTCATCGCCTGAACGGGCCCGGGGTTATCATCCCGGTACGGGTGCCGCTGTGGGCACCGCAGCGGACGACGCCATGAGCCCTCCCACGCACGCCCCCCTCGGTCACGACCACCCCCACGCCCCGCGCCCCGACGGAGTCGGCATCCCGCGCAGCGGCGCCTTCGACGCGCCCGCCTTCGAGAAGGCGGTCGGGGATCTTCTGCGCGCCTGCGGCATCGCCCCCGACAACGCCCACACCGGACGCACCGCGCAGCGCGTGCGCGAGCTCTGGCAGCGGCGGCTGCTCGGGGGCTACGAGCTCGACCCGGCGGAGGTGCTCGGCGACGGTTTCGAGGATCCGCGCCGCGACATGGTGGTGATCCGCGGCATCGCAGTCCATGGCGTCTGCCCGCATCACCTCGTGCCCTTCCGCGGAGTCGCTCACGTCGCCTACCTGCCGGGTGGCCGCCTGCATGGATTCGGCCGCATCGCCCGCCTGGTGGACGCGATCGGCCACCGCTTCACCTACCAGGAATGGATGACGCGCGACATCGCCGACGCGCTGATGCGCCACGGCCACGCCGCAGGCGCGGCCTGCGTGATCGAGGCGGAGCAGCTGTGCCTGCTGCTCGGCGAGGACCGCCGCGGCGACGAGCGCGTGATCACCCAGGCCTTCGCCGGCGAGTTCGAAGGCTCGGAGCAGGCTCGCAACGAATTCCTGCGCGCGATCGAGGAACGCCGGCGCTAGGCCGAGGGCCCGCGCGTGTGCAGATCGATGACCACCGCCCGGCGCGCGAGCCGGTGCGCGGAGACATCCACCAGGACCACCTCGCGACCTTCCAACACCACACTGCCTGCGTTGCGATCGTCGCCGCTCACCGAGTATTCGAAGGCGTAGCCGCGCCTCAGCACCACCCGGCCGTTGTCGTCGCGTGCCAGGCGCAGCCCCTGGCCCACCACGGTCTCGTCGAGGAACTGCACGCCCTCGCGCACGCACGCTCTCCGCGCCGCATCGACACCGGTCTCGCGCGCCTTGAGGCTGTCGAACCAGAACCACACCACGGCACCGGTCGTGAGGAAGGCGAGCAGTTCGACGAAGCTCATGCGCGGGTCGCCAGGATCAAGGACGTGGCGATCAGGGCAGCATCATCCCGCGGATCATGAAGAACAGCACCGCGGCCATCAGCGCCGAAGCCGGCACGGTGATGACCCACGCGGCAGCGATGCGCATCAGCTGCGAGCGCTTGACGAGTTCGCGGCGATAGACCTTCTTCAAGCCCTTGCGCTCACCCTTGGAGAAGTGCGCCGGATCGTCCGCGTTCTTCGAGCGCTGCTTGAGGTCGGCCAGCATTTGCCCCTTCTCCTCGATGGAGGCCTTCTCGAAGCGCGCGATGAAGGCCTCGATCGCGGCGAGGTCGCCCTCGGGGTGGTGGGCCTTGATCTCGCCCACCATGCGGTCGTAGTTGCTCTTGAGGTACTCGCGCAGGAAGCCCACCCCGAACACTCCGCCCACCGCGATGTGGGTGGAGCTCACCGGCAGGCCGAGCTGGCTGGCGACGATCACGGTCAGGGTCGCCGCCATCGCGATGCAATAGGCACGCATCTGGTCGAGCTCGGTGATCTCGGAGCCGACCGTGCGGATCACCTTGGGACCGAACAGCGCCAGCCCGAGCGAGATGCCGATCGCGCCGACCATCATGACCCAGGTAGGAATCGTCGCGTCCTTGTGCACCCCGCCGCCGGAACTGACCACATCGACGATCGCCGCGAGCGGGCCGACCGCGTTGGCGACGTCGTTGGAGCCGTGGGCGAAGCTGAGCAGCGCCGCGGCGAAGATCAGCGGCACGGTGAAGAGGCGATTCACGCTCGCCTTGGTGTTGGCGACGATCCCGCTGCTCGCGTGCAGGGCCCTGTGCAGGACGAAGAACACGGCCGCACCAACCACCAGGCCGTACAGCACGGCGGGAAGGAAGTCGACTTTCCAGACGCGGTTGAGTCCCTTCAGGATCAGATAGGTGGCGAAGGTCCACGCCATCAGGCCGACCAGCAGCGGCACGGTGCGGCGTGCGGCCGCCGCCATGTCCACCTGGTAGGTGATGCTGCGCTTGACCAGGTACAGGAAGGCGGCGGCGAAGAGCCCCCCGAGCAGCGGCGACACCACCCAGCTCGCCGCGATGTTGCCCATGGTCGACCAGTCGACGATGGCCGGGCCGGCAGCGGCCATGCCGGCGCCGAGCACCGCGCCCACGATCGAATGCGTAGTCGACACCGGCGCACCGACCGCGGTCGCCAGGTTCAGCCACAGCGCTCCGGCGAGCAGCGCCGCCAGCATGATCCACACGAAGGTGTCGGAGTCCTTGATGAGGTCGGGGTCGATGATGCCGTTGCGGATGGTGCCGATGACCTCGCCCCCGGCGATCAGCGCGCCGGCGGCCTCGAAGATCGCCGCGATGACGAGCGCCCCCGCCAGGGTCAGCGCCTTGGAGCCCACCGCTGGGCCGACGTTGTTGGCGACGTCGTTGGCGCCGATGTTCATCGCCATGTAGCCGCCGATCATCGCCGCCATGACCAGGGTCAGGTTGCCCTCGCCCGAGCCGCTGAGCGCCGAGTAGAACATGACCCCGACGATGAAGAGGACGCCCATGCCGAGGCGGAAGACCTCGCCCCGGCCCTGGTGGGCCGCCCTCTCGATGTCGCTGATGTGCTGCAGATCCACAATGAAAGTCCGTGTTACACGAAAGGTCGTATTGTTTCAGAAATCTTGCCGCCGCCCAACGTGAATGAAATCATCGCGGGACCAGGCGAGCACCGGGCCTACAGACGGTCGTGCTTGTCTGCCCGCCCATGCGCGCGCTCGACCGGGTAGCGCTGCGCATTGAGCAGCATCTTGCGCCGCGCCGCATCGGCGAGCTCGATCCCGAGCACGTCGCCCAGGCGCACCAGGTAGAGCAGCACGTCGGCGAGCTCGAGGGCGACCTCCTCGCGGGTCGCGGGCGGCAGCGCCATCGACTGCTCGGCGGTGAGCCACTGGAAGTGCTCGATCACCTCGCCCGCCTCTCCGGCGAGCGCCATCGCGAGGTTCTTGGGCGTATGGAAGGGCTCCCACGCGCGCTCGGCGGCAAACCGCCGCATCGCGTCGCGCAACTCGTGGAGCGCGTCGGGCGCCGGGCCGCCGGGGTCTAGGGATGGACTCATTCGATGTGGTGCTCGAGGTCGAAGCCGGCGCCTGCATCGACACCCAGGCGCTCGACCAGCCAGGGCAGCGCCGCCTCGAGCCGCTGCGGCAACACCCATGGCGGGTTGATCACGTACAGGCCGCTGCCGAACATGCCGATGCCGTCGCGCGGGGCATCGCGCACCGCCAGGCGCACGTCCAGCCAGCTCTCGGCACCGAGCTCGGCAAGGCGTTCGGGGAGCTGGCGCGCATCGGAGCGGGCGAGCATCGGGTACCAGACCGCGTAGGTGCCGGTCGGAAAGCGCCGCATCGCATCACGCACGGTGTCCACCACGCGCCGGTAGTCATCCTTGACCTCGTAAGGCGGATCGATCAGCACCACCGCGCGCCGCGAGGGCGGGGGCAGGAGGCTCTTCAGCGCGGCGAAGCCGTCCGCACGGCGGACCTGCACGCGCTCCTGTTCGCTGGCGAAGGTGCGCTGCAGCGACTCGAAGTCGGCCGGGTGCAGCTCGAACAGACGCAAGCGATCCTGGGCACGCGCACGCGTCATCGCCAGCGCCGGCGAGCCCGGGTAGAACAGCAGCCTGCCCTGCGGATTGAACTGCGTCACCGCCTCGACATAGTCCGCCACCGCAGGCGGCAGATCCTCGCACCCCCACAACCGGCCGATGCCGTCCGCCGCCTCGGCGGTCTTGCCGGCCTGCTCGCTGTCGAGCGCATAACAGCCGCCTCCGGCATGAGTGTCGATGTAGTACCAGGGCTTGTCCTTGCGGCCGTAGTAGTCGAGCAGTTCGACGAGGACGAGGTGCTTGAGGACGTCGGCGTGATTGCCGGCATGAAAGGCGTGACGATAACTGAGCATATGGGCTTCCTGAGGGGCGGGCGCATCGTATCACCCGCCGGCAGGCCGCTCAAAATCGCGAAAAGCCCGCCGGATCAGCGACATTCACGGCAAGAGCGCTGTTTGCAGGGCGCGAGGCGCTTGTTATGATGCCTGCCCCCTGGCGCTGCGCAGCATTGGCGCGAGACATCGACAGCGAGAACGAAAATGAGCATCTACGCCCTGGGCGACCGCCGGCCGAGCTTCGGCGAGGGAAGCTGGATCGCCCACAACGCGACGGTCATCGGATCGGTCACTGCGGGCCGCAACGTCAACATC
>JAEUNQ010000341.1 GCA_016790365.1 Thauera sp. | reverse complement strand
GGCCAGCCCGAGCGCATCGCCGGGCAGGCTGCCGAAGCTGGTCTGCACCGCGCCCGGCGGGATGCGCGTGAAGCCGGCGGCGGCGAGGCGCTGCGCGGCGGCGCGCTCGGCCTCCTCGTCGCGGGTCAGGCGTGCGCTGCGCCCGTCGGGCAGGGGGTGGAAGACACGGGCGTCGCTGGCCTCGACGGTGACCGTGCCGTAGCGGAAGGCGAGCAGGGCGAAGTCGAACTGGTAGGTACCATGGGGCGCGTACTGGCGAAAGCGCGCGTGGTACGCGGGGCGGGTCTCCAGCCGCAGCACAGGCACCGGCACGCCGCCGAGTTCGACCGGCGGCTCGCCGCGCAGCGTGGGCGCGGGCAGGGCGGGGGCGACCTCGGCCAGGGTGTCGGCGACCAGCTCGGATTCGGCCTGGCTGAGCGGCGGCAGCCACAGCAGGCGCTGTACCAGCTCGGCGGGCACCTGCAGGGTGATGGGGCCGCCCTCGGCCCTGACAGTGTCGATGTACCAGGGTGGCAGCAGCGGCAGCACGCGGTCGGCGGTGGGTTCCACCCGCAGCACCGGGGCGCGCAACCCGTCGGGGGTGATCGTCCAGTCGGGAGTGCCGCCGCGTGCTTCGCCGAGGCCCAGCGCCGGGCCGGCGAGGCTGCCGAAGTGCGCTCGGCCGCTGGCGAGCAGACGGCTCATCAGCTCGTCGCTGTGGCGCCCCTCGAGCGGCAGGCCGTCACTCGCGTCGAAGTGGCCACGCGGGCGGTGTGCCCACAGCAGGCGCAGGATGTCGAGGTCGGTGTCGTCGACGAAGGCGGGCGGGGTCTGCAGCGCGCGCTCGATGTTGCTCCAGGGCTCGCGCTGGCGGATGTCGCCGTGCTGGTCGAGGCGGACCTTGTAGGAGCTGACGCTGAAGTCGCCACCGTACAGGCTGGGCTCGACGAGGTAGCGCAGCGCGTAGGTGGTCGTCGCCGACTTGCGCTTGGGCTTGTCGCCTTTCGCGACGCTGTCCGCAGCCTCGCGAAAACCCTTCACCCAGGCCAGCACCTGCTCGCGCGGGCGGTCGGGGCGGCGGCGCTGGTGCAGCCACACCAGCATCATCGCCGCCACGTGCTTGCAGCCGTAGCCCATCGGACAGGTGCACGAACTGGTCAGGATCGGGATACCGTCGGCAAGGCCGGATTCCTCCTCGACCGCGGCCTCGACGGTGTAGGGCGTGCGCTGGCGGCCCTTGACGAGGGCCGAGACCGTGTTGCCCTCGGTGGAGAGCGCGCTGACGCGGCTGACGTAGCCCAGGCCTTTGGCCACAGTCTCCACGCCGAGCGCGGCGATCAGGTCATCCTGGGTGAACACTTCGAGCAGCTTCATCGGCGCGCGGCAGGCCCGGGGCGGGCGTGAACGGGAAAACCCGACAGTTTATACGCCAGCCCGCGCCATACGTGTGCGGCGATCGTCAAAATGCGCTCCTGAAATGCGGACGGGCCGCATTCGCGGCCCGTCGATGCTCAAGCTGCGCTGTGCGGCATCACACGTTGCGATAGACCTCCGCACCGCTCTTCACGAACTCGATCGACTTCTCCTCCATGCCCTTCTTCAGCGCCTCGGCCTCGTCGATGCCCTGCTGGGCGGCGAAGTCGCGCACGTCCTGGGTGATCTTCATCGAGCAGAAGTGCGGGCCGCACATCGAGCAGAAGTGCGCCACCTTGGCCGAGTCCTTGGGCAGGGTCTCGTCGTGGAATTCCTTCGCCTTGTCGGG
>JAEUNQ010000312.1 GCA_016790365.1 Thauera sp. | reverse complement strand
GCCCGACCACGCCGAAGACGATGGCGATGAGGGTGATCACGCTGCGGATGCGTTGGCGGAAGATGTTGCGCAGGGCGAGCTTGATGAGCATGGTCGTCAGGCCTGGTGGCGGAGGGCGTCGACGATGTTCATGCGCGACGCCTTCCAGGCCGGAAGAATGCTCGCGATCACCGTGGTGAGGAACGCGAGGAGGAAGCCCTGCAAGGCAAGGGCCGCAGAAATGTCGATCCTCCCGGTGTAGCCGCGCGACATGCCCGGCGGAGGTGGCATCGGGATCCCGATGAACGAGATGATCTCGCCTAGCGCGAGCGCGATTCCGACCCCCAGAATGCCGGCCACCAGGCCCAGGACCACGCCTTCCCAGATGAACAGGCCGAGGATGCCGAGCCTGCGTACGCCGAGCGCCATCGAAGTTCCGATCTCCGTCGTCCGTTCGATGACCGCCATCGAGAGCGTGTTGGAAATGCTGAGTACGACGATGACGGCGATCAGCAACAGCACGGCGCTGACCTGGGTGCCGAAGAGTTCGACCGTCTTGTTGTAGAAATCGGCGAGCTCGATCCAGGGAACGATCTCGTATTGATCGGCTGGCAGGGTTGCCCGCAAGGCAGCGACGGCGGCATCGGTGTGCCCGGTGTCGTCGAGCAGCACCACCCAGCTGGTCGCTCCGTCGACCCGCATGAGTCGACGTGCGGCCTCGATGGGGATGCGGATCGCCGTGTCGTCGTACGCCTTGACCGGGGTCGCGAAAGTGCCGGCCACCTTCAGCTCCACCGCATTGACACCACCGGATGCCGTCGTGACCATCAGAACCACGGAGTCTCCGGGGTGAGCATCGAGGTTCGCGGCCAAGCCCTCCCCGAGCACGGCCGAGTCTGCGCCTGCGGAGGCGAGGTCGCTGCCTGCAAGCGTGGTGATGCCGCCACTGAGCGGGATCTCGGCCTCCGGGTCCAGGCCTTCGCCGATGAACGAAATGGTCGCGTCATTGATGCTGACCAGTCCGGTGAAAGCCAACCGGGGGGCAACGGTGCGAATCTCGAAAGAGGGCTCGGCCTGGATGACCGACAGGTCGTTGCCGAGCAGGTAGCGATAGGGGTCGCTCGCGCCGTCGCGGAAATAGCCTGGGCGAGCGATCTGCACGTGCCCCAGCTGGGACTGGATCACCCCTTCCCGCATTCCCCATAACACCCAGTTGATGAAGCCCCCTGCAAGCAGGTAGGCAACAACCCCGCCGCAGATGATGGCAAGTGCCAGCAAGGTCCGGCGTCGATGGCGCGTCAGGTTGAGCGCGGCGATGCGGGCCTGCTGAGCGGAATTGCGTACGAAGGCGCGCCACATTGCGATGTGTGCTCTGAGTGGGGATTGTTATCATATCTTTCAAGCCAAGACCGAGGAAGGAGGCGTGTCCATGGAAGGTGACCATTTTGCATACGATGCAGCCTTCTCTCGCAACATCGGCTGGGTCACGGAGGCGGAGCAGGCCACGCTCCGGCGCAAACGCATCGCCATCGCCGGGATGGGCGGAGTGGGCGGTGGGCACTTGCTCACCCTCGCTCGGCTCGGGATCGGGGCTTTCAACATTGCGGACTTCGATACCTTCGACATCGTCAATTTCAACCGTCAGGCCGGGGCGCTTGTCTCGTCGCTCGGTCGGCCCAAGGTCGAGGTCCTCGCCGAAATGGTTCGGGACATCAATCCCGAATGCGAGCTGCGCGTATTTCCGCAGGGCGTGTCCGACGCGAACCTGGATGAATTCCTGGCTGACGTCGACCTGTACGTCGATGCGCTCGACTTCTTTGCGTTCGAGATCCGGCGGGCCGTATTCGCTGCCTGCCGCCGACGCGGCATTCCCGCCGTTACGGCGGCGCCTCTGGGAATCGGTGCGGCGGTGCTGATCTTCCTGCCGGACGGGATGTCCTTCGAGGAGTACTTCCGCTTCGAGGGCTGCGATGAGGAGGAGATGGCGATGCGCTTCCTGCTGGGGCTCTCGCCAGCGATGCTGCAACTCGGCTACCTTGCAGATCCGGACAAGGTGAACCTGGCCGAGAGGAGGGGCCCGTCGACGATCGCAGCGTGTCAGATCTGTGCTGGCGTGACCGCGACCGAGGCATTGAAGATCCTGCTCGGACGCGGGGGCGTGCGCTCGGCCCCATCGGGCTATCAGTTCGATGCCTACAGGCTCAGGCTCGCGCGGACTTGGCGCCCGGGCGGCAATCGGAATCCGATCCAGCGCATCGCCTTGTGGTTCGTTCGACGGCAGTTGCAGAAGATGAAAGAGAAGGGAGGGCTCCATGGTCGACCGTGACACTTTGGTCCGCATCCTCGAACTGGGACGTTGGGCGCCCAGCGGGGACAACACCCAGCCATGGCGCTTCGAAATCGCGGAGGACGGTCTCATCCGGATCCACGGTTTCGACACGCGCGACGAGGTCGTCTATGACTTCGCCGGCCATGCCAGCCATATCGCCCACGGCGCTCTGCTCGAGACCCTCCGCATCGCAGCCAGCGCCCATGGCTGCGATGCAAGCTGGGTCCTGCGCCCGGACGGCGACGATCGCCAGCCGGTGTATGAACTGCACGTTCGCCGCGCGGAAGGGCTCGTCGTCGATCCGCTCTTCCCGTTCATCGAACAGCGGGTCGTCCAGCGGCGACCGATGCGCACCACCCCGCTGACCGCGGAACAGCGGAGGGCGTTGGCTGCCTCGGTGGGCGACGGGTACGAACTTCGCCTGTTCGAGACCTTCTCCGCGCGCGCCGCGGTGGCGCGGCTCCTTTGGGACAATGCGCTGATTCGGCTCACCTGTCCCGAGGCCTTCGAGGTCCATCGGCAGGTGATCGAATGGGGTGCCCGCTTCAGCGAGGACAGGATCCCGGAGCAGGCTGTCGGGGTCGATCCGCTCACCGCCCGGCTCATGCGCTGGGTGATGAAAAGCTGGGCACGGGTCGACTTCTTCAACAAGTACCTGATGGGCACCGTGGCGCCGCGCATTCAGCTCGACCTGCTTCCGGCCCTGGGCTGTGCCGCGCACCTGTGCTTGATCGCGCGGCAGCGTCCCGCGACCATGGTGGACTACGTCGGCGCGGGCGTCGCCATGCAGCGCCTGTGGTTGACCGCGCACGCGGTCGGCCTGCACTTGCAGCCCGAGATGACGCCGGTCATCTTCAATTGGTATGCGAGCGCGGGGCACAGCCTCTCGCGCAAGGCGGGGATCGACGATCGGGTGCGGCTGCTGGCCGGACGGTTGGGCTCCCTGCTCGGCGCGGATGCCGCAGGCGGGCTGGTCGTGATGTGCAGGGTCGGCGTGTCGTCCCCGCCCGCGTCGCGCTCGACGCGCAAGGCGCTCGCCGGGTTGATGCTGGAGCGGAATGGAGCGGGCCGACACTAGGCGCCGTGGAGTGAGACGATGCGACAGATTTCGGTGCCACAGGTCGGCGTCTTCATGGCGCTCTTCGTCCTGGTTCTCCTGCTTGCCGCGGGCACTTCGCACTGGGGGCTGGGTTCCTTGCCGCTGGGCGATTTCCGCGGCGTGGTCCTGCTGCTCGGGGGTGTCGTTGCGATGTACCTGTGGGCCTTCGTCGCTTACCGGCTGTTCCTGAAGGCGATGCCGCTTGCCGAGGGCGAACTGGAGCCCGGATCGCGGGCGGAGTTCGCCGCGCAGGTGAACATCCTGTTCTATCTCCTGCTGTTCAACACGCTGATCCGCACGCACTTCCTGCCGGTGCCGCTGATGCGCCTGGTGTACCTCGCACTGGGAGCGCGTCTCGGCCCCAACACCTACAGCGCCGGCACGCTGCTCGACCCGCCGCTGATCGAGTTCGGCGCGAACTGCATCATCGGCCACGACGCGGTGCTGTATGCGCACGCGATCGAGGGAAGCCGCTTCGCGCTGGCCAGGATCCGTGTCGGCGATGGCGTGACCATCGGTGCCATGGCGGTGGTCATGTCGGGGGTCAACATCGGCGACGGTGCCATCGTGTCGGCGGGCGCGGTGGTGCTCAAGGATACGAAGATCGGCGCGGGTGAGGTCTGGGGCGGTGTTCCCGCGCGGCGGCTGCGCTGAACCGAGTGTCGGAATTTTTTACACTCGCCTCTCGGGGAACCCTGGTTTTTGCTAAGCATGAGTCCCAAGTTGTTGAAAATAAATAGTTAAAAAAAACTGGCCCGTGTTTTGCTTAAGAAGATCCACAGGGCTTGCTTCGATAGCTGCCCTGCCGCCCAGCTAGGGTGCTCGGCAAGGCAAAAGCAAAGCGAAAACCGAAAGGAGAAAGACATGAAACTGATCAAAACGACCCTGGCTACCGGTATTGCGGCCGCGCTTGCCCTGGGTGTGGCCGGAC
>JAEUNQ010000308.1 GCA_016790365.1 Thauera sp. | reverse complement strand
AGCGCGGCGGCGTGGCCGAGGTAGAGCAGGTCGCCGTGGAAGGCCTCGCGCGCGCGCCGGATCGACTCGCCGCGCCAGCGGATCTCGCCGGCCTCGGGCAGCGCCAGCCCGGTGACCAGGCGCAGCAGGCTGGTCTTGCCTACCCCGTTGGGCCCGGCGACGCGTAGCAGGCCGCCCGCCTGGAGGCGGAAGGCGAGGTCGCGGAACAGCAGGCGATCGCCTTTCAGGCAGGCGAGACTTTCGACTTCGAGCATGGGACCGGATTGGAACACAGCCGCGGCAGGATGCGCCATCCTGCCGCAGCGGAAAGAGTCCGGCCCTTCGTGCGCGGCACGAAGGGCCGGACCAGGATGGAGAAGCTACTGCTGGGCGGCCGGCGGACGCGGATGCAGCATCTCCGGCGCCACGCCGCTGCGCTCGGCACCGATGTTCTGCACCACGGGCGGCAGCGAGTGGGCGATGCCCTTGTGGCAGTCGATGCAGGTCTTGCCCTCGGCAAAGCCGGCCTGATGCATCTGGTTCGAGCGGCGGCCCTGCACCGAGTAGTCGAAATACTCGTAGTTGTGGCAGTTGCGGCACTCCTGCGAGTTGTTCGCCTTCATGCGGCGCCATTCGTTCTCGGCCAGGCGCAGGCGCTCCTGGTTGAACTTCTCCGGCGTGTCGATGGTGCCCATGACCTTGCCGTAGAGCTCGCGCGAAGCCTTGACCTTGCGGATCATCTTGGGCCCCCACTCCTTGGGCACGTGGCAATCCGGGCAGGTCGCACGCACGCCGGTACGGTTCTGGTAGTGGATGGTGTTGCGATACTCCTTGAAGACGTTTTCCTGCATCTCATGGCAGGAGATGCAGAATTTCTCCGTGTTGGTCATCTCCAGGGCCCAGTTGAAGCCGCCCCAGAACACCACACCAGCCGCGAACAGCAGCACCACCGCGCCCCAACCGGCGCCACGGATGCGCTGCATCAGACTCTTGTTGTTGTCGGTCATTTCATACCCCGTTCAGACGTCCTCAGCGCAGGCCCTGGGCGCGCTGGAACTGGTTTTCGACCAACGGTCGGGCATCGGTCTGCGGCACATGGCACTGCAGGCAGAAGTAGCGCCGCGGCGAGATGTTGGAAAGCTCGGTCCCTTCACGATCCTTGAAGTGGGTAACGCTGACCTTGGTCGCGCCGGTCTCGCGATAACGCGTCCAGGAATGGCAGTCCATGCACTTGTTGAAGTTGATCGAGACCTCGTAACCCTCGACCTTGTGCGGCACCAATGGCGGTTGCTGCACGTAGTCGCGCGGCAGCGGCGCCTGGTCCGGGATGAGTTTGTAGTTGCCGACCGCCAGCTCCGGGTCGGCGACGTCGGCGCCACGGATGCTGCGGACGCTCTGGGCCTCCGCGACATCGGGCAGTGCGGCGCCGATGCCGAGTGCGGCGACGAGCGCGATCACGAGATTGCGGGTTTGTTTTTTCATGACTCGCTCCTGTTGAATCGGGTCGTAATACGGAAAACGTCCTTGCCGCACACATCCACACAGCGTCCGCAGGTGGTGCAATCGGCATCGAGAATGAGGGGATGGTCCTGGCCGACCGATTTGAGCGCAGGACGGATGACCTGCGGTTCGGGGCAGACGGCGAAACAGTCCATGCAGTCGTTGCAGGCGCTGCGCTTGTCCGCCGACACCTTGAGCACGGAGGCGCGACCGAGCAGCGCATAGAAGGCGCCCTGCGGGCACAGGTGGCCGCACCAGCCGCGCGGAGCGATCAGCAGGTCGTAGAAGAAGATTCCGCCGACGATGCCCCAGGCCAGGCCGAAGCCGAAGATCAGGCCGCGATGGAACATCGACACCGGGTTCACCCACTCCCACGCCAGCGAACCGGTCGCCACGGCGATCACCAGCACGAAGCCGAGCATCCAGTAGCGCGTGTTGGCCGCCGGCGCCTTGCCGCCCTTGAGCCCGAGCCGTCGCCGCAGCCAGGCGGCCGCATCGGTGACGAGGTTCACGGGGCACACCCAGGAGCAGAACAGCCGGCCGCCGAGCAGCACGTAGAAGGCGAGCACGATGCCGCCGCCCAGCAGCGCCTCCCGGTACGGCCACTGCCCGGCCGCAAACTGCTGCGCGATCAGGAAGGGATCGGTGAGCGGCAGCACCCCCAGGGTGAGGCTGGACGACAGGTTACCCTTGACGATCCACCAGCCGAGCCAGGGCCCGACGAGGAACAGTGCCAGGACGCCCAGCTGCGAGGCACGCCGCAGCAGCAGCCACTTGTGCGCACGCAGCCAGCCCTTGACCTCGACCGCCTCTTGCCCGGGACGCGCGACCACGCCGCGCATCGCGGCGCCGCGCACGCTGGTGGGCGGCACCTTGCGCTCCGGCTTGCCGCCGTTGATTGCGGGTGTCGTCGGGGCGCTCATGGTTTCCACCCCGAATCAAGTCCACCCGGCGCTGCCGGGACGTAGTCCGGCACGCGAGACGGTGCCTCACCGGGACGAACGCGGGTGTCGCCATAGGCCTTGTCTTCCAGGCCACGCACGGGCAGCTCGATCTGGTCGCCGATCAGCGACTGGCCCGCGGCCTCCTTCTCCTCCCAGCCGCGCAGGTAGTGCTCGGCCTTGGAGCCCTGGGCGAGCTTGATCGGCAGGACCTTGATCGCCGACTCGCCCGGGAGCACGCAGGCCTGCTCGCACTTGCCACAGCCCGTGCAGTGCTCCGAGTGCACCGTGGGCAGCAACATGGCGTGGCGGTCCGAGCGCGGGTTGTGCATGCGCTCGAGCGTGATCGCCTTGTCGATGACCGGGCATACACGGTAGCAGACGTCGCAGCGCAGGCCGAGGAAGTTGAGGCAGTTCTCCTGGTCGATGAGCACGGCCAGCCCCATGCGCGACTGCTCGATGTCGGTCAGCGCGCGATCGAGCGCACCGGTCGGGCAGGCCACCACACAGGGAATGTCCTCGCACATCTCGCACGGGATCTTGCGTGCCTCGAAGTACGGCGTGCCGGTGGCGACGCTGTCGCCGAGTTCGGCCAGCTTCAGTGTGTTGTAAGGACAGTCGCGCACGCACAGTCCGCAGCGCACGCACGCTGCCAGAAACTCCGCTTCGGGGAGGGCACCGGGGGGACGGATCGCAGTGGCCGGCAGCGCCGACGCCTGCTTCGCGTACATCCCGACGCCGAGCGCGAGCAGACCGGCCCCGCCCGCCACGCCGGCCGACTCCTTGAGGAAACGGCGGCGCGAGGGCGGAACACTCGTCCCGCTGCGCTCAGTCTTGTCCAGTTGCTTGCTCATGTGTCTCGTGAATTCCCGGCTCTGCACGCCGCCCCCCGGTCGATCGTGCGGAGCCCAGTTTCACGCCTCCATCATCAGGCCTTGACCACCTTCACCGGGCATTTCTTGAAGTCGGTTTCCTTGGAGATCGGGCAGGTTGCGTCCAGGATCAGCTTGTTCACCAGGCGCCCTTCGTCGAAGAAGGGGATGAAGATCAGGCCGACCGGCGGCTTGTTGCGGCCGCGCGTCTCGAGACGCGCCACCACTTCACCGCGCTTGGACACCACCTTGACCGCCATGCCGCGCTGCAGGCCACGCTTCTGCGCGTCGTCCGGGTGCATGAACACCTGCGCATCCGGAACCGAGCGGTGCAGCTCGGGCACGCGGCGGGTCATCGAGCCGGTGTGCCAGTGCTCGAGCACGCGACCGGTGCACATCCACATGTCGTACTCGGCGTCCGGCATCTCGGGCGGATCCTGGTAGGGCAGCGCGAACACGATCGCCTTCTTGTCCGGGTAGCCATAAAAGCTCCAGCCTTCCCCGGCCTGGACGTAGGGGTCATAGCCTTCGCGATAGCGCCACAGGGTTTCCTTGCCATCGACCACCGGCCAGCGGAAGCCGCGCGCACGGTGGTAGGCATCGAAGTCGGCGAGGTCGTGCGCCTTGCCGCGCCCGAACACCGCGTACTCCTCGAACAGGCCCTTCTGCAGGTAATAGCCGAGTTCCTGCGACTCGTCGTTCATGTAGCCGGTCCAGGCGTGGTCATTGACCTTGGCCACCTCCTCGAGCGGGAACTTGTTCACCTGGCCGTTGGCGTAGAGCACGTCGTACAGGGTCTTGCCCTTGTATTCCGGCATCTTGTCGAGCAGTTCGGCCGGCCACACCTCTTCCATCTTGAAGCGCTTGGAGAACTCAATGTACTGCCACAGGTCGGACTTCGCCTCGCCCGGCGCCTTCACCTGCTGGCGCCAGAACTGGCTGCGGCGTTCGGCGTTGCCGAAGGCGCCTTCCTTCTCGGCCCACATCGCGCACGGCAGGATGAGGTCGGCCGACAGCGCGGACACGGTCGGATAGACGTCGGAGACGACGACGAAGGCTTCGGGATTGCGCCAGCCCGGGTAGATCTCGTCATTGACGTTCGGACCCGCCTGCATGTTGTTGGTGGTCGTGGTCCAGTAGCACTTCAGCGTGCCGTCCTTGAGCGCGCGGCTCTGCGCCACGGCGTGCAGGCCGACCCAGTCGGGGATGGTGCCCTCGGGCAGCTTCCACACCTTCTCGGCGAAGGCGCGGTGCTTGGGATCGGTGACCACCATGTCCGCCGGCAGGCGGTGGGCGAAGGTGCCGACCTCGCGCGCGGTACCGCAGGCCGAGGGCTGGCCGGTGAGCGAGAACGGGCTGTTGCCGGGCTCGGAGATCTTGCCCACCAGCAGGTGGACGTTGTAGATCATGTTGTTCACCCAGGTGCCGCGGGTGTGCTGGTTGAAGCCCATGGTCCAGAACGAAGTGACCTTGCGCTTCGGGTCGGCGTAGATCTCCGCCATGCGCTTGAGGTGCGTCTCGGGCACACCCGACAGCTTGGCGGTCTTCTCCAGTGTGTACTCGGAGACGTAGGCGGCGAACTCTTCGAAGCTCATGTCCACGGACTTGCCCGGGTTGCCCTTGGGCTTGCCATCGGCGCCGGGGTAGCCGTTGTTGGTGGCGCTCGCCTCGAGCGGGTGGTTGCCGCGCAGGCCGTAGCCGATGTCGGTCTCGCCGCGCTTGAACTTGACGTGCTTGGCGACGAAGTCCTTGTTCACCGCACCGGTCGAGATGATGTGGTGGCAGATGTAGTTGAGGATCGCCAGGTCGGTCTGCGGCTTGAAGATCATCGGGTTGTCGGCGAGCTCGTAGGAACGATGCTCGAAGGTCGACAGCACGTGCACTTCACAGCCCGGATGGGTCAGGCGGCGGTCGGTGATGCGGCTCCACAGGATGGGATGCATCTCGGCCATGTTCGAACCCCACAGCACGAAGGCGTCGGCGTTCTCGATGTCGTCGTAGCAGCCCATCGGCTCGTCCATGCCGAAGGTGCGCATGAAGCCGGCAACCGCCGAAGCCATGCAGTGGCGGGCGTTGGGGTCGATGTTGTTGGTGCGGAAGCCGGCCTTGTAGAGCTTGGCGGCGGCATAGCCTTCCCAGATCGTCCATTGGCCGGAGCCGAACATGCCGACTGCGCGCGGACCGTGCGCCTTGAGCGCCGCCTTCCACTTCTCGGCCATGATGTCGAAGGCTTGGTCCCAGGTGATCGGGGTGAATTCGCCGTTCTTGTCGTACTGGCCGCCGCGCATGCGCAACAGCGGCTTGGTCAGGCGGTCCTCTCCATACATGATCTTGGACAGGAAGT
Source organism: Thauera sp. (assembly GCA_016790365.1). GTDB lineage: Bacteria > Pseudomonadota > Gammaproteobacteria > Burkholderiales > Rhodocyclaceae > Thauera. The sequence goes on along the minus strand of JAEUNQ010000308.1, from coordinate 2,851 downwards.
AGCCCTTGATGCAGTTCAGGCCGCGGTTGACCGGAGAATCGGGGTCGCCCTGCGAGGCCACCACGCGCCCGTTTTGCACGCCCACCAGTACCGAGCAGCCCGTGCCGCAGAAGCGGCAGGCCGCCTTGTCCCAGCGCACGTTGGTGCCGGCAGAGGGCACGCCCTGCGCCTGCGTCGCAACGGGAATGCTGATGCCCGCCGTGGCAGCGGCGGCGGCAATCGCGTTGTTCTTGATGAATTCGCGTCGATTCATGCTCATTTCATGCCTCCTGTAATTCGAGACCGTCATCGGTATATTCGTAAGCGATCGTCAGCCCCTGCACCTTGGGCGCCAGATTCACGGCCAGGATCGAGTCGGTGACCGACCAGCCCTCGCCGTCCTCGATGGTGATGACGATGTTGCCCTGCTCGGCGGAGGAGCCGTGCAGCTCCACCCCGGGGATGCGCAACAGGGCGTCGATCACCTCGGGAAAGTCCGCGGGGAACGCCCGCACGACCAGACTTGCAATGTTCATCGTTCGCTCTCCGTGAGCAGGGAATGGCGCGCGCGCGAGTCGATCGCACGCGCCGGGCATGGGCCGATGCAAGCGCCGCAGGCGGTGCATGCAATGGGGTCGAGTTCGGGATAGGCGACGCCCCCGTGTCGGGGACGGAAGCGGATGGCGCCCTCCGGGCAGGCCTCGCCGCACACGCGGCATTCGACGCCGCGCGCCGCCAGGCAGGCCTCGCCGATCACGGCGACCCGATCCCAAGGCGCGATGGAGACATCGTCCCGCCGCAATGCCATCGGCTCGCAGGCGGCAACGCAGTCGCTACAGAAAGTGCATTCGCCACGGCTGAAATCGACGCCGGGGAAGCCGCCGTCCATGCGCACCAGGATGGTGGTGGGGCAGGCCTCGATGCATTGGTCGCAGCGCGTGCAACGCGCGACGAAAGCTTCCTCCTCCAGCGCCCAGGGCGGGCGGAGTGCAGATTCGACTGCGCGCATGCGTCCGAAGAGGAAGTTCCGGCGGGAACTCGCTGCGCGCGGGGATGCTGAGGAAGCCAAGGACGATCCAGCAAATTGCGCAGACGACATTACAGCCCAGTCAAAGGGCCAATTTGTTGATCTCGATCAATCTGCGAACTCATCTCAGTTCAAGATGGGCCTCCCGGCAGGCTTTCCCGCTCAACCGCGCAGGTGCTCCACCGCCCACACCGCGGCCTCGACCCGCGAGCGCAGCTCGAGCTTGCGCAGGATGTGCTTGACGTGCACCTTCACCGTGCCCTCGGCGATGTCGAGCTCGCGCCCGATCTGCTTGTTGGGGAGCCCGGCGGCGATCTTCTCGAGGATGCGCAGCTCCTGCTCGGTGAGCCCGGCGGCGCCCGCCGACTGCGGCCGCGACTCGCCGCGCAGCGCGGCGGCGAGCAGATGGTTGAGCTGCGGCGGGATCACCACCCGCCCGGCGGCCACTCCCTGCAGCGCCTCGAGCATGGCCTCGGGCTCCATGTCCTTGAGCAGGTAGCCCTCGGCCCCGCCGCGCAGCGCCGCCACCACGTCCTCCCCGGAGTCGGATACCGTGACCATCACCACGCGCGCCTCGCTGCGCGCCGTGCGCAGGCCGCGCAGCATGTCGAGCCCGTCGCCGTCACGCATGTTGAGGTCGAGCAGGATCAGGTCGGGACGCAGCTCGCGTGCGAGTGCGAGCCCTTCCGCGCCGCTGGCGGCCTCGCCGACGAGGACGAAGGCGGGGATCGTCCGCAACAGTTGCAGCAGCCCGCGACGGAACAGCGGGTGGTCGTCCACGATCAGCACGCGGCAGCTCTCGTTCATGTCTCCAATTCCCTCTGCGTATCTACGGGGTCAGTCCCTGCCCCACTCCCGGTCGCGGCGCGAAAACGCACGCATACCCGGGTTCCGCTCGGCTGCGCCGGCGTGATCTCGAGTTCCCCGCCCATGCTGAACGCGCGTTCGCGCATGATCGCCAGCCCGTGGTGATTGCGCGCGTCGGCCGGCGGCGCACCGATGCCGCAGCCGTCGTCGCACACCTCCAGCCGGACCTCCCCGTCCGCGTCGCCGCGCAGCTCCACGCGCGCGTGGCGCGCCGCGGCGTGGCGCACCATGTTCGACAAGGCCTCGCGCACGATCTGCAACACGTGCACCTCCTGGTTCGGACTGAGCTGGCACGGACCGAGCTCCACTGCGAGCGCGACCTCCAGTCCGCCACGAGTGCCATATTCGCGCGCCGCGTCCTCCATCAAGGTGGCGAGGTCGGCCGAAAGGCCGAGGCGGAAGGACACCAGCAGTTCGCGCAGCTGGCGGTAGGCGGCGCTGATGCCCTCGCGCAGGTCGGCCAGGATCGGCTCCGCCTCCGCCGCGCGTGCCGGATCGGCGAGCGCACGCTGCAGCAGGCTGACCTGGATCTTCATGTAGGACAGGGCCTGCGCGAGCGAGTCGTGCAGCTCGCGGGCGATCACCGAGCGCTCTTCCTGCAGCGCGAGCAGGCGCTCCTGCTCGGTTCGCCGCGCCGCACCGAGCGCCATCCCCATGTGGCGCGACAGCGCCTCGACGAGCTGGCGCTGCCAGTCCTCCAGACGCGCACCGTCGGGCAGCGACAGCCGCAACATGCCGTAGTGATGCTCGCGGTCGCGCAGCGGAAAGCGCAGCAGGGTCGGCGACAGCAGCGCCAGCGCCTGCCCTGCCGAGCCCGCCCGGCAGGCGGCGCAGGCGTCCTCGCCGCGCTCGGCACGATCCGGACAGGGCCCCATGGACGAGGCGATCACCGCCGCAGGCGCACCCGGGCGCGGCTCGATACAGACGAAGGAGCCCTCGATCCCGGCGACGCGGTCGATGTCGCGCAGGGTCGCCTCG
>JAEUNQ010000299.1 GCA_016790365.1 Thauera sp. | reverse complement strand
GGCGCGCCAGGGGGCGTGGAAGCTGAGCCAGTAGCCGCCGGCCAGCCCGATGCCCCAGAAGCACAGGCTGTGCACCAGCATCGGCAGCAGCGTGACCTTGTAGCCGCGCAGGGCGTGGGCGGCGACGGTCTGCAGGGCGTCGAAGCACTGATAGAGCAGCAGCCACACGACCAGCCCGAGCGCGATTGCCTGCACCGCCGGGTCGGTGGACGAAAAGGCCACCAGCGGCTCGCGCAGCACCCACAGCAGCGCGCCCACCAGCAGCGAGAAGCCGAGCGCGAGGTTCATCCCCAGCCGCGCGGTGCGGCGCGCGCGGCGCCAGTCGTGCGCGCCGGCCGACTGCCCCACCAGCACCATGGTGGCGATCGACAGCGACAGCGGCAGCATGTAGATCATGCCGGTGAAGTTGGCGATGACGCGGTGTCCGGCCACCGTCTCGGTGCCGAGGCGGGCGGCGAGGATGGCAATCAGGGTGAAGGAGCTGATGTCGATGAAGGTCGACACCCCCATCGGCAGGCCCAGCCGCAGCAGCTGGCCGAGCGCCTGCGGGCGCGGCGCCTGCCAGGCGTGGAAGAGGCGGTAGGGCTTGTACGCGGGGTTGAAGATCAGGTAGGCGAGGCCGCAGCCGAGCGCGATCCAGTGCACCGTCGCGGTCGACACGCCGCAGCCGGTGCCGCCCATCGCCGCGAAGCCGAGCGTGCCGTTGGTGAGTGCCCAGGCGAGCGGGATGTGGGTCGACATGGTGATCGCGCTGATCGCCATCAGCACGCGCGGCCGCCCCACCGCGTTGTTGAAGGCGTAGAAGCTGCGGTAGAGCAGCAGCGCGGGCAGGCCGAAGGCGGTCGCGGCGAGGTAGTCGGTGGCCTTGGCAGCGACCGCGGGCGGCACGCTCGCCGCCTCGAGCAGGATGCCGGGGTTCAGCAGCAGCGCGATCCCGGGGCCGGTGAGCAGCAGCGCGAGCCAGAAGCCCTGCTGCAGCGCGGGGGCGATCGCCTCCTCGCGGCCGGCGCCGACGTGGTGTGCGATGGTCGGCGAGATTGCCTGCAGCGTGCCGGTGAGCAGCATCACCACCGAGATGTAGTAGCTGCTGCCGATCGCCACCCCGGCGAGGTCCTCGGTGCCGTAGCGCCCGGCGATCACGGTGTCGGCCACCATCATGGTCATCGACAGCAGCTGGGCGATCAGGATCGGCCATGCCAGGTGGAGCAGTTGCCCGACGATGGCGCGGGTGCCGGAAGGAGCGAGGGAGGAGGGGCTCATGAAGGGGGGGCGGCCGGGCCCCGCCGGGAAGGGGCCGGCGCAGCGGAAGGCGGAAACGGGGCAGGCCTGCCCCGGAGGCTCAGGCGCGGTTGGCGAGCGCGGTGAAGTCTTGCTTTTCCATCAGCCAGCTCACGCCGAAGCCGGCGACCAGGCCCCAGAAGGCGGCGCCGATGTTGAACATGCCGATGTCGGCCACGGTGACGAGCAGGCTCACCAGCGCGCCCAGGGTGAAGCGGCCGCCGCCGAAGGAGGCGACGAATGCGCCCTGCAGCACGCGCAGCATGGCCAGCCCGCCGAGGACCATGATGTACTCCTTGGGGGCGGCGAGCATCAGCCCGGTGAAGGTCGGCGCCATCAGCCCGAACAGCACGCCGAAGAGGCCGAAGGTCAGCGCTGCGGTGTACTGGCGGCCGTGCTCGCCGGACGAGGTCAGCAGCGCGTTGGTCGGTCCGGTGAGGCAGGAGCTCACCGCGCCCACCATGGCGCTGAAGAAGGCGCCGATCCCGGACACGAAGGCCACCGTATTCACCGGTGCCTCGTGCCTGGCGTTCTTGAGGACGGCCACGCCCTGGCCGTTCTGCACCACCAGCACGGTGATCGCCAGCGGCACGACCAGCTCGACCAGCGCCGCCACCGACCACACCGGCGCCTGCACCAGGGGCTGTGCGAAGGCGAGGCCGCCGAGCGCGCTGCCGTCGATGCGGCCGAGCAGCGCGATCGCCAGCGCGCCCACCAGCAGCGCGCCGATCACCGGCGGCATGCGGCGGCCCCAGGCCGGGCTGGCCGACAGCAGCAGGAAGGCGGCGACCATCGGCGCGGCGATCGCCACGTCGCTGTCGAGCGCGCGCACGATGTCGAGCCCGAAGCGCAGGAAGACGCCCGCCACCATGCCCATCACGATCGGCATCGGCAGCGCCGACATCACCCGCCGCACCCAGCCGCTGGCGCCGAGCACCACCACCAGCAGGCTGGTGGCGTAGAAGGCGCCGATGACCTCGGCGAAGCTCAGGTGCTGCAGCGCGGGGCCGACCAGCACGGTGCCGGGGATGGTCCAGGCGAAGCCGAGCGGCATGTGGTAGCGCCAGCTCATCGCCAGCGTGATCAGCCCGTTGATGAAGAACACGCCGAACACCCAGGAGGCGAGCTCCGCCTCGCTGAGCCCGCCGCGGGTGCCCACCGAGAGGATGATCGCGACCGGTCCGGTGGCGGAAAAGATGAAGCCGATCAATCCGTTGGCGAAATAGGTCAGGCCGAAATCGTCGAGGATGCGGCGCAGCCCCGGGGCCTTGCCGGCGGGGCGTTCGAGGTGGGCGAGCATGGCGTTCGAGGGGCTCGGGGGCCAGGGTGTCGGGCTGTGGATGATCGCTGTTTGCCGTCGACAGATAAAGACGCGCAAAACAACTACACTATTCGGTTTATACGAATAATCGCCGCCATGGATCGTCTGCAGGCCATGCGCCTATTCACCCGCATCGTCGAGCTTGGCAGCTTCAGCCGCGCCGCCGAGCAGCTCGGCCTGCCGCGCGCCTCGGCGACGCAGATCATCCAGCAGCTCGAGGCCCACCTCGGCGTTCGCCTGCTCGCGCGCACCACGCGCCAGGTCACCCCCACCGTGGACGGCACGGGCTACTATCGGCGCTGCCTGCGCATCCTCGCCGACCTCGACGACGCCGAGGCCGAGTTCTCGCAGGCCGCGCACCATCCGCAGGGGCGCATCCGCATCGATCTGCCGGACTCCTTCTGCCGGCTGCTGCTGATCCCGGCCCTGCCCGACTTCTACGCGCGCTATCCGCTCGTCCGCATCGAGATCAGCGTCGGCGACCGCCAGATCGACCTGATCCGCGAGGGGGTGGATTGCGTGCTGCGCATCGGCGAGCTCGGCGACCTGCCGCTGCACGCGCGCCGCCTCGGACGCCTGCGCCAGGTGACGTGCGCGAGCGTCGGCTACCTCGCGCAGCATCCGCCGCCGGCAAGCCTCGACGAGCTGGAGGCGCACTGGATGGTGGATTACGTCTCCGCCTCCACCGCGAAATCCTTGCCGCTGGAGTTCGAGGTGGATGGGCGCATCGAGCTGCGCAGCCTGCGCTCGCGGCTGGCGGTAAACAATGGTGGCGCCTACGTGGCGGCCTGCGCAGCCGGTTTCGGCATCGTCCAGGTGCCCGACTATCACGTGCGCGAGCCCCTGGAGCAGGGCCGCTTCGTCGAGATCCTGCCCGGGTTTCCGCCGCCCGGGCTGCCGGTGCACGCGCTCTACCCGGCGGACCGCCCCTTGTCCGCGCGCGTGCGGGTGTTCATCGACTGGCTGGCGGAACGCTTCGGTGGGGCTGCGGCGGGGGGCTGACTGGCGGGCTGTATCGGTGGCGCGTTCATTCCGGCAGCGCCACCGCCGAGCGCACGTCGAAGCCGACGAAGGCCCGCCCGGCTAGGCGCTCCGGCGCGGCGTTCAGCGCTTGCCCTGGGCCGCCTTGTCGATCTGTGCCTGCAACGCCGCAGGGATGTTGCGCGCACCGCGGAAGTCGCTCGTCTCCACGTCCACATGGGTGAAGTCGGCGCCGGAGAGGTCGGCGTCGGCGAACTTCGCCTCGGGCAGCACCGCGCCCGACAGGCGGGTGCCGGCGAGCTTGGCCGCGGTGAAGTCCACCGCTTCCAGGTTGGCGCCGGTGAGGTCGGCCTCGGACAGGTCGGCGCCGGAGAGCTTCGAGCCGTCGAGGATGAAGCGCAGGCCGTACACCTTGCGCAGGCGGGCGCCGCTGAGGTCGGCCTCGGGCATGTGGGTGTCCTTCATGAACGCGCCGTCGAGGTTCGCGCGCGGGGCGCGGGTGCCGATCAGGAAGGCGCCGAAGAGGTTGGCGCCCTGCAGGTCGGCGTCGCTCAGGTCGGCGCCGTCGAAGCGGGCATGGAACAGGTTGGCGCCGGCGAAGCGCGCGCCTTCGAGGCGGGCGCCGGTGAAGTTGGTCCACTTCGCCATCGCCTTCTCGAAGCGCGCACCCTCGAGTCGCGCGCCGTTGAAGCGCGCGTTCTCCAGCACCGTACCGGAGAAGTCGCTGCCGGCAAGATTGCGTCCGGAGAAGTCGCAGCCGCTGAGGTCCTGGCGCGGCGCGGGCACGGCGCAGTCGCCCTTGGGCAGCCCCTGGGCGAACGTGGCGGAGGCGGTCAATGCGGCCGCGGTGGCCAGGATCAGCGCGGCGGCGGTGGGCAGTTTCATGTCGGCTTTCCGGAAAAGACGGCGCAGGCGGGCGCTTCGGCCCGAGAGCCCGCATTCTAGCGCGGCCGCACCACCAGGCGCTCCCGCAAGTCCATTCGCGGCTTGCGGCGCTCCACATGGCGCCGGGCTGTGTCGGTTCGCGTAGGAGCGCCGCCAGGCGCGAAGACGGCGGCGCACGCGGGCGTCCGCGACCACCTCGCCCGCTGCACGGCCCGGTTCGCGGCCCGGTTCGCGGCTTGCGCCGCTCCTACACGGCGCCGGGCCGTGGCGGTTCCTGTAGGAGCGCCGCAAGGCGCGAATGTGGCGTCCGTGCGCCGCGGCTCAGGCCCGCCGCCGCATCTTCTCGTTGGCGGCCTCGGCGGCCGGATACAGCAGGCCGAGGCTGCGCAGGCGGGTGTCGGTCCAGCCGTGGCCGAGCAGGATCATGCGGGTGTCGAGCTCGGCCGCCTGGGCGGACGGGATGCTGGCGCCGAGGTCGTGCATGCGCTTGGCGCGCAGCGCGACCCAGCGCAGGGAGTGGCGGCGCGCGAGGGCGTGCCAGAGCGCGTGCGCGCCGGCGGACTGGCGGGCGCCGCTGACCAGGCAGACGCCGCACCCGAGCGCCCAGTCATACACCGCGCTGGCGATGCCGCGGCTCTGGTAGGCGGGGGCGTATTTGGAGTGTGGCGAGCGCACATGGCGGTCGGTGCGCCGGTCGACCTCGATCAGGCGGTTGAACACCGTGTAGCCGGCGAGGCGCCCGTGCGCGACGTCTTCCACATAGACGTAGTGCTCGCCGTCGGCCTCGCGGTGGTGGAAGACCAGGCCGGGCAGCAACGCGGGCAGGCGGGTGCAGGTGTGCAGGGCGTCGCCGGGGCGGTGGAGCCGACCGTGGAGGATGTCGAGCTCGGCCTCGATGCTGTCGTCGGGCTGGTTCACGTCGATGCGCAGTTCCATGCGCGGCGGCTGCAGCACCCGGCGCAGGACGGCGGTGAACGCAGTGCCGAGCGCGGCACACAAGGCTGCGGCCGGCGCGGCCGTGAGCGGCGGCGGCTGCGGGAAGGCCAGCGCCGAGCGCGGCGAGAAGCTGGAGCGGTGCGAGAGCGGGGTGTGGCGGGCGAGCAGGCCGCGCGGGCGCAGGGCGAGGGTGTTCATTGCGCGACCTCCGTTCAGCACGCCGCGGGGCCGGCCCACCAGCCGCTCATCAGGCCTTCGGGGCGCTGCGGTGCGCTCACCCGCGCGCTCGCCTCCCAGGCCTCCATCTGCACATCGAGCCCCGCGAACACGCCGTAGCCGGTGCCGGCGCGGATCGCCTCGCCCGCAGCCAGGCTCTCGCCGGCGCGGATCGCGCCCGCGGCGGCGATCACCCCGCCTGCCTTGATGCCCCAGCCGGCCTCGAGGTGCATGCCGGCGCGGATCGAGCCGCCCGCGGCGATGCCCTGTGCGGCGCGCAGCGTGTTCTCGACCTGGATGTCGCCGCCCGCCTGCAGGCCCTTGGCGCAACGCACGCCCTCGTTGGCCTGCAGGTCGAGGCCGACGTACGCGTTGCCGGCGACGCGCAGGCGGCCGTCGCAGCGCAGGTCCCAGCCGGTGCGCAGCTCGCCGTCGCAGCGCAGCTCGCCGGCGCAGTCCACGCCCCAGCCCACGCGCAGGTCGCCACCCACCTGCAGGTCGCCCTCGACGCGCACGCTGCCTTCCACGCGCAGGTCGGCGCCGACCTGGACGTCGCCGCCCGCGCGCACGCCGGCGCCCGCCTGCAGCGAGCGCCCGACACGGAGCACGCCCTCGACGTCCACGCCGCCGCGCACCTCCAGGGTGCCGGCGAACACGATGGCGTCGGCCTCGATCGCGTCGACCACGCGCAGCTCGTCGGTGGGACCGAACTGCTCGAGCAGCCAGCACGCGTCGCCGACGCGGCCGGCGGCGACCATCTCGTCGAGCATGGCCTGGTAGTTGCCGCCTTCGCCGAACTGGCGGACGAACCAGCGGAATCCATCGGTGCAGGGCCGCTTCGCCCTGACGAAACTTCGTGTGAGAACCATCGCATCACCCTCGTGCATCGCATCGCATCGCCACGCGGCGGGCGTGGCGTTCCGGGTGCAGCCGCGCGGGGCAATGCCGATGGCCGGGAGGGTCCGGATGGACCGTGGCCGGACAGCCAGGCTTGTCGATGAGCGGTCGATGGGCGGGAAGCTGGAGTGAGAGACCCGCGGCGGCTGCACGTTGAACGGGAGGCGCGCCGTGCGCGTCCCGGGCAAGGTGCCGTGCGGGGGGTGGGGCTCAGCCCCTGTGGTGGCCCCGCACGGCTTGGGAAAGCACGGCGGGAGATCCTGTGACCTTGAACGCGAGCTGGGTCGCGAGATCGCGCAGCGGCGACACGATGCCGCGCGCGCGCACACGGACGCCCGCGCGCAGCGAGGCGCGACGATGGGCGAGGCGGAGGCGGGCGGGCAGGTTCATGCGGCGCACGATCGGTAGAAAGAGACCGTATTGTAGGCCAGGAGGCGGGCGATTGTCCCGGGCCTGCTCCCCGGCTCGCTCACCTGGCCATCCCCATCTGCGGCGCGATGAAGAGCTCGGTGACCTGCGCGGGCAGGTTGCGCGCGCGCGAGAAGTCGCTGCGGGCGACATCCGCGTGGGTGAAGTCGGCGCGCTCGAGCTCGGCCTCGCGGAACACCGCACCCGCCAGCGAGGCGCCGGCGAGCCGCGTGCCGCGCAGGGTCGCGCCGCTGAAATCGACGCCCTCCGCTTCGGCGCCGGTGAAGTCGCTGCCCGAGAGGTCCGCGCCCGCCATGCGCGAGCCGCCGAGCACCGCACGCAGCGCGAAGCAGTCGCGCAGCCGCGCGCCCTCGAGGTCGGCGTCGGGCATCAGTAGGTCCTTGAGGTGGGCGCCGCTGAAGTCGGCACGTGGCGCCCGCGTGCCGATCAGGTTGGAGCCGAAGAGGTAGCTGCGCTGCAGGTTGGCGTCGCTGAGGTCGGCGCCGTCGAACTTGGCGTGGAAGAGGTCGGCGTCGGGAAACTGCGCCGCCTTGAGCTGCGCATTGCGGAAGTTCACCCAGCGCGCCGAGGCCTGGTCGAAGCGCGCGCCGTCGAGCCTTGCGCCGGCGAAGCTGGCGTTGTCGAGGAAGGCGCCGCGTAGGTCGATGCCCGCGAGGTCGCGCCCGGAGAAGTCGCAGCCGTTGAGATCGTGCGCCGCCGCCGGGGCGGCACAGTCGCCCTTGGGCAGGGACTCGGCGCAGGCCGTGAAGGAGGCGAGCGCGAGCAGGAGGGCGAGGGGCGGCTTCATGGGCTGTGCTCCGGGGCGGTCCGGCGTCGATTGCGCCGGCGGGTCTGCTTCATCCTAGCAGCGCAGGCCAAGGATCGCGACTCGCGCCGGCCGCAACAGGAGCGATGCAGGAACGGCGGCAGCCGCGAACGGGTCCGTTCTCCGATCGACGTGGCCGCTTCCGCCCGCCGCCGTGGCCTGGGCTGGGATGCATGAGCGGTGGCGATCGCCCGCTTTTCCGATTACCTTGCGGATCGATGAAGATTCCTGCCATGCCCTTCTCGACCAATTGCCGCCTGGCGCCCTCCCTCCCTGCCGGGGCCGCACGATGAGCAGCCAGTTCCGCCTGCTGCGGGAGCGCCGCTTCCTGCCCTTCTTCCTGACCCAGTTCCTCGGCGCCTTCAACGACAACGTCTACAAGAACGCGCTGGTGGTGCTGATCACCTTCCAGGCCGCGCGCCTGGGGGCAGATTCGCCCGGCGTGCTGGTGAACCTCGCCGCAGGCGTCTTCATCCTGCCCTTCTTCCTGTTCTCGGCCACCGCCGGCCAGCTTGCCGACAAGTACGAGAAGAGCCGCCTGATCCGTGCCACCAAGCTGCTCGAGATCGCGGTGATGGCGCTCGCCGTGCTGGGTTTTGCGCAAATGTCGCTGCCGCTGCTGCTCGGCGTGCTGTTCCTGATGGGCACGCAGTCGGCGCTGTTCGGGCCGGCGAAGTACGCGATCATCCCGCAGCAGCTCGCCGACGACGAGCTGGTCGGCGGCAATGCGCTGGTGGAGGCGGCGACCTTCGTCGCGATCCTCGCCGGCACCATCGTCGGTGGCCTGTTGGTGATCGGGGCCGACGGGCCCGCCCGCGTGGCGGTCGCGGTGCTCGCGATCGCCGTCCTCGGCTGGCTGTCCAGCCGCGCCATCCCGCCAGCGGCTGCGGCCGACCCGGGGTTGCGGGTGAACTGGAACCCGCTGACGCAGACGCGCGAGATGCTGCGCTTCATGCTCGAGGCGCGCACGGTCTTCGCCGCCATCGTCGGCATCTCATGGTTCTGGTTCTACGGCGCCTTGTTCCTGTCGCAGTTTCCCGGCTTCGCTGCGGGTCACCTCGGCGGTGACGAGCGCGCGGTGACGCTGCTGCTGGCCCTGTTCTCGGTCGGCATCGGCGCGGGTTCGCTGCTGTGCGGTCGCCTGTCGCGGGGGCGGGTGGAGCCGCGCAGGGTACTGCCGGGGGCGATCGGGCTGAGCCTGTTCGCGCTCGACCTCTGGTGGGCGAGCCCGGCGGCGGGGGCCTTGGCACCCGGCCAGGGGCTGGACGTGCTGTTCGTCCGTGCCGAGGTGTGGAGGGTGGTGTTCGACCTGGTGATGATCGGGGTGTGCGGCGGCTTCTTCATCGTTCCGCTGTACGCGCTCGTCCAGCAGCGCTCGGCGCCGGCGCACCGCGCGCGCGTGATCGCCGGCAACAACATCCTCAACGCGCTCTTCATGGTCGCCGCCGCGGCGATGGGCGCCGGCCTGCTCGCGGCGGGCTTCGCGGTGCCGCAGCTTTTCCTCGTCACCGCCGTGCTCAACGCGGTCGTCGCCGCCACGCTGTTCGCCCGCGAGCCCGCCTTCCGCCGACGCAGCGCCTCCCCGTAGGAGCGCCTTCCTGTAGGAGCGCCGCAAGGCGCGAACAGAGCGCCCGACCCAGCGACGCGGATGCGGAGCCTCTCCGCCGCATTCACGCCCGGTCTCGCGCCCGCGGATCGTCCCGCCGCGCTACCTTCCCGCGCTGAAACGTGGAAAATGCACTTCATCCGTCCCCCAACGACCAGGATCCGCGCAATGAACCCCGCATCGCAAGCGACCCCGAGCGGTCGTCCTTTCCCTGCTTCCGCGCCCACCGGCAGCGCAGCGCGCCTCTTTCCGCGCACTCCGCTGCTCGCCGGTACCGACGTCGAGGCCAAGCGCGCCGAGCTGCTGCAGTACTTCCACGCCACCTTCGACCGCTACGAGTCGCTGTTCGAGGTGCTCGCCAGCGACGAGGCCTACTACAGGAAGCCGATCAGCCTGCGCCACCCGCTGATCTTCTACTTCGGCCACACCGCGACCTTCTTCATCAACAAGTTCATGCTCGCCGGCCTGATCGAGCAGCGCATCGACCCGCGCCTGGAGTCCATGTTCGCGGTCGGTGTCGACGAGATGAGCTGGGACGACCTCGACGATGCGCGCTACGACTGGCCCGCCGTGGTCGAGGTCGCCGACTACCGGGACAAGGTGCGCGCGGTGGTCGACCGGGTGATCCGCGAGACACCCTTCACGCTGCCGATCGGCTGGAAGGACCCGTTCTGGGCGGTGGTGATGGGCATCGAGCACGAGCGCATCCACCTCGAGACCTCCTCGGTGCTGATGCGCCAGCACGCGCTGCACTACGTCAAGCCGCATCCCGCCTGGCCGCCCTGCGCCGAGCACGGCGAGCCGCCGGCCAACGGGCTGGTCGACATCCCCGCCGGCACGGTCACGCTCGGGCGCAGCTTCGACGAGCCGATCTACGGCTGGGACAACGAGTACGGCACGCACCGGGCCGCGGTGCCGGCCTTCCAGGCCGCGCGCCACCTGGTCACCAACCGCGAATACCTCGGCTTCGTCGAGGCCGGCGGCTACGCCGACGACAGCGTGTGGGACGAGGAGGGCCTGGGCTGGAAGCGTTACGCGCGCGCCGAGCACCCCACCTTCTGGGTCCCCGACACGGCAGGCTGGAAGCTGCGCCTGATGGCGGAAGAAGTGCCGATGCGCTGGGACTGGCCAGTGGAAGTGAACTGTCTGGAGGCGCGCGCCTTCTGCCGCTGGAAGGCGCGCGAGACCGGCCAGCCGGTGCGCCTGCCCACCGAGGACGAGTGGAACCGCATCCACGACCACGTCGGTCTCGCCGACGTGCCGCACGACGCGCCCGCCAACGCCAACCTGCATCTGGACCACTGGGCCTCGAGCTGCCCGGTGACGCGCTTCGCGCATGGCGAGCTCTTCGATGTGGTCGGCAACGTGTGGCAGTGGTGCGAGACGCCGACCTATCCCTTCGACGGCTTCGAAGTGCACCCGATCTACGACGACTTCACCACGCCGACCTTCGACGACCGCCACGCCATCCTCAAGGGCGGCAGCTGGATTTCGGCCGGCAACGAGTCGCGCCACGCCTCGCGCTACGCCTTCCGCCGCCACTTCTTCCAGCATGCGGGCTTGCGCTACATCGTCAGCGACGCGCCGGTGTTCAACGCGGCCTCGACCTACGAGACCGACGCGCTGCTGTCGCAGTACGCCGAGTTCCACTACGGCGACGAGGCCTTCGGCGTGCCCAACTTCCCCAAGGCGCTCGCCAACATCGCGATCAGCGCCCAGCGTCGCTTCGGCAACGGCCGCTTCGGCCGCGCGCTCGACCTGGGCTGCGCTACCGGGCGGGCCAGCTTCGAGCTGGCACGCGCCTTCGAACGCGTGGTCGGCATCGACTTCTCGGCGCGCTTCATCCAGGCCGGCGTCAGGCTCGCCGAGACCGGCGCGCTGCGCTACACCATGCCCGACGAGGGCGAGCTGGTCACCTACCACGAGCGCCGGCTCGACGCGCTCGGCCTCGCCGAGACCGCCGATCGCGTCGAGTTCTGGCAGGGCGACGCCTGCAACCTCAAGGAGGTCTTCACCGGCTTCGACCTCATCCTCGCCGCCAACCTGATCGACCGCCTGTACAGCCCGCGCCGCTTCCTCGCCGATGTCACCCGGCGCCTCAACCCCGGCGGCCTGCTGCTGCTCGCCTCGCCCTACACCTGGCTGGAAGAGCACACCAAGCGCGAGGAGTGGATCGGCGGCTTCAAGAAGGATGGCGAGTCCTACACCACGCTCGACGGCCTGAAGGACCTCCTCGCCGCCGAGTTCGAGCTGGTGCAGGGGCCGCAGGCGGTGCCCTTCGTGATCCGCGAGACGCGGCGCAAGCACCAGCACACGCTGTCGGAGCTGACGATCTGGAGGAAGCGCGCCTGAGCCTTCCCGCCGCGCCCGCCGGTCGTGGCTTGCGGGTCGGCGCGGGCGGGGCGCGGCCGGCTTGCAAGCCCGCAACCGCCGGCTATGCTGGAAGCGTGACCCGCCCGGCGGTGCTCCCGGCAGACCGGGGATCGTCACCGGGCGAAGGGCCCACGGTGGCTTTCGCCAGCGTGGTTCATCGAGCCTGACATGACTCCCCTGGTCGATTCGATCCTGCGAGGTGGGGCGCTTGCCGTGCTGGCTTTGGCGGGCGGGTGCGCGCACGTGTGGGTCGATGCCGAGGGGCAGCGGCATTTGCTCGGCTGGATGCATCTGACCCTCCCGCCGGCGCAAGGCCCGATCGCCGCGGAGACCTTGCGCGTGCAGACCCTGGGCCTGGGCTGGACCCGTGCCGAGGTGGGCAGCGCGCTGGTGCTCGGCTATGCGGACACCACGCTCGGATTCCTGCGCGACGGCGTCTGCCTCGCGCCCGATGCGGATCGAACGGAGGCCATCCGATGAACACTCGCCGCGCTTCGATCGTCCTGTCGCTCGCGGTTGCGCTGGCCGGCTGCGCGAGCCGGCCGGACACCGTGGTCTTCGTGACCAAGAGCTCCCTCGGCCTGGACGTCGAGCAGACACCGCCGTCGGCCAGCATCGCCTACGATCGCGTCGAGGGCTATTTCGGCCCGCGCTACGAGAGCGGCGCCGTGCCACCCGTGGTGGCGGTGTTCATGACCAACGGGCAGTTGCTCGATCGCCGGGTGAAGCAGCTGTATGCCACCGGCGACGCCGCCCGCACGCTGCTCGCGCCCGCGGGGTCAGTGGCGTCCGATCCGAAGCAGGAAGGCGACTTCAAGCCGATGTTCTTCGGCACCTCGACCACGGTGGGCCTGAAGATCGGCTACGAGGCCGGCGGCAGCACCTCGACCTTCACCCTCGGCTACAAGCGCAAGGAGCTGTCGGTGATCCCGGTGAATAAAGGCCGTTTTCCCGCGGTGCTGGCGACCTTGCAGACCGATGTCGACGCCCGCGGCGCGACCGGCTCGAGCTTCGGCGCCGGCCAGCTGTTCGCGACCGGCGCCGCGGCGACCGCGCTCGCCGCGCGCCAGGACGTGCGGGAGATCTTCATCGACAAGGCCGAAGCCGCGCTGGACGACTATCGCAGCGAGGAACGCCAGCAGTCCCGGCACGCCCTGGTCACGTTGGGCTGCCTGGCCGCCCTGCCGGATGCGAAGCTGCCCGCGGTGTGGCGGAACGCCGAGGCGCTGGGGGTTCTGGACAAGGAGGCCGGTGTCGGCACGTTCGCCAGCCTGGGCCCCGATGCCGCACGCGAGCGCTATACGAGCCACCTGGCGCTGCTGGATGCCGATTCCGCGGACGCCACGACGCGCCTGTCCCTGCATCGCCAGTACGTGTGTGGCCTTGCCGGGCGCTGATCCCCGAACCCGAAGGAGCGAGCCATGGAACGCATCATTCCCTGCACCGACTGCGCCGAGAGGACGCTCGATGTCGAACAGCTCGGCTTCCGGGTGACCGGCTGCGACCCCCACCCCGAGCGGCCGGGATTCTGCGTGCTGCGCTTCGAGGGGCGCAGCCCCGCGCCGGGCGCGGGCGCAAGCCTCGCGGCCGCCGCCGATGCGCGTGCGGTGAGCGGGACGGTCGCCGGTGGCGTCACCGCCACGCAGGCGGCGGTCGCCAAGGCGATCGTCAACCTGTTCGAGACCGGGGAGGTGCTGGGCCAGTACGGGAAGGTGACGCTCATCCCGGGCGATACCGGCCACCTGACCTTCGGGCGATCGCAGACCACGCTCGGTTCGGGCAACCTGGCCAAACTGCTGCAGCAATACTGCGCCAACCCCGGGGCACGCTTCGCTGCCCGGCTGGCGCCCTATCTGCCGCGCTTCCTGGCCATCGACGAGAGCCTCGACGACGATCCCCGCCTGCACAACGTACTGCGTGCCACCGCCGACGATGGGGTGATGCGCGATACCCAGGACGCGTTCTTCGATCGGACCTATTGGGAGCCCGCGCTGCGTGCGGCCGGAAGGCTCGGCCTGCACAGCCCGCTTGCCGTTGCGGTGGTGTACGACAGCGTGGTGCATGGCTCCTGGCTGGCGATGCGCGACCGCACCACGCGCGCGGTCGGCGAGCCCGCGGCGGTGGGCGAGCAGGCCTGGATCGACGCCTACGTGAGCGCGCGGCGAAGCTGGCTGGAGGGCCACGCGCGCGCCGACCTGCGCCAGACGGTCTATCGCATGGACGCCTTCAGGCGTCTCATCGACCAGGGCTTCTGGGGGCTCGAGATGCCGCTCGTGGTGCGCGGCAAGGAGATCTCGAGCGTGACGCTCGCCGCCTTGCCGCCCGGCTGCTACGACGGGCCGCAGCCGGGTTCGCGCCCCCTGACGCTGGCGACGCCGCTGGCGCGCGGGCTCGATGTCCGCCTGCTGCAACTCGGCCTGTCCGACCGGGGAGTGGATATCCTCGCCGATGGCATCTTCGGGCGGACGAGCTTCAACCTGCTCAAGGCCTGGCAGGGGCAACACGGGCTGGTCGCCAACGGCATCGCGGACCCGGCCCTGATCGGCGAATTGACCACCTGAGGAGGCAGGTCGATGAAGCGCGTGCAGGTCCTGTGGATGGTGGCGCTGGCCGTGCTGCTGATCGTGGCCGGCCTGTATGCGGGCGAACGGCGCGGCGCGCCGCCGCCAACCCCGGTTGCTGGCCAGGCGCCGGCCCGCGGTGGCGCCGAGGAGATCGTCCTGGCCGCGAACGAGGTCGTGGAGGCCTTTGCCCGGCGCGACGGCGAACGCCTGGCGGGCCGGGCGCATCCACACAAGGGCGTGCGCTTCTCGCCCTATGCCTATGTCGATGTCGAGCAGGATCGTGTCTTCCTCCCCGCGCAGCTGCGCCGCTTCTGGGACGACACCACGGTCTACGTCTGGGGGGATGCCGACGGCAGCGGCGAGCCGATCGCCTTGACGTCGGCGCAGTACGTCGAGCGCTTCGTGCTCGACCGCGACTATCGCGCGGCGGGCAGGGTCGGCGTGAATGCGGACCAGCCGCGCGGCAACACCGTCGACAACGCCGCCCAGGCGTACCCGCAGGGAACGCGGGTCGAGTACTACGTCGAGCCCGCGCCCGGCGGGGGCGCAGCGGCGTTCGACTGGAGCGCCTTGCGCCTGGTCTTCGAGCAGGTGGACGGGCGCTGGCGGCTGGTGGGCGTCATCCACGACCAATGGACGACCTGAGCGGGCCTGGAATCCGCTTGTCGGGGTGCATCGACGACCTATATTGAAGAGTATCCCGCATGGGCGCCGCCCTCCCGCGGGCGCACCCGGAACAGGAGGGCTGCAAGATGAACGGCATGAACGAAACGCGCGAACCCGACGAGCAGGACATCGATGTGTGCGACCGCCCGGTCCAGGAGACGGAGGCGACGCCTGATGAAGACCTGCCCGCCGCCGAAGGGGGGGTAAGCTGAAATGGCATTCCAGCTGACATGGTTGCCGGTCGTCCTGCGGAACGCCGGCTTGAAGGTCGCGGAGGTCGATGGCTGGCCGAACCGCGGGCGCAGCGACATGGGCGTGGTCAAGGGGGTGCTGTGCCATCACACCGCCGGCCCGCGGAGCGGAAACATGCCCAGCCTCGGGGTGCTCAAGAACGGGCGTGCGGATCTGGCGGGGCCGCTGGCGCAGCTCGGTCTGGGGCGGGACGGCACCTTCTACGTGATCGCCGCGGGAAGGGCCAATCACGCGGGGCGGGGCGAGTGGAAGGGCATCACCGACGGCAACGGCAGCCTCATCGGCATCGAGGCCGAGAGCACCGGAATCGGTGATCCGACCAAGCCCGGCTTCGAGCCCTGGCCCGAGGTGCAACTCGACGCTTATCGTCGCGGCGTGGCCGCCATCCTGGCGCACCTCGGCCAGGGGGCCGGGATGTGCTGCGGCCACAAGGAATATGCCCTGCCGCGCGGCCGCAAGAGCGACCCGCATACGCTCGACATGGAGCGCTTCCGCAGCGAGGTCGCGGCCCTCATGAGCGGTGCGGTCGCGCCCCCGCGCCCGATCCCGCGCAAGGATGCGGAGGACCGTCCGACCATCCGGCGGGGTGCCGCGGGCAATCCGATCTTTCTGGTGAAGGAGCTCCAGCGCAAGCTCGGCTTCGGCGCGGCTCAGGTGGACGGCTCCTTCGGTCCCTTGACCGAGGCGGCGATGCGGCGCTTCCAGCGCGCGCATGGCCTGGTGCCAGACGGGATCGTCGGTCCCAGGACGTGGAAGGTGCTCGACACCGTGGCGGTCGGCCCTTGATGTCCGCCGCCCCCGTTTCCGTCTCGCCCAAGGACGCGGCCGCCCTGCGGGATCGTGCCCTGGGCGCCCTGCTCGGTGCCTTCATCGGTGACGCGCTGGCGCTGGGGCCGCACTGGTACTACGACCTCGACGAGCTGCGCGCCCGCTACGGACCGTGGATCACCGACTACACCGCACCCATGCCCGATCACTACCACGCCGGGATGAAGGCGGGCGAATCCTCGCAGGCCGGGGTGCTGCTGCGCCTGACGCTGGAGTCGCTCGCCGACTGCGGTGGCTACGACGAGGCCGACTTCTGCCGGCGGCTGGACGAGGACTTCTTCCGGCAGCTGGATGGCAGCCCGATGCAGGGCCCCGGCGGCTACACCAGCCAGTCGATCCGCGAGGCCTGGAGGAAGCGCGTGCAGCAGGGCCTGCCCTGGGGGCAGGTCGCGGGCAATGCCGACACCACCGAGGCCGCCGAGCGCACGCTGGCGATCGCGGTCCGCTACGCGCTCGACCCGGCTGCGTTGGCTGATGCCGTGACCCGCAACACCGTGCTGACCCAGTCCGACGGCACCGTGGTGGCGATGACCGTGGCCTTCGGCGCGGTGCTCGGCATGCTGGTCGAGGGCCACGCCTTCGACGCGACCATCTCGGCCAGGCTGATGGCGAGGGTGAAATCCGGCGTGCTGCCCTTCCACTCCGTGACCCGCGCCAACCTGCAGGCGCCCGGGGCGGGCAGCACCGAGGCTCCGAGGGCCGGTCGCTTCCCGTCGCCGGATGCCTTGCTCACGCAGTCCTCGATCGCGCGCGCTGCACATGACCTGGATGTGCGCATCGAGCCGGCGTGGAAGGTGTCGCTGGTGTATGGCATGCCCTGTGCGGTCTATCACCAGTTCCCGGCGGCTTATTACCTGGCGGCGCGTTTTGCGGATGATTTCGAGTCCGCGGTGCTGCATGCGGTCAATGGCGGCGGGCAGAACCTGGCGCGGGCGATGTTGACCGGTGCGCTGGTGGGCGCGCAGGTGGGGCTCGCAGGGATTCCCCGCCGCTTCGTCGACGGGCTGGAGGATCATGCGGCGCTGCTCGCGCTGGCGGCACGAGTTGCGGAGGGCGTGGGAAGCCGGGTGCGGTGAGCTACGGGCGGGGCAGGCCACGATTCGGGCGGTTGTGACGGGTCATCGCGCGTGCCCGGCCTGCGATAATGCTCGTCACGATGCGACGCGCGCTCCCGCGCGTGCCCGAGAACGAGGAGAGCCGCCCCCCATGAAGCCGATCTGCGTCGCCACGCTCGCACTTTCCCTGGCCTGCGCCACACCGGTCGCGCACGCGCTCGACAATCTGCGCCCGGGCCTTTGGGAGTTCCGCTCCACCCGGCTGAGCGTGGCCGGGTTGCCGGACATGTCCGCGCAGATGGGCATGTTGCAGCAGCACATCAAGGGCCTGCCGGCCGACACGCGGCGCATGCTGGAACAGCAGATGCAGCAGCGCGGGGTCAGCCTGGGCGCGGACGGCAGCGTGCGCAGCTGCATCACGGCCGAGCAGGCGCGCCAGGACAACATCTTTGCCGGCAAGGTCGAGGGCAACTGCACGCTGACCCGGGTCGAGCGCAGCGGCAACACGATCCGCGGCAGCCTGCGCTGCACCGATCCGGACGCGAGTGGCGACTTCCATGCGCGTGTCGAAGGCCCGGAGCATTTCGTCACCCGCGTCAAGCTCGCCTCGGTGCGCGGCGACCTCGACCTCGAGACCGACGCACGCTGGGTCGGGGCGAGCTGCGGCCAGGGCGTGCTGCCGCCGAAGCCGGCGCGCTGAGCGGGGCACGCTCGGCGTTTTCGTCCGAGTGTGAAGGATTGCGGCTCCGGGACGTTTTTCGGCTATCGGTCCAGGGGTGTGTGAACGAAGATGTCCACAGAAGGACGGAGACCCACAGCCCGCGAGCCAAGAATCATGAAAAGCCATCTCGCCGAAGACATCCGCATCGCCAGCCCGCGCTTTCACCTGCCTACCCGAGACGGCTTGTACGCGCCGATCGCCTTCCTGTTCGTCACCGAACGGATGCGCGACGACATCCTGCACGAACGCGAATTGCTCGTCATGTCGCTGGGACCCGCGCAGCGTGCGCGCCAGGACAGGCTGTTCGCGCGCTACGATCCGGTCGCGGGGGCCCGCAGCTTCACCGAGCTGCTGGAGCTCTACCGCTACCCCTTCGTCGGCTCCCACTGAGCGGAGGTTCGCCCCCGCTGCTGCGTGAGACGTACATGCGAAGGGATCTTTTGCCGAGTTCCATGGTCGTTCTCTGCGGCGTGCAGGATTGTTGCCTGCCGCTGTTTTCTTCCTGGTCCGCATGGTGCGGGCCGGAAGACTTTGATTTCGACTGCACGACGGAGCCATGAAGAGTCATCTCGCCGAGAACATCCAGATCGCCCACCCCCGTTATCACCTTCCCGCCGAGGACGGCCTGTACCGGCCGATCGCATTCCTGTTCGTCAGTCCGCGGATGCGCGACGACATCCTCGACGAGCGCGAGATGCTGCTGTCGGCGCAGCCCGCCGCGCTGCACGAGCGCCAGCAAAAGCTCTTTTCCAGCTACGATCCGACGGTCGGCGCGGAAGCCTTCCGTCAGCTCCTGCGACTGTACGGCTACCCCTTCTCGAACCGGCGCTGAACTGCTCGCCGTCGCGCGCTCAGCGTGCGAGCCGCCAGGCGTGACCCTGGCGCTCGCCGGCTTCCAGCGCGCGCGAGAGATTCGGGAAATCCAGCCCGGTGCGCGCCTGCAGGGCGTGGGCCTGGCTGCGCATCCAGTTCCAGCGCGGCGCGAAGGCGGGGTCGCGGAAGGCGAACAGGATGTGGTTGCCGTCCTCGCGCACCGGCATCGCGATCACGCGCTCGTCGAACACCTCCAGCAGGCGGGCGACGTGGGGCGCGAACGACTCGCGCGTGCCCGCGAGGTTCATGACCAGCACGCCGTGCCCGCCGAGGTGGCGGAAGGCGCTGGCGTGGAAGTCGGTGTCGAGCAAGTTGTCGGCGACGCCCTCGGCACCGAAGGCGTCGATCAGCAGCACGTCGCTGCGCGCCTCCGTCTCCCCTAGCCAGCGCACGCCGTCGGCATGGAGCACGCGAAAGCGTGCGTCGTCGGCGGGCACGCCGAAGAGCCTGCGCAGCGCGATCACGTCGGCGTCGATCTCCACCACGGTCAGCTCGGCCGCCGGCAGGTGGCGGTGGCAGAAGTTGGCCAGCGAGCCGCCGCCGAGACCGATCATGCCAATCCGGCGCGGGCGCGGATTGAACAGCAGGAAGGCCATCATCGCGCGCGCGTAGGCGAGCACGAGCGCGGCCGGGTTGGCGACGTCCATCACGCTCTGCACGTAGCCGAGGCTGAAGTGCAGGGCGCGCAGTCCGCCGTTCTCGAGCACGAAGGGCTTGCCGTAGTCGCCCGCGACGAGGCGGGCAGCGAGCGCCTCGGCATCGCTGCCGGGCGGCTCGAGCAGGCGGACGAGGCCGGGCTCGGAGGGGAAGGGGCTGGGCAGCGCGAGGAGGCTGTGCATCGGAGCGGTGGTGACGCCGCTGGCGTCCGGCCGGGATGGTGCCGTCTGGAGCGTGGCCGGGCTCAGTCTCAGTCCCAGACGCCCGGCTCGAGCTTGCTGCGGATCTCCGGATACTGGCGGGCGTCGAAGCTGGGCAGCTTGCCGGCGGCGCGCTGGGCGTTGTAGTCGCGCGCCAGCTTCACCACCAGGCCCGAGAGCAGCAGGATGGCGACGAGGTTGGTGATCGCCATCAGGCCCATGGTGACGTCGGCCAGGTTCCAGATGAAGGGCAGCGAGCCGATCGAGCCGAACATCACCATCACCAGCACCAGCACGCGGAAGGCGAGCAGGCCGGCGGGGTGGTTGTGCTCGATGAAGACCAGGCAGTTCTCGGCGTAGAAGTAGTTGGCCACGATCGAGGTGAAGGCGAAGAACAGCACCACGACGGCGAGGAAGTACTTGCCCCAGCCGCCGACCTCGCTGGTCAGCGCGTTCTGCACCAGGCCGATGCCGGTGCCCTCGACCGGGCCGGCGAGCAGGATGATGGCCGCGGACGCGGTGCAGATCAGCATCGTGTCGATGAACACGCCCGCCATCTGCACGTAGCCCTGCGAGGCCGGGTGCGGCGGGTAGGGCGTGGCCGCGGCGGCGGCGTTCGGCGCCGAGCCCATGCCGGCCTCGTTGGAGAACAGGCCGCGCTTGAAGCCGTTGAGGATGGCCGCGCCGATGCCGCCGGCGGCCGCCTCGTGCAGGCCGAAGGCGCTCTGGAAGATCAGCGCGAGCGCGCCCGGGACCTTGTCGAGGTTGGCGAGGAGGATGCCCAGCGCCACCACCAGGTAGCCCACCGCCATGAAGGGCACGGCGATCTCGGAGAAGCGCGCGATCGAGCGCAGGCCGCCGAAGATGATCGCCGCGGTCAGCGCCACGATCGCGAGGCCGATCACCAGCGTGGCGACGGCGACCTCGTTTCCGGCCAGGTGGAGCGTGCCCATGTCGAGTCCGAAGGCCCCGATCATGGCGCCGACGATGGTGTTGGCCTGCACCGAGTTGAAGGCGAAGCCGAAGGCCAGGATCAGGAAGAGCGAGAACATCACCCCGGCCCAGCGCTGGCCGAGGCCTCTCTCCATATAGTAGGCCGGGCCGCCACGGAACTGGCCCTTGGCGTCGCGCTGCTTGAAAAGCTGGGCGAGCGTGGCCTCGGCGAAGCCGGTGGCCATGCCGACGAGCGCGATCACCCACATCCAGAAGATCGCGCCCGGGCCGCCGAGTGTGATCGCCACCGCGACGCCGGCGATGTTGCCGGTGCCCACGCGCGCGGCGAGCGAGGTGCACAAGGCCTGGAAGGACGAGATGCCGGAGGCGTCGGACTGGCGGCTGCCGCGCAGCACGGTGAAGGTGTGGCCGAGGTGGCGCAGCTGGATGAAACCCAGGCGCAGGGTGAAGTAGATGCCGGTGCCGACCAGCAGCCAGATCAGGATCTTGCCCCAGAGCAGGCCGTTGAGCAGGTCGACGACCTGGTTCGCGAGTGCTTCCATGTTCGTTCTCCAGCCGCGGGTGGCGGCGTTTCGTCATGAGGCCCGGATCGCGGGCGCGTTTGCGAGGGCGCGATTCTAGCGTGCCGATCTGCGATCGCCGGCATTTTCGCCCGTATCATCGCGGCCTCGGCCGCCGCCGCCTCGTCGCGCGCAGTCATCCTGCCGCAGGCGCGATCCGCTTGCTGGCGCGGCTCTCGAACACAGGAACCCGACGATGTGCTCGTCCCCTTCATGCGCTTGGCGGGCACGCCTCGCCCGCGGCCTGGCCGCCATCGCGGTCTTCGTTTCCTTCCCCGCCGCCGCGCTGGAGCTGCCGCGCGAGCGTGCAGTGGCGGGCGGGCTCGCCCTCGTAGAGCTCGGGCCTGCACTCGTGGCGCCGCAGGTCGGCCTGGACGGCGTGCCGGTGCTGGTCGTCGGGCGCCCGGGCGGGTGGACCGCGGTGGTGGGCATCCCGCTGGAGGCCGAGCCGGGCGGCCTGGATCTCGATGTACGTGTCGAGGGCGAGCCGCCGCGCCGACTGGCGGTTGCCGTGGGGCCGGTACGTTACGCCGAGCAGCGCCTGAAGGTGGCGCCGGGCAAGGTCGACCTGTCGCCCGCCGACCTCGCCCGCCACGAGCGCGAGCGCTTGCGCTCGGCCGAGATCGTCGCCACCTGGAGCGCGCGCGAACCCGCCAGCCTGCGCATGCTGCCGCCGGTGCCGGGGCGACGCTCGGGTTCCTTCGGCCTGCGCCGGGTGTTCAACGACCAGCCGCGCAAGCCGCACAGCGGCATGGACATCGCCGCGCCCACCGGCACCCCGGTGGTGGCGGCCGCCGCGGGCCGGGTGATCGACACCGGCGACTACTTCTTCAACGGCAACACGGTGTGGATCGACCATGGCCGCGGCCTGCTCACCCTGTATTGCCACCTGTCCTCGATCGCGGTGAAGCCGGGCGACACGGTGAACGCGGGTGCGCGCATCGGCGCGGTGGGCGCGACCGGGCGCGTCACCGGCCCGCACCTGCACTGGTCGGTGATGCTCAACCGCACGATGGTCGATCCGGCGCTCTTCCTCGCCGACGGAGGCTAGATGGCCCGCAGCGGGTTGCAGCGCTCCTGCGGCGGCGCAACAATGCGTACATCCTTCCGCCAGCGTGCGCCTGCCTGCCTCCGAGCGCGCACCTTCAAACCATGAACCATGCCCCCGCCGCCGATGCTGCCGCCCGCGAGCGCGGCCGCCGTCATGCCGGCCTGCGCCTCGCTTTTCCGCTCATCGCCCTGACCTTGCTGGTTGGCGGGGTGGGCGCCTTCGGCTACCGCTCGCTGAGCGAGGAGATCCGCCGCGAAACGCAGCGCACGCTGGCGGTCATCGCCGAGCAGAAGCGCCAGCACATCGAAGGCTGGCTGGCGGAGGCGCGGGTGGATGCACAGATGGTCTTTTCCGGGCATTCGCAGCTCGAGACCGTGTTCGAGGCCTGGCTGGACGGCGGTCGTCGCGACGATGCGGCGTTCGCGCGCATGCAGGTGCTCGTCGAGGAACTCGCGCGCCTGCGCGGCTGGCAGGGCGTGGCCTTGCTCGATGCCGAAGGCACGCCCGCGCTCGCGGTCGGCAGCCCGGACCTGTCCGTCCATACCGAGCTGATCGCCGACGTGCTGAGGCGACCGCGTGTCGAGTTCATCGACCTGCACCAGGATGCGCAGGGGCGCACCCACTACGGCGTGCTCGCGCCGGTGGGCGTGCCGGCGCGCGGCGTGGCCTACCTGACCTGGGAGGCCGAGGCCGCCCTCTACCCGATGGTCGAGGCCTGGCCGGTGCCTACCCGCAGCGCCGAGACCTACCTGGTGCGGCGCGACGGCGAGGGCGTGCGCTTCCTGACCCCGCTGCGCCATCAGGCCGACGCGGCGCTCGCGCTCGAGCGCCCGCTCGCCACCCCCGACCTGCCGGCCGCGCGCGCCGCGCTCGGCGAGCGCGGCATCCTCTCCGGCGGACGCGACTACCGCGGCGTGCCGGTGCTGGCCTATGCCGCCGCGGTCGAGGGCACGCCCTGGCTGATGCTCGCCGAGATCGACGAGCGCGAGGCCTATGCCGGCATCCGCACGCTGACCTGGGGCATGGGCGTGGTGATGGCGCTCGGGCTCATGCTGGTGTACTCCGCCGGCTACCTGGTGTGGCGGCGCGACCGCGAGCAGCGCGAGCGCGCCGCGCTGCAGGCGCGCCAGGCGGCAGAGGCGCGCTTCAGGGTGATCTTCGAGCAGGCGCCGCTCGGGGTGGTGCTGCTCGACCCGCGCACGCGGCGGATCACCGAGGCCAACCCGCGCTTCGCCGAGATCGTCGGCCGCGACGTCGGCGAGCTGGTCGGCGCCGACCCGATGGCGCTCACCCACCCGGACGACGTCACCGAGAGCCTGCGCCAGCTCGGCCGCCTGGACGCCAGGCGCATCGACGGCTACCGCCTGAACAAGCGCTACCTGCGTCCGGACGGCACGCCGGTGTGGGTGAGCCTGGCCTTCGCGCCGGTGCAGGTGGCCTCGGAGGACGCGCCGCGCTACCTCGGCATCGTCGAGGACATCTCCGCGCGCATCGAGATGGAGGAGCGCCTGCGCCAGGCCTCGGCTGCGGCTGCCGCGGCAAACGCCGCCAAGAGCGAGTTCCTCGCCCACATGAGCCATGAGATCCGCACGCCGATGAACGCCGTGCTCGGCCTCGCCCAGGTGCTCGAGCGCGAGCCGCTGGCGCCCGCGCAGCGCGACATGGTGGGGCGCATCCGTGGCGCCGGGCAGTCCTTGCTGGCGATTCTCAACGACGTGCTCGACCTTTCCAAGATCGAGGCCGGCCAGCTGCGCATCGAGCCGCGGCCCTTCGACTTCCGCGCGCTGCTCGCCAATCTCGACAGCCTGATGGGCCAGGTCGCCCGCGCGAAGGGGCTGGCGCTGCGCATCGAGCCGCCGGCCCTGCCGCCCGACCTGCTGCGCGGCGACGGGCTGCGCATCGAGCAGATCCTGATCAACCTGGTCAGCAACGCGATCAAGTTCACCGAGCGCGGCGAGGTCTCGCTGCGCGTGCGGGCCGCCGAGGTCGAGGATGCGCGCCTGCGCGTGCGTGCGGAGGTGCGCGACACCGGCATCGGCATCGCCCCCGAGGCGCAGGCGCGCCTGTTCGCGCCCTTCACCCAGGCCGACGCCGGCATCGCGCGGCGCTTCGGCGGCACCGGGCTCGGCCTGTCGATCTGCAAGCGCCTGGTGGAGCTGATGGGGGGCGCGATCGGCGTGCACAGCCAGCCCGGGCTGGGCAGCACCTTCTGGTTCGAGCTGCCGCTGGAGCGCGTCGCCGGCAGCGACTTGGCGGGCGCCGGAGGGGGGGCTGAAGGGGGCGTGGCCGAGCGTCCAGCCGGGCCGCGGCTGGCCGGCGTGCAGGTGCTGGTGGTCGACGACAGCGCGATGAACCGTGACCTGGTGCAGCGCGCGCTGGCGCTGGAAGGCGCCAGCGCCACCCTCGCCGCCGACGGCCAGCAGGCCATCGAGCTGCTGCGCAGCCGGCCGCAGGCCTTCGACGCGGTGCTGATGGACGTCCAGATGCCGGTGCTCGACGGACTCTCCGCCACCCGCCGCATCCGCGACGAGCTCGGCCTTGCCGCGCTGCCGGTGATCGCCTTCACCGCCGGCGTGGGTGAAGACCAGCAGGCCGCCGCGCGTGCCGCCGGTGCCGACGACGTGCTGCCCAAGCCGATGGACCTGGAGCAGATGACGCAACTGCTGCTGCGCTGGGCCGGGCCGTTCTGCGCCGCGCAGACCTGTGCTGCGCAGGACGCGTCGCCCCCTGCGGCAGGCTCCATGCCGCCCGCTGGCGAGGCGGATGCGGTGGCGGTGGGGGGGCCGTCGGCCCCAGCGATCGCGGCGGGTGACGACTTTCCCGCGCTGCCCGGTATCGACCGCGAGCGCGCGATGCAGCGCCTCGGCAAGGATCGCGGGATGTTCCTCGGCCTGCTCGAGCTCTTCATCGAGGACAACGCCGCCATAGTGAAGCTGACCCGTGCCGACCTTGCAGGCGGCGACGCCGAATCCGCCGCCCGCCGCATGCACACGCTGCGCAGCAATGCCGGCTTCATCTGTGCGCTGGCGATCATGGAGACGGCCGCGACGCTGGAGAAGGCGATCGGGCAGGGCGAGCCCGGCGTGCAGGAGCGCCTGGACGCGCTCGAGGCGGACATCGCCGAGCTGGTGGCGGCCGCTCGTGCGCTCTTCCGATGAGGCCCGCGCTCAGCGTGCGGGCGAGCGACTCCAGGCGGCGAGGGCGAACAGCATGCCGGCGGCGACGGTGAGGCCGAGCGCCGCGGTGCCGTGCTGCACGCCGTGGCCGACCAGCATGCCGGCCCCGGCGCCGAGACCCATCTGCACGAAACCCATCAGCGAGGCCGCGGCGCCGGCCATCTTCGGATAGCCGGCCAGCCCGAGCGCGGTGGCGTTGGGCAGGATCAGTCCGATCGACGCGGTGACGCCCCACATCGGCAGCATCACCGCCGCCGGGTGCTGCGGGCCGGCAACGGCGAGCGCCGCGAGCAGCACGCCGGAGGCCGCGCCGATCCAGACTCCGTGGCGGATCAGCCGGGCGGGCCCGAGGCGGCGCGAGTGTCGCGCCGACAGCGTGGAGCCGATCATGAAGCCGGTGACGTTGAGGCCGAAGGCCAGGCCCATCTGTTGCGGCGACATGCCGAAATGCTCGATGAACACGAAGGGCGAGCCGGAGATGAAGGCGAACAGCGCCGCGAACGCGCCGCAGCCGATCAGTAGCGCACCGCGGTAGGCGGGGTCGGCGAGCAGCCTGCGGTAGTTGGCCAGCATGCGCGCCGGGCGCATCGCGTCGGCGTCGGGGTGGCGGTTGGTCTCTCGCAGCAACATCGCCACCGCGAGCATCAGCAGCACGGCGTACACCGCGAGCGCGACGAAGGTGGCGCGCCAGCCCCAGGCGGCGGTGAGCCAGCCGCCGAGCAGCGGCGCGAGCAGCGGCGCGAGCGCGGTGGCGGTGGAGACGTGCGAGAGCATGCGCGCCGACTCGGCCGGGCCGTACAGGTCGCGCACCACCGCGCGGCCGAGCACCGGACCGGCGCAGGCGCCGAGCGCCTGCAGCAGGCGTGCGCCCACCAGCACGGCGAGCGATTCGGCGAACACGCAGACGAACGTGGACAGCAGGAAGACCAGCATGCCCCACAGCATCACCGGCCGTCGCCCGAAGCGGTCCGAGAGCGGGCCGACGAGAAGCTGCCCCGCGCCGAAGCCGAGCAGGTAGACCGACAGGGTGAGCTGGACGCCGGCGCTGTCGGTCTGCAGGGCACGTGCGATCGCGGGCAGGGCGGGGAGGTAGAAATCGGTGGATAGCGGTCCGAGCGAGGTCAGCGCCACCACCAGCACCGCCAGTGCGGCGGAAGGCATCACCACCATGTGTGTCCCGCGGGAGGCCGCAGTGAAGGAGGCGGGAGCGGCATCGCGGGAGGGGGCGAGTCGGTTGTCATCGGGGCTGGGGCGGCTTCCTAGTAGATCGTCCCGGTGAGCGGTGGCGGCTCGTCGCGCTGGATCGGGGCGTCGCCGCGGGCTTCCATGCGCGCGGCGATCGCGATTCGCTCGCGGATGCGCTCGTCCTTGGCGCGCGCGGCGATGTCGACCAGGGTGGTGCCGTTCTTCATCGTCGCCTGCGTGGAGGCGCCGGCGTCGAGCAGCGTGTTGACGATCTCCCAGTGCCCGTTGGCGACCGCCTTGAGCAGTGCGGTCGAGCCGTCCGCGGCGGCGAGGTTGATCCTGGCCTTGCGGTCGATCAGCAGGCGCACGACGCCGAGGTGGCCGCGCGCAGCCGCCTGCAGGAGGGGGGTGATCCCCGCCTTGCTGGTCGCGTTGACCTCGGCCTGGCGGCGGACGAGTACCTCGCCGACCTTCTGGTAGCCGTTCAGCGAGGCCCAGTGCAGCGGCGTGTAGCCGTCGGCGTCCTGCGCATCGACGCTGGCGCCGAGCCGGATCAGCTCGAGGGCGAGCGCCTCGCGGCCGTGGAAGCAGGCGATCATCAGCGGAGTCCATTGGCGCGCGTCGCGGCCATCGATGTCGAAGCCCGCGTGCAGGAAGAGCGAGCACAGGCGCTGGTCGCCGGCTTCGAGCGCACGCACGAACTGCGCCATCGTGACCGGGATGTCGAGCCGCTCGAGCTCGGCGACCGCGCGCTCGTGGTCCCAGGCGTCCTCCCGCGGCCCCGTCGTGCTCTCGGGCGCCTCCTGTGCGGTCGGGCGCACCGGGCCGTGGAGATCGTAGGCCATGCTGAGGTAGACGATCTCGGCGCCGACCTCGGGCGGAAAGCCGCGGCGGTTCGGCCGCTTGGACACCATCAGCTCGGTGAAATAGGCGCCGAGCGCATCCTTGTTGTCCCACAGATCCGCGATGCGGCGGGCGACGTGCGGGAAGCCCTCGACCAGCTTGCGCGGATAGCGGGCTGCATACGCGGTGGAGAGCAGGAATGCCAGCGGGGATTCGGTTTCGGCCATGTGTGCTCCGGATGCACCCGCATCCGTCCTCCTCGACGTACTGGTTCGATGCGGGCGCCGTGTCCCGTCTGCGGTCCACCACGCACGGCTAACACCCCGATTCTAGCAGTTGGGGAACAGCCCAAAGGCATGGGGCCGGCGAGCCGTGGCGGCGGGTCAGTTCGTGAAGAAACGCTCCGTCAGCTCTTCCAGGCCGAGCATCGCGAGCAGCGCGGCGAGGCGCTCGGCGGCGCGCCGGCGCGGCCGATCGGGCTGGCGGCGGGCGATGATCAGCTCGTTCTTCATCGAATGCTCCCAGCCGACGAGCTCGGTCACCGTGACCTCGTAGCCATGGGCTTCGAGCTGCAGACAGCGCAGCACGTTGGTGACGTGGCTGCCGAACTCGCGGGTGTGGATCGGGTGGCGCCACAGCTCGGCGATCGGGCCGCGCAGCGCCTGCTGCTTGTTCCTGCGCAGCGCCGCAGCGACCTCGGCCTGGCAGCACGGCACGAGCACGATCGAGCGCGCATCCTTGTTGAGCGCGAAGCGGATCGCGTCGTCGGTGGCGGTGTTGCAGGCGTGCAGCGCGGTGACGACGTCGATGCGCCCGGGCAGGCGCTCGGAGGTGATCGACTCGGCGACGCTGAGGTTCTGGAAGCGCATGCCGGCCGAGAAGCCGAGCTTGTCGGCGAGCTGGCGCGAGCTCATCACCAGTTCGTCGCGTGTCTCGATGCCGTGGATGCGGCCGCCGGGCGCGTTGTCCTTGAAGAACAGGTCGTAGAGGATGAAACCGAGGTAGGACTTGCCGGCGCCGTGGTCGACCAGCTCGATGTCGGGGTGCTCGGCGAGGGCCTCGGCGAGCAAGGGTTCGATGAACTGGTAGAGGTGGTAGACCTGCTTGAGCTTGCGCCGGCTGTCCTGGTTGAGCTTGCCGTCGCGGGTCAGGATGTGGAGCTGCTTGAGCAGCTCGACCGACTGGCCGGGGCGGATTTCGGGATGTGGGGTGGTCATGGCGTGGG
>JAEUNQ010000290.1 GCA_016790365.1 Thauera sp. | reverse complement strand
GTCTGCCACAGCGTCAGCACCGCGCGGCGCAGCGCCTCGTCGTTGGCCTCGGCCTCCTCGGGGGTGAGCTGCATGCGGTCGCGCGCATCCAGCAGCCGTGCGATCACGGTCTCGCAGTTGAGGATGCTCTTGCGTTGCACCTCGGTGGGGTGGGCGGTGAGCACCGGCGACACCAGCGCGCCGTCGAAGAAACCGGCCAGCGCCGCGGCGTCTGCCGCGCCGCTGTCGAGCGCGCGCTGCAAGGCGTGCGCCAGGCTGCCCTCGCGCGGCGTCGAGCCGGCGATCAGGTGCGCGCGCGAGCGCCGGATGTGGTGCTGGTCCTCGGCGATGTTGGCCAGGTGCGAGAAATAGCTGAAGGCGCGCACCACCTGGATGGTCTGCTCGCGCGACAGCGCGTCGAGGATGTCCTCCAGCTCGCGGCGGGCGGCAATGTCGTCGTCGCGGCGGAAGCGCACCGAGTTCTGGCGGATGCGTTCGATGAGGCCGAATGCGGCCTCGCCCTGCTGGTCGCGCACGGTGTCGCCGAGCAGGCGGCCGAGCAGGCGGATGTCGTCGCGTAGGGGGGCGTCCTTGTCCTGGTTCATTCTTTCGTTCGGATTTCGATGGGAGGGGAGGGTGGAGCTTACCGCAACGAGACCGCTTTCCTCCCCGTTTCGGGTCGATCGGAGGCCGTGGCGACCGCTGGCCCGACGCCTGCGGGAGTCGGCACGGGCAGCCCCCGTGCTAGAATGCGGCGAGTCGTGCGGACGCATTCAGCATTTTGTCATGTTGCGATGCATCATCCATGGTGCGCTTAGGCACCGCACGTGTGTCCCCGTTTCCCAGGTGAATCCCGATCGTGAGTCAAAGCAGCCCCGAGCGCATCGTCATTGCAACCCGTGAAAGCCGTCTCGCCCTGTGGCAGGCCGAACACATCAAGGCCCGGCTGGAGGCGCTATACCCCGGCTGTCGGGTCGAGCTGCTCGGCATGACCACGCGTGGCGACCAGATCCTCGATCGCCCGCTCGCCAAGGTCGGTGGCAAGGGCCTGTTCGTCAAGGAGCTCGAGACCGCGCTGCTCGATGGCCGTGCCGATATCGCGGTGCATTCGATGAAGGACGTGCCGATGGTGATGGAGCCGGAGTTCGCACTGCCCTGCATCACCGCGCGCGAGGTCCCGCTCGACGCCTTCGTCTCCAGCCGCTACGAAAGCCTTGCCGACATGCCCCCTGGTGCCGTGGTCGGCACTTCTTCCCTGCGCCGGGAGAGTCAGATTCACGCGCAGTATCCCTTCCTCGGCGTCACCAGCCTGCGCGGCAACCTCGACACCCGGCTGCGCAAGCTCGACGAAGGCCAGTACGACGCCATCATCCTCGCCGCAGCCGGCCTCACCCGGCTCGGTCTGGGCGAGCGCATCCGTTCGGTGATGCCGGCGGAAGTCTCGCTGCCTGCGGCCGGGCAGGGGGCGCTCGGCATCGAGTGCCTCTCCGCACGCGCCGACGTGATTCGCTGGCTGCAGCCGCTGGTCGATGCCGACACTAGCGCCTGTGTCCTCGCCGAGCGCGCGGTCGCTCGCGCGCTCGCCGGCAGCTGCGAGGTGCCGCTGGGCGCCTACGCGGTGATGCGCGAGGGCAGGCTGTGGCTGCGCGGCTTCGTCGCCCGTCCCGATGGCAGCACGATCGTGCGCGCCGAACGCGAGGGCGCGCCGGCCGAGGCCGAGGCGATCGGCCGCGCGCTCGCCGACGACCTGCGGGCGCAGGGCGCGGAAGCGATCCTCGCCGAGCTCGGCTGAGCGGACGGCAAGGGAGGCGCGCGGTGACGACCCCGGCTGCTGCTTCCGATCTCCGGTCCGTGCGGCCCCTTGGCGGGCGCACCCTGGTCGTCATGCGCCCTCGCGAGCAGGCTGAAAGCCTGTGCGCGCGCATCGAGGCCGCCGGTGGGCATGCGCTGCGCTTTCCGGTGATCGCGGTCGGGCCGGCGCTCGATCCGGCGCCGCTGCAAGCCATCGTAGGCCGCCTCGACGAGTTCGATCTCGCCTTCTTCGTGAGCCCCAACGCGGTCGACCACGCCATGCGCGTGATCCTGCCGCAACGTGCCTGGCCGGCCCGGCTGCGTGTCGCGACCGTGGGCAAGGGCAGCCAGCGCGTGATGCAGGGCTGGGGTTTCGCCGAGGTCATCGCGCCCCAGGACGGCTTCGACAGCGAGGCCGTGATCGCGCTGCCCGAGTTTGCCGCCGACGCGGTGCGCGGGCGCAAGGTGCTGATCTTCCGCGGCGACGGCGGACGGGAGCTGCTCGCCGAAACCTTGCGCGAACGCGGTGCGAGCGTGGAGTATGTGACCTGTTACCGACGCCATTGTCCCGTGGCCGATCCGGCGCTGCTGCTCGGCCCGGTTGCCCGCGGCGAGGTCGACGGCCTGCTGCTGACCAGCAGCGAGGGCGTACGCAATCTGGAATGCATGCTCGGCGCGGAGGGGCTTGCCGCCCTGCGCGCCGTTACGGTGTTTGCCACGCATCCGCGCATCGTTGCGCAGGCGCGTGCGGCCGGTTTCGAACGGGTGGTCGAAACGCCGGCCGGAGACGACGGTTTGATGCAGGCCCTCGAAAGCCATTTTGCCTAGACGTGGAACCATGAGACAAGAAAATCCCGCTCTGACCCAGCCGCCGCCGGCGACGTCCGCATCGCCGGCCCCGGAGGAGACTCGCCCCGTCACCGAGGAGGTGGTCGCGTCCGCGACGCCACCCGCTGCCGAGGTGGATCCAGCTGCCCGCAACTCCAGCGAGGGGGATCCGGCCGTCCCGGCCGCCCCCGCCACGGCCGTCGGCGAAGAGCCGCCCGCTCGCAGCCCGGCCGCCTGGTGGGCGCTGTTGCTCGCGCTGATTGCGATCGGCGTGGCAGGCTGGTCGATCTGGCAGGCACGCGAGATGCGCCTGCAGACGCTCAAGATGCGCGAGGAGATCGCCAGCCGCCTTTCCGAGGGCGAGACGATCGCCACCGAGGCGCGCGGCATGATGCGCCAGCAGCAGGAGGTCATCGCGTCGCTGCAGGGCAAGCTTGGCGCGCTCGAGTCCAAGGTCGAGACCACCGAGGGGCAGGCCGAGGCGCTCGAGGCCTTGTACCAGGAGTTCTCGCGCAGCCGCGAGGATGGTGTGCTCGCCGAGGTCGAGCAGGCGGTCGCGCTGGCTTCGCAGCAGCTTCAGATCGCCGGCAACGTCGAGGCTGCCTTGATCGGCCTGCAGGAGGCCGAGGCCCGGCTGGCGATCCATGACCGCGGCCAGCTCGCCACCCTGCGTCGTGCGCTGGTGCGGGACATCGAGGAACTGCGCCTGCTGCCGGTGCTCGACGTCTCCGGTCTCAGCCTGCGTCTCGAGCTGATGCTCGAGCGTGCCGACACGCTGCCGCTCGCCTTCGAGAGCCCGTTGCCGGCTGCGGCCGCGGTGGGCGCCGAGATGGGGCCCGCGGATGGCGGTGGTTTCGCCGGCTGGATGGCTGGCGTGTGGAAGTTCGCGCAAAGCGTCGCGGCCGATGCGTGGAGCGAGATCCGCACCCTCATCCGCGTAGAGCGTCTCGACCAGGAGGACCCGGTGCTGCTCGCGCCCGAACAGAACACCTTCCTCCGCGAGAACCTGAAGATGCGCCTGCTCAGCGCACGACTCGCGCTGATGGCGCGCGACGGCCGCAGCTACGCAGCCGACCTCGCTCAGGCCCGTCAGTGGGTGGAGCGCTTTTACGATCTGCGCGATCAGCGTGTGCAGGCCGCGCTCGGCGAGCTGAAGGAGCTCGAGGCGGTGAAGGTGCGCTATGAGCCGCCCGATCTGAGCGAGACCTTCAGTGCGCTGCGCAGTGTGCAGTCGCGTGCCGGCCGCAGCACCAGCGATGCGCGCGGCGCGCGTACGGGCGAGACCGCAGCACCGGCGCAGGCTGCACCTGCCGCAGCGGCCGCTCCTGCCCCGGCGGCTCCCGAGGCCGCGGCACCCGCAGCCGTGGAAGCCGCTGCTCCGGCAGTTGCAGAGGCGGAGCCCGCCGTTGGCCAGGCACCGGCGTCCGCCGTCGAGCCTGAATCCCCGGCGGCGCCCACGGAGGCGGCAACAAGCGAGGCGCAGCCCGCGGCACCCGCCGAGCAGGCGCCCGCTGCCGCCGTGACCGAAGCTGCCGCTCCCGCGGCAGCCCAGTGAGGGCCGAACGATGCGTGCACTGATCTGGCTGATCGGCATCTTCGCCCTCGCTGTCGGCGTGACCATGCTGGCCGGCGTGAATGACGGCTACGTCCTTGTCGTGTTGTCGCCTTGGCGTGCCCAGGTCTCGCTGAACCTCTTCATCGTCGTGCTGGTGGTGGGTGTCGCCCTGATCCACCTGCTGCTGGGCGTGGCCACGCGTACCGTTCAACTGCCCGGCCGGGTGGCGCGCTGGCGCGAACGCCGACGTCGCGACAAGGCCGACCGCGCACTGCACGGTTCGGTGACGGCGCTCTTCGAGGGGCGTTTCTCCGAGGCGCTCAAGTCGGCCTCGACCGCCTATTCGGCGAGCGACGGCTCGCCGATGGCCGCGCTCGTCGCGGCGCGCGCGGCCTACGGCCTGCAGGATGACACGCGCTATCGCGAGTGGCTGGACCACGCCGCCGAGCAGGGCAAGGAGAGCGAGGTTGCCCGCCTGATGACCGAGGCCGAACTCGCCATCGACGCCCGCCAGTTCGAGCTCGCCGCGGCGCGTCTCGGCCAGCTGCGCGAGACCGGGCACAAGCACATCGCGATGCTGCGCCTGGAGAGCAAGGTCGCCTTCGAGCTCGGGCGTTGGGAGGAGCTGGTGAACAACGTTCGCCAGCTACGCAAGCACAAGGCGCTGACCGCCGAGCAGGCTGCGCCCGCCCTTCGCCGCGCCCATGTGGAGCGCATGCGCCAGCTCGTCGGCGATCCGTCGGCGTTGCTGACGTACTGGCAGGAGATCCCCTCCGAGGAGCTGGAGGACCGTGGGCTGATCAAGGAAGTGCTGCCGCTGATGGCGCGTGCCGGACAGGCGATGCACATGCGTGCGCAGACCGAGACCCTCCTCGACGCGCAGTGGGACAGCGACCTGGCCCGCCTGTACGCGAGCTGTGCCAACACCATGGACGACACCAACGCCTGCCTGCACAAGGCGGAAGCCTGGCTGGAGAAGCAGCCGCGCGACGCGGGCCTGCTGTTCGCCCTCGGCCAGCTTTGCCGTCGGGTGGAGCTTTGGGGCAAGGCGCAGAGCTATCTCGAGGCCTCGCTGAGCGCCGACCCGCAGGTGGGCACTCATCTGGCGCTCGCCCATCTCTTCGAGACCCTCGAGCGTCGCGACGAGGCTCAGCGCCAGTATCGCGCCGCGGCCGAAAAGATGGCGGTCGGCGCGCTGGCCTGAACAGGAAACACGCAGGGAGATCCGGGGCCGCAAGGCCCCGTTTTTTTTTGCCGCCTTCGGCGCTGCGGATCAGGACCAGTCGCGCGTCACGAGGAACTCCTCGTACAGCCTGGCCTCGGCCGAGCCGGCCTCGGGGCGCCAGTCGTAGCGCCACTTCACCACCGGCGGCATCGACATCAGGATGGATTCGGTGCGTCCGCCCGACTGCAGGCCGAACAGGGTGCCGCGGTCGAAGACGAGGTTGAACTCGACGTAGCGGCCGCGCCGGTAGGCCTGGAAGTCACGTTCGCGCTCGCCGTAGGGCGTGTCGCGGCGGCGCTCGAGGATGGGCAGGTAAGCGCCGAGGAAGCTCTCGCCCACCGCCTTGGTGAGGCCGAAGGCGGCGTCGAAATCCGTCTTGCCGTCGGCGCCGAGGTCGTCGAAGAACAGCCCGCCGACACCGCGCGGCTCGTTGCGGTGCTTGAGGAAGAAATAGCGGTCGCACCAGTCCTTGAGGCGGGCGTATTCGGCCTCGCCGCCCCAGGGCAGCACCGCGGCCTTGCACGTGCGGTGGAAATGGCGCACGTCCTCCTCGAAGGGGTAGTAGGGCGTCAGGTCCATGCCGCCGCCGAACCACCACACCGGATCCTTGCCTTCGGCCAGCGCGACGAAGCAGCGCACGTTCAGGTGCACGGTGGGGCAATACGGATTGCGCGGATGCAGTACCAGCGACACCCCCATGGCCTCGAAGCGGCGGCCGGCCAGCTCGGGGCGATGTGCAGTCGCCGAGGCGGGCATGCCCTCACCCATCACGTGCGAGAAGTTCACCCCGCCGCGCTCGAAGAAGTGGCCGTCCTCGATCACCCGGGTGAGGCCGCCGCCGCCGCCCGGGCGTTCCCAGCCGTCGGTGCGGAAGGCCTGGCCGTCGAAGGCCTCGAGGCGCTCGACGATGCGGTGCTGCAGGTCGGTGAACCAGGGTTTGACGACGCGTGGATCCATGCGGGGTCCTCCGAGGCATTGGCGCGCAAGCGCCATGCGCGATCGGTGCGCGCTGGCGTCTGCTGCGGGATGAAGAGGGAGGCCGTCCCACGTGGGTGCGGAGACGGCGGAGGGGGCGCCTGAACGGCACCGGACGATCAGGTGGTCTTGCGCCCGATCGCGCGGTGGCCGATGTCGCGGCGGTACTGGCGGCCCTCGAAGACGATGCCGTCGGCGACCTCGTAGGCGCGCTTCTGCGCGCTGCGCACGTTGTCGCCGAGCGCGGTCACGCACAGCACGCGCCCGCCCGCGGTGACGACCTGGCCGTCCTGCAGTGCGGTGCCGGCGTGGAAGACGTGCACGTCCTCCTGCTCGGTGGCGGGCAGGCCGGTAATGGCGTCGCCCTTGCGCGGGCTCTCCGGGTAGCCGGCGGCGGCCAGCACCACGCCGAGCGCGAAGCGGCGATCCCACTCGGCCTCGGTCTGGTCGAGCTTGCCGGCGATCGCGGCCTCGACGAGGTCGGCGAGGTCGGTCTTCAGGCGCATCATGATCGGCTGCGTCTCGGGGTCGCCCATGCGGCAGTTGAACTCGACCACGCGCGGCTTGCCCTCGCCGTCGATCATCAGGCCGGCGTAGAGGAAGCCGGTGTAGGGCAGGCCCTCGGAGGCCATTCCGGCCAGCGTCGGGTTGATGACCTCGCGCATCACGCGCGCATGCACGTCGGGGGTGACCACCGGTGCGGGCGAGTAGGCGCCCATGCCGCCGGTGTTGGGGCCCTGGTCGCCGTCCTGCAGGCGCTTGTGGTCCTGGCTGGTGGCGAGCGCGAGCGCGTTCTTGCCGTCGGCCATGACGATGAAGCTGGCTTCCTCGCCTTCCATGAACTCCTCGATGACGACGCGCGCGCCGGCATCGCCCATCTTGTTGTCGAGCAGCATCATGTCGATCGCAGCGTGCGCCTCGTCGGCCGTCATCGCTACCACCACGCCCTTGCCGGCGGCCAGGCCGTCGGCCTTGATCACGATCGGTGCGCCCTCGGCGTCGATGTAGGCGTGGGCGGCTACGGCGTCGGAGAAGGTCTGGTACTTCGCGGTCGGGATGTTGTGGCGGACGAGGAACTGCTTGGCGAAGTCCTTGGAGCTTTCGAGCTGGGCGGCGGCTTTGGTCGGCCCGAAGATCGGCAGGCCGGCGGCGCGGAAGGCATCGACCACGCCCGCGGCGAGCGGCGCCTCGGGGCCGACCACGGTGAAGGCCACCTGCTCGCGCCGGGCGAGCTCGACCAGCACCGCGATGTCGGTGATCGGGGCGTTCTGCAGCAGCTTCTCGGCAGCGGTGCCGGGGTTGCCCGGCGCCACCAGCACGCGGGTGACCTTGGGCGACTGGGCGAGTTTCCAGGCCAGCGCGTGTTCGCGGCCGCCGGAACCGATGACGAGGACTTTCATGTGCTGCTCCGAAGCTCTGCTGGGGTGGTCGTTCTTAGTGGCGGAAGTGGCGGAAGCCGGTGAAGACCATGGCGATGTTCTGCTCGTTGGCGGCGGCGATCACCTCCTCGTCGCGCATCGAGCCGCCGGGCTGGATCACCGCGGTGGCGCCGGCCTGGGCGAGCACGTCGAGGCCGTCGCGGAAGGGGAAGAAGGCGTCCGAGGCGACCACGCAGCCAGCGATCTGCAGCCCGGCGTTCTCGGCCTTGATCTTGGCGATGCGCGCGGAGTCGACCCGGCTCATCTGGCCGGCGCCGACGCCGATGGTCATGCCGTCCTTGCAGTAGACGATGGCGTTGGACTTGACGTACTTGGCCACGCGCCAGGCGAACAGCATGTCGCGCAGCTCGGCTTCCGTGGGCGCACGCCGGGTCACGACCTTGAGGTCGGCGACCTGGATGCGGGCCTCGTCGGCGCTCTGCACCAGCAGGCCGCCACCCACGCGCTTGTAGTCGAAGGCGCCGGCGGGCTGGCCGAGCGGGCAGGTGAGCACGCGCACGTTTTTCTTGCTCGCGAGCAGCTCGAGCGCGTCGGCGGTGTAGGACGGGGCGATCAGCACCTCGAGGAACTGCGCCGACACGGCCTCGGCCGCGGCGCGGTCGACCTCGCCGTTGAAGGCGATGATGCCGCCGAAGGCCGAGGTCGGGTCGGTGGAGAAGGCCTTCTTGTAGGCCTCGAGCGCGCTTGCGGCGACGGCCACGCCACAGGGGTTGGCGTGCTTGACGATGACGCAGGCGGCGGCCGATCCGTCGAAGGCCTTGACGCATTCCCACGCCGCGTCGGCGTCGGCGATGTTGTTGTACGACAGCTCCTTGCCCTGGAGCTGGGTGTAGCCCGCCACGCCGCCCTCGGCCGCGCCGGGCTGGCGGTAGAAGGCCGCGGTCTGGTGCGGGTTCTCGCCGTAGCGCAGGTCCTGCACCTTGTCGAAGGCGAGCTGCAGGCGCTCGGGGTAGGTCTGCAGCGAGACGTCGCCGGCCTCGTTGGTGACCAGCGCGGTGAGGTAGTTGGAGATTGCCGAGTCGTAGCGCGCGGTGTGGGTGAAGGCCTTCACCGCAAGCGCGAAGCGGGTCTTGTGGCTGAGCTTGCCGGCGTTGGCCTTGAGCTCGTCGACGATGCAGCCGTAGTCCTCGGGGTCGGTGACGATGCCGACGCCGCCCTGCTCGTTGCCGTGGTTCTTGGCCGCGGCGCGCACCATGGTGGGGCCGCCGATGTCGATGTTCTCGATCGCGTCTTCCAGCGAGCAGTCGGGCTTGGCCACGGTCTGCTGGAAGGGGTAGAGGTTCACCACCACCAGGTCGATGCGACCGATGTCGTGCGCGGCGATCGTGTCCATGTGTTCGGAAAGGTCGCGGCGGGCAAGGATGCCGCCGTGCACCTTCGGGTGCAGGGTCTTGACCCGGCCGTCGAGCATCTCGGGGAAGCCGGTGTGCTCGGAAACATCGGTCACCGGCAGGCCGGCTTCGCGCAGCAGGCTGGCGGTGCCGCCGGTCGACAGCAGCTTGATGCCGAGGGCGGAGAGCTCGCGGGCGAAGTCGAGCACACCACGTTTGTCGGAGACGCTGATCAGGGCTTGGGTCACGTTCATCGTTGGGCCGGAAGCGGAAGGATGGAGAAAAAAGGGGGGCGCCCGCTCAGAGCAGGTCGTATTCGTTCAGCTTGCGCCGCAGGGTGTTGCGGTTGATGCCGAGCATCTCCGCGGCCACGGTCTGGTTGCCCCTGGCCTGCTGGAGCACGAAGGCCAGCATCGGGCGTTCGACGTTGCGGATCACCATGTCGTGGATTGCCGCTGGCTTTTCGCCGTCGAGGTCGCGGAAATACTGGTCGAGGGTGCGGACGACGGCGTCCGCGATCTCGTTGCTGCGGCTCATGCTGCGAGTTCCTGCAGGGTTTCGGCGTGCGCCTCGCGCTCGTGTTCGTAGCTCAGGCGGGCGCCGGCCTCGGCGAGCTGGCCGAAGAAGTCGTCGACGGCGGCGAGCTGGGCGGGAATGTCGGGAATCTGGTTCATCGCGCGGCGGAAGGCCGCCGAGCCCACCAGACCCTTGGTGTACCAGGAGATGTGCTTGCGCGCGATCTTCACGCCGCGATCGTCGCCGTAGAAGGCGTAGAGGTCGGCGAGGTGCTCGCGGCACACCTGGTGGATCTCGCTCACCAGCGGCGGCGGCAGCAGTTCGCCGGTGGTGAGGAAGTGCTCGATCTCGCGGAAGATCCATGGCCGGCCCTGCGCCGCGCGCCCGATCATGACGCCGTCGGCGCCGGTGTAGTCGAGCACGTGCCTGGCCTTTTGCGGGCTGCCGATGTCGCCGTTGGCGATCACCGGGATCTTCACCAGCGTCTTGACGTGGGCGATGGTGTCGTACTCGGCCTCGCCCATGTACTGGTCGGCGCGCGTGCGGCCGTGGATGGCGATGGCGCGGATGCCGGATTCCTCGGCGATGCGGGCGATCACGGGAGCGTTCTTGTTTGCGCGGTTCCAGCCGGTGCGGAACTTGAGCGTGACCGGGGTGTTCGGAACGGCCTTCACCACCGCCTCGAGGATGCGCGCGACGAGGGGCTCGTCCTGCATCAGCGCCGAGCCGGCCATGACGTTGCACACCTTCTTGGCCGGACAGCCCATGTTGATGTCGATGATCTGCGCGCCGTTGTCGGCGTTGTACTTCGCGGCCTCGGCCATCATCGCGGGGTCGGCGCCGGCGATCTGCACCGAGATCGGATCGACCTCTCCGGTGTGGTCGGCGCGACGGCGGGTCTTCTCGCTGCCGTAGAGCAGCGAGTTGGAGGTGACCATCTCGGACACGGCGACGCCGGCCCCCAGCTTCTTGCACAACTGGCGGAAAGGACGATCGGTCACCCCGGCCATCGGGGCGACGAAGAGGTTGTTGCGCAAGGTGAAGCCGGCAAACTGCATGGTGTGGTGGGCAGGCGAAAACGCGGCATTTTACCCTATCGACCCTGGCCGTGCGCTTGTTGGGGCGAGTGTGCAACACGCTGATGCTGCGCAGCCCCCTTGAGGCGCCTGTCGGGCGCACGACGGTTTGTGTTGTCGGGCGTAGCGCGTTTTGCGTGTTGTGGTGTGCGTGGAGGCAGGAGGCGGTGAGCTGGTGCAGGGCGCGGCGCGGCGTCGCGGGGCCGGGGTGGGGGTCGCCGCCTGCCCTCGCGGCCCTTCGCGGCGTTGCGGGCTGCCCTCGGCGGAGGACGCCGCGGGGGCGGCGACGCAAACTCGGCGCTGCGCGCCTCAGACATGCGTCGCCTTGTTTCCCCCGCGACGCCCTCCGCCTCGGCGCTCGTGAAGTTGGCGACCCCCACCCCGGCCCCGCGACCGGAAACGTGGGTGCGGCTCGGTGGCGGAAAAACCCTGGTGCGTCAGGCGCCGTTCGCTTTATCCAGCGCCTGTTCGAGGTCGGCGATCAGGTCGTCGGGGTCTTCGATGCCCACCGAGATTCGCAGCAGGTCGAGCGGGCAACGGGTGCCGGGGCCCTCGATCGGGCCGCGGTGCTCGATCAGGCTCTCGACCGAGCCGAGGGAGGTGGCGCGGCGGAAGATCTTCACCGCGCCGGCGACCCGGCGTGCGGCCGCTTCGCCGCCTCTCACGCGCAGCGACAGCATGGCGCCGAAGCCGCCCTCCATCTGCCGGCTGGCGATGTCGTGACCGGGGTGCGCGGGGAGGCCGGGGTACAGCACCGCGAGCAGCGCCGGGTGGTGTTCGAAGTGCTGCGCGATGCGCAGCGCCGAGGCGGCTGCGGTGCGCACGCGCGGGAAGAGCGTGCGCAGGCCGCGGTTGAGCAGCCAGGCCTCGAAGGGGCCGAGCACGGCGCCGCCGGCGGCGCGTGCGGTCTTGATGCGCGTCCAGAAGTCGTCCTCGGCGCGCGTCACCAGCACGCCGGCGACGACGTCGGAGTGGCCGTTGAGGTACTTGGTCGCCGAGTGCATCACCACGTCGGCGCCGAGCGCGAGCGGGCGGGTGAAGACCGGCGTCGGCACGGTCGAGTCGACCACCAGGCGTGCGCCGGCGTCGTGGGCGAGTTCGCCGGCGCGCGCGATGTCGAGGAGCTCCCAGGTCGGGTTGGCTGGCGTCTCCACCCACACCAGGTCGGCCGGGTGCTGCAGCAGGGCGGCGAGTTCCTCGGCGTCGGCGTAGAAATCCAGCCCGATCTGCCAGTTGGCCGAGAAGCCGATCATCCAGTTGCGCAGCGACCAGTACATGTCGTGCGGGGCGACGATGCGCGCGCCCGGCTTCAAGGCCAGCAGCACCGCCGAGGCGGCGGCCATGCCGGAGGCGAACAACGCGGCTTGAGCGCCGCCTTCCAGCTCGCACAGCAGGGCCTCGGCAGGGTCGTAGGCCGGGCTGGCGTCGCGCGCGTAGATGCGCCCGCCGGGCAGGCTGCCGTCCTCGGCACGCTCGAAGGTGGTCGCGAGGTGGATCGGCGGCACGATGTCGCGGTGCGGCATCATGGTGGCGCCCATGCCTTGGGCGGCGAGGGTGGCAGGAGAG
This sequence comes from Thauera sp., assembly GCA_016790365.1. Lineage (GTDB taxonomy): Bacteria > Pseudomonadota > Gammaproteobacteria > Burkholderiales > Rhodocyclaceae > Thauera. The sequence goes on along the minus strand of JAEUNQ010000290.1, from coordinate 1,327 downwards.
AGCGGGGCGTCGTGCTGCATGATGCGCGGTCCTTCGGGCGGGGTGAGGAGGGCAGGAGGAGGGGCCTGCCTCGGTGGCGGCGAGCCTACAAGTTCCCCGTAGTGGTGTCGAGTCCGGGCTGCGGGTAAGATTCGAGGTTTTTTTCCGCCCGGAAAACTCCCGTGATCCGCATCGAAAACCTGCACAAGACCTATCGCGCCGCCGACGGCCGCGAAGTCGCCGCGCTCGCCGACGTGAGCCTCGAGATCGGCGCCGGCGAGGTGTTCGGCATCATCGGCCGTTCGGGCGCGGGAAAGAGCACGCTGATCCGCACCCTGAACCTGCTCGAGCGGCCCTCGGCCGGACGCGTGCTGATCGACGGCGAGGACATCACGAAGCTCGACAGCGAAGGCCTGTACGCGCTGCGCCGCCGCGTCGGCATGATCTTCCAGCACTTCAACCTGCTCGACGCCAAGACCGTCGCCGACAACATCGACTGGCCGCTGAAGGCGACCGGGCACGCGAATGCCGCCGAGCGTGCGGCGCGGGTCAAGGAGCTGCTGGCCCTGGTCGGGCTGTCCGAACACGGGCACAAGTATCCCTCGCAGCTCTCCGGCGGACAGAAGCAGCGCGTCGGCATCGCACGTGCGCTCGCCAACCGGCCGCAGTTGCTGCTGTGCGACGAGGCGACCTCGGCGCTCGATCCCGAGACCACGCAGTCCATCCTGCGCCTGCTGCTCGACATCAACCGCCAGCTCGGCCTCACCATCGTGCTGATCACCCACGAGATGCAGGTGATCCGCACGATCTGCGACCGCGTCGCGGTGATCGACGGCGGGCGCATCGTCGAGTCCGGTCGAGTGGCCGACGTCTTCCTGCATCCCCGGCATCCGGTCACGCGCAGCATGGTGGCGCAGAGCGACGCGCTCGCCGCGGCGAGCTTCGATCCGGCGCACGTCTATATGAAGGACAAGCTGCGCGGCACCCTGGTGCGGCTGACCTACATAGGCGACGTCACCTACCAGCCCATTCTCAGCCGCATCATGGCCGGGGCGAAGGTGCAGATCACGATCCTGCAGGGCGAGGTCTCCAGCATCAAGGACGTCCCCTTCGGCCAGCTGCTGCTCGAGCTCGAAGGCGGCGAGGAAGACATCCGCGAGGTGTTCGCCGAGCTCGACCGCCACCAGATCCACCACGAGGTGCTGCAGTAATGGACCTGTCCGTCATCGACTGGAGCGACATCTGGATCGCGACCTGGGAGACCCTGGTCATGACCGGGGTGTCGCTGTTCTTCACCATCCTGCTCGGCCTGCCGCTCGGCATCCTGCTGTTCGTCACCGCCAAGCGC
>JAEUNQ010000241.1 GCA_016790365.1 Thauera sp. | reverse complement strand
CATGGAGATCAGCGACGCGGCGCTCGCCGAGCTGGCGGAGGCTGGCTTCGACCCGGTGTTCGGCGCGCGGCCCTTGAAGCGCGCGATCCAGGAGCGCATCGAGAACCCGCTCGCGAAGGCGATCCTGGAGGGCAGGTTCGCTGCCAAGGATCGTATCCGCGTCGATGCCGAGGGCGGGCAGTTGGTGTTCCAGCGCGCCGCGGCGCCCCTGTAGGGGCTGCGGTAGCCGCGAACGAGGCCGGCGGGGCAGGCGACGCGCTTCGCGCCGGCCAGCCGCGGTCTTCGCGCCTTCCGCCGCTCGTGCGGAGAGCGGGGTGCGCGCACAGGCGCGGTGTGTTCGTCAGGCGAGCGCCGCCATCTGCCTTTCGAACCACTCCCCGAACTCCCTCACGCCCAGCGGCCTCGAGAACAGATAACCCTGCATCGCGCGACAGCCGCGGCTGCTGAGGTAGCTGCGCTGTTCGAGCGTTTCCACGCCTTCGGCGACCACCTCCAGGCCGAGGTCGCGGGCGAGCGACAGGGTGGCAGAGGTGATCGCGACGTCTTCCGGGTGGTCCGGCAGGCCGTCGACGAAGGAACGGTCGATCTTGAGGCGACGCAGCGGCAGGCGCTTGAGGTACGAGAGGCTGGAGTAGCCGGTGCCGAAGTCGTCCAGAGCCAGGGTCAATCCGAGCCCGACGAGCTGATCGAAGCTCGCCACCAGCTCGGCCGAGGCGTCCATCAGCGCGCTCTCGGTGATCTCCAGTTCGATCCGGGCCGGATCGGCGCCGGTTTCTGCGAGAACGCGAGCCACCGTGGCGACGAAATCCCGCCGGCGGAACTGCAGCGCTGAAATGTTGATCGCGACGTCGAGCGGGGGCAGCCCGGCATCGCGCCAGCGAACCTGCTGCAGGCAGGCCTCGCGCAGCACCCACTCGCCAAGCGGCACGATCAGTCCGCTCTGCTCGGCGAAGGGGATGAACTGGTCCGGCGAGATCAGGCCGCGCTCGGGGTGCTGCCAGCGCACCAGCGCCTCGCAGCCGCATACCCGCCCGCTTTCTGCATCGATCTGCGGTTGATAGTGCAGCCGCAGCTCACCGATCTCGATCGCTCTCCTCAGCTCGGCCTCGATCTGCAGGCGGTGGGTGACGCGCTGGGTCATCTCGGGCAGGAAGAAGCGGTAGGCGTTGCGGCCGGCCTCCTTGGCCTCGTACATCGCGGTGTCGGCATGCTTGAGCAGCGAGTCGATCTCGCCGCCGTCGGCCGGATAGAGGGCGATGCCGATGCTCCCGCCGACGTGCAGCGGCTGGCCGTCGATCTGCAGGGGCCGCGCGAGGGCCTCGAGCACGCGTTCGGCCACCCGAGCAGGCTCCTCCGCATGCGCGATGCGCGGCAACAGGATCACGAACTCATCGCCGCCGATGCGGGCGACGAGGTCTTCCTCGCGTACGCAGCCGCTCAGGCGACCGGCCACCTGGGTGAGCAGACGATCGCCTGCGGCGTGGCCGAGCGAGTCGTTGACCCTCTTGAAGTCGTCGAGGTCGAGGAACAGGATCGCGCACCGATCCTCGTGGCGAACGGCATGACGGAGCACGTCCTGTGCGTGGTCCTGCCAGGCGCTGCGGTTGAGCAGCCCGGTGAGCGGGTCGAAGCGGGCGAGGTAGCGGATGCGTGCCTCGGCTTCGCGCAGCGCGGTGACGTCCTGGGCGGTGCCGCGGATGCGCTGCAGGCGTCCGTCGACATGCTCGCCCTCGATCCGGAACTGCAAGGTGCGCCTCGGCAGCCCTTCGGTGTTGCAGTCGAGCATGATCCGCCCTGACCCGGCCGCGGCGTGCTCGATCGCATCGAGGAGGGCACTGCGGCTGGCCGGCGCGATCGCGTCGACGAGGTCGTCCAGGGAACTCAGGCGATCGCTTGTGCAGGCGAGCAGCAGGTGGAGCTCGACCGAGGCGTTCAGGCCCTCGCGTCCAGTGATCGTTTCCCAGCTGCCGAGGCGGGCGATGCGCTGGGCGTCCACCAGTGCGGTCTGGTTTTCGTGCAGGCGCGCGCTCGCGGCCTCGAGCTCGGCGGTGCGGCGCTCGACCAGGGCCTCGATGCGGCGACGGTTGCCGGTGGTGATCAGGAGCAGCGCACCGAGCATCCCGCTGGCAAGGACGCCGACCGCGATCGTGGCCCAGGCTGCCCAGCTGCGCAGGCTCTCGGTATATTGGGGCAGGGCGCGGGTCTGCAGCGCCCATTCGCGGCCGGCAAAATCGATGCGCACGGTATGCGTCAGTGCCTCGTCCGGCCACACGGAGTCCTTGGCGCGGTCGCCACCGGCGAGCAGCGCCGGAGCGTCCTCAGCGCCTTGATCGGTGAGCTGAAGGGCGATTCCCTGTGCCGCAGCCTGCCCCGAAATGGGTGCGAGCAGGTCGTCCATGCCCAGTGCAGCGGAGACAAGGCCGAGCGGCACGCGCGTCGACGCGTCCTCGGCAGTGGCGAAAACGGCTTGATAGAGCACCACGGCGTGCGGCTCCCTCGGCTCCTGCACCAGGCGCAGGCGTGCGCTGACCGCGGGTTGCCCGCTGGACAGCGAGCGCTCGATGGCCTCGCCCGCGATCGGAAAGGAGAGTGGGTCCATGCCCAGCACGGTGCGGTTGCCCTCCTCGGGCTCGACATGGACGACCGGAAAATACTCGCTGCGCGTGGCTGCAAGGTGGGTGCGTCCTGAGGCGTCGCGGTCGAGGATGCGGTAATCCACCAGATGTTCCTCGCGCATCTCCTGCTCGAATGCAGTGCGTACGGCATGCGGCACGTGCCGGTTCCAGGTGAAGCTGCGCGTGCCCGGATGGTTCCGCATCCAGGGGGCGACGAACTCGCGGAAATCGTCGCGCGAGACATGATCGCTCGCCAGCAGCAGGCGTTCGATCGAGCGCACCATGTCGACCTGCTCTTCGAGGCGTTTCCGCAGCAGGCCGGACAGGTGGCTGCTGTCGCGCTCGAACTGCGCCCGCAGCCGGGACTGCTCCCAGCTCACGACCTGCTGGTAGGCGAGGGCGAGCAGGACGAGCGCGATCGACATCGGCAGCACGACGCCGAGCCGGCGCCGGCGCCAGTCCTGCGCGGGGCGGCCGATGAAGACGAGGGTCAGCGGCGCGGCGACGAGCATGCCCAGGGTATCGCCGGTCCACCAGGTCCACCAGTTGAAGAGCGCGTCGGCTCCCGGTATCACGCCCGCCCATACCAGGGCCGACACCCCGATCGTGGAGCACACCAGTCCGCTCAGTGGCACGCAGACGCCGAGGAAACGCATCACGGCACCCGCCGTGTCGAGCATGTCGTCGGGAGCGAGCAGCCTGCGTGCGAGCAGGACGCCGACCACCGCCTGCAGGGTGGCGCCCACCGGGACGGCGAGCGGACCGAGCAGGCTCCACCCCGGGTTGCCGAGCAGCGGCCAGGCGGTGGCGAGCTGGATCAGCGCCGAGCCGGCGAACACCGCGGGCCACAGGCGCAGGCCGAATACCAGCAGCGCGGCGAGTGCGATGCCTGCGGGGGGGAAGAAGGGGGCGGTGTAGCCCGGCGGAATGGCGAGATGGATGGCGGGGTAGCCCACTGCCCAGTAGAGCAGGGCTAGGGCGACACCGGTAGGAAGGCTGGCGCGCATCGCGGAAGTATATTGAGACCGGTTCGCGCTGCGGTGTGACGGATGGCATGCTGCGGACCCGAAGGCGGAGCGATGCGCTAAACTGCGGAACTTTCGCGCCGGCGCCCCTCCAAATGGGCTGTGGTTTCCTGTCCTTTCCACGGAATACGAGATGTTCGAGGCTGTTCGCAACAACAAACGCGTCGCGCAGGTCATCCTGGCGATCCTGATCGTCCCCTTCGCCTTCTTCGGCATGGACGCCTATTTCAGCGATTCGGGTTCGGCGAACGAGGCTGCGCGCGTCGGCGGCACGAGCATCGGCGCATGGGAGTTCGATCAGGCCCTGCGCGAGCAGCAGGACCGCCTGCGCCAGGACGGTGGCGGGCAGGTCGATCGCGCGCTGCTGGAGTCCGCCGAGCTGCGCCGCGCGGTGCTCGAGAACCTGATCAACCAGCGCGTGCTCGCACTCTATGCCGCCGAGAGCCGCCTCGTGGTGACGCCGCAGCAGCTGCAGGAAACCATTGCTGGCGTGCCCTCCTTCCAGGAGAACGGCAGCTTCTCGCTGCAGCGCTACGAGAACCTCCTGCGCGCCCAGGGCATGACGCCCGCGAGCTTCGAGGCGCGCCTCGCCCAGGACGTGCGGGTGCAGCAACTCGTCGCCGCGGTGGGCGATGCCGGCATCGTCCCCGAGGCCTCGGCACGGCGCTTCCTCGATGCCCAGCTCGAGTCGCGCAGCGTGCGCGAGTTCCGTCTGTCGGCGAAGGCCCTGGCGGCCGATGCGAAGGTGGACGACGCGCAGATCAACGCCTACTACGAGGCCAACCCCGCGCGCTTCGAGCGCCCGGCGCGGCTGCAGGCCGAATACCTGGTCTTCGATCGCGCCGCGGTCGAGCGCGGCATCGAGGTCGCGGACGACGCGGTGCGTGCCTTCTACGACGGCAACCCGCAGCGCTTCGGGGTGGCCGAGGAGCGCCAGGCGCGCCACATCCTCCTCGCTCTCGACCAGGCGGCGGAGCCGGCCGAGGTCGATCGCGTGATGGCCGAGGCGCGCGCACTCGTCGAGCAGTTGCGCGCCGATCCTGCGCGCTTCGCCGAACTGGCGAAGGAGAAGTCGCAGGACCCCGGCTCGGCCGGCAACGGCGGCGATCTCGGCTTCTTCGCTCGCGGCATGATGGTCGGCGCCTTCGAGGATGCGGTGTTCGCGCTCGACAAGGGGACGATCGGCGAGCCGGTGCGCAGCGAATTCGGTGTGCACGTCGTGCAGGTTACCGACATCAAGCCGTCCTCGGTCCAGCCCTTCGAGGCGGTGCGCGAGGAGATCGTCGGCGAGCTGCGCGCCCAGGAGGCCGGCCGTCGTTTCGCCGAGCTGGCCGAGCAGTTCTCCAACACGGTCTATGAGCAGCCCGACAGCCTGCAGCCGGCGGCCGAGGCGCTCGGCCTCAAGACGATTACCACCGACTGGATCAGCCGCGACTCGGCCCCGGCTCCGCTCGGCAACGAGCGCGTGATCGCCGCCCTGTTCGGTGACGAGGCGGTGCAGAAAAGCCGCAACACCGAGGCGATCGAGATCGGCAACGGGACCCTGGTGTCGGCGCGGGTCAAGGCCTTCGAGCCGGCGCGGCGACTGCCGCTGGAGGAGGTGCGCGAGCGTATCGTCGAGCTGGTCCGCATCGAGCAGGGCCGCGTCCGCGCTGCCAGCGAGGGCGAGGCGATGCTGGCTGCACTGCGCAAGGGCGAGCCGTCCGCTGCCAGCTGGAGCGAGGCGCGCAAGCTGCAGCGCGGTGCGCCCGGTCTGCCTGCGGCGGCGATGCAGGCGGTGTTTTCGGCCTCTGCCGATGCGCTTCCCGTGCATGTCGGCGTCCAGTCCGCCGATGGCGACTATGTGCTGTACCGCATCGAAGAGGTGGAGCGCGCGCAGATCGGCGACAAGGACCCGCGCGTCGCGGCGGTGGCGGGACAGTACAACGAGCTCCTGGCCGGGCGCGACTTCAGCGCCTTCCTGAGCGAGCTGCGCCAGCGCTACGAGGTCACGATCAACCCGACTGCGCTGCAGGTCGAACAGCGCTGATCCTCGCATGCCGCGGCCTTCGCCTTGTGCGGAGGCCGCGACGGGAAACTCGGCGTGAGAAACGAAAAAGCCCGGTTGCGATACCGGGCTTTTTCGTTTCTCTCACACGCGGTGAGTGAAGTGACCTTACTGCGGCAGCGGCAGGGCGTTGCCGAGCGCGGTGGTGTTGAAGCCGCCATCGACGTACATCACCTCGCCGGTAATGCCGCTGGCGAGATCCGAGCACATGAAGGCGGCGGCGTTGCCGACTTCCTCGATCGTCACGTTGCGGCGCAGCGGGGCGTTGTGCTCGTTGAAGGAGAGCAGCTTGCCGAAGCTGCCGATGCCCGACGCGGCGAGCGTCTTGATCGGGCCGGCGGAGATCGCGTTGGCGCGGATGCCTTCGGGACCGAGCGTGACGGCGAGGTAGCGCACCGAGGCCTCGAGGCTGGCCTTGGCGAGACCCATGATGTTGTAGTTGGGCATGGTGCGCACGGCGCCCAGGTAGGACAGGGTCAGCACGCTGGCGTTGCGGCCCTGCATCATCGGGCGTGCGGCCTTGACCAGCGCCGGGAAGCTGTAGGTGCTGACCTCCTGCGAGATGCGGAAGGCCTCGCGGGTGAGCCCGTCGAGGAAGTCGCCCTCGAGCGCCTCGCCGGGCGCGAACGCGATCGAGTGCACGAGCGCGTCGAGG
>JAEUNQ010000239.1 GCA_016790365.1 Thauera sp. | reverse complement strand
CGATGATCGCCATCGCCCCGCGCGTCGGCCTGGTCGACCTCCCGGGCGAGCACAAGCAGCACGAGCACGTCACCCCCTTCGTCGGCGGCTTCGGCGTGCTCGCGGCGCTGCTGGTGGCGGTGGCGCTGCTCATCCTCGAGTACCCGGACAGGCTCGTCGCCTGGCTCTCGCTGCTGGTGTGCGGCGTGGTCATGTTCGGCGTCGGCCTCGCCGACGACCGCTGGAAGCTCTCCGCCCGCATCCGCCTCGTCATCCAGGCCGGGCTCGCGCTGCTCATGGTCTATGGCGGCGGGGTGGTGCTCGCCGACGTCGGCGACGCCTTCTTCGTCGGCGCGCTCACCATGGGCTTCGCCGCAGCCGTGCCCTTCACCGTCTTCGGCACCGTCGGCTGCATCAACGCGCTCAACATGGTCGACGGCATCGACGGCCTCTCGGGCACCATCGCCGCCGTCACCCTGGCCCTCATCGCGCTGGTCGCCGGCCTGGGCGGCGACGGCGCCACCTTCCTGCTCGCCACCGGCCTGCTCGGCGGCGTGCTCGGCTTCTTGTGGTTCAACCTGCGCTTCGGCGACCAGCTCCGCGCCCGCGTGTTCATGGGCGACAACGGCAGCATGACGCTCGGCCTGCTGCTGTGCTGGCTGCTCATCACCATCACCCAGGGGCCGAACGCCCTGGTGCCGCCCATCGTGGCGCTGTGGATCTTCGCGCTGCCGCTGGTCGACACCCTCAGCGTGATGTTCCGCCGCATGTGGATGGGCAAGTCGCCCTTCAGCCCCGACCGCAACCACCTGCACCACCTGCTGCAGCGCGCCGGCTTCCGCGTCGAAAACACCGTCGCCATCATGGGCACGCTGCACCTCGCCCTCGGCGCCACCGGCATCGTCGGCGCCTGGCTGGGCGTGCCCGAAGGCGTGCTCGCCATCGGCTGGCTGCTCGTCTTCCTGGCCTATTTCCGCCTCACCGCGCGCCCCTGGCGCTTCGTGCCCATGCTGCGCGGCTTCCATCGCGCCTTCGGCCTCACCCCCGCGCGCAACCTCGGCGTCTTCATGGGCAACTGCACGCTCGAGCACGTCGAGCAGATCAACGCCCTCGTCGCCCCCCAGCTCGACGAAAACACCGTCTTCCGCACCCGGCTCTACCAGCGCAACGGCACCGCCGGCCCGGCCGGCGCGCGCTACGCCGTGGTGCAGATCATCATCGACGACGAGGTCGCCCCGCTGCGCCACCAGGACCTCTACATGCGCCTCATCCGCCGCGCCACCCGCCCGCTCAAGAGCATTTACGTGCGCAGCTACGTCCACCGCGACCCCCACAACGAACGCCGCACCAGCCCCCGCGACGTCGCCCACGACCGCCGCAGCACCGAACGCCGCATCGCCGATTGCGTGCTGGTCGAAGAATCCTTCACCTACGTCCGCAACGGCCGCATCGTCGACCAGCAGATCAACCACCCCAAGACGGGCACGCCCAACGCCGCCCCCGTATGAACCGACCCCGCCCATGCAGGAGCGCCGCAAGGCGCGAATGCAGCGCCGAAATGATCGCCATGCATAATCCAACCGCCCGGTTCGCGGCTTGCGCCGCTCCTACACAAACCGGCCTATTCGCGCACGGATGCGACGTCTCACGTGGGACCGAACACGCCTCGATGTCTCATGTGGGAGCGCCGCAAGGCGCGAATACGGCGCCCAAATGACCGCTTTGCCTAACCCAACCACCTGATTCGCGCCTGCCGGCGCTCCTACATAAACCCAAACAACCCGAAAACCTCGTCCACTACCTGCCCACCATCATGCACACCCTCGACACCATCAAGCTCGCCATCATCGGCCTCGGTTACGTCGGCCTGCCGCTCGCGGTCGAATTCGCCAAGAAGCGCTCCGTCGTCGGCTTCGACATCAACCAGGCGCGCATCGACGCCCTCAAGACCGGCCACGACGCCACCCTCGAGGTCTCCGACGAAGAACTGCGCGAAGCCACCGGCCTGCA
>JAEUNQ010000194.1 GCA_016790365.1 Thauera sp. | reverse complement strand
ACCGGGTTGTCGGCGAGGCGGGCGATCGCGTCGTCGAGGTCGCGGTGCTCGAGGCGCAACTCGTCCAGCCGCTGGCGCAGGCTGGTCACCTCGTCGAAGCTCTCCCCGGTCATGCTCGTTCCCCTCGCTTGCGTGCCGACCGTGGGCGAAGTGCCGGGCAGCATCGTTTTGTCCCCAATGGTATGTGGCAGCGCAGGGGAAGACAACCTGCGCCGGTGTGGAAGGCCGCTGCGTTCAACCCGCGATCCGGCGCGCCAGCGCGTCTGCTTCCAGCGGGCGGCTGAAGTAGTAGCCCTGCAACAGGTCGCAGCCGGCGGACCGCAGGAAATTCAGCTGCTCGGTGGTCTCCACCCCCTCGGCGACGGTCTGCAGACGCAGGCTGCCGGCGAGCGCGATGATGCCGCGTACGATGGCGGCGCTGTCCTCGTCCTGGGCCGCGTCTTGCACGAAGCTGCGGTCGATCTTGAGCTGGTCGAGCGGAAAGCGGCGAAGACAGGCGAGCGAGGAGTGGCCGGTCCCGAAATCGTCGACCGACACGCTGACGTCGAGCGCCTTGAGTGTGGACAGGATCCGGGCGGCTTGGCCGACATCCCGCATCACCATGCTCTCGGTGATCTCGAGCTTGAGGAGGTGCGCGGGCAGGCCCGCTTCGGCCAGGCAATCGCGGATGTGCGCGGCGAGTCCCTCATCGTTGAACTGGCGTGCCGAGAGGTTGACCGCCACCTGCATCCCGCGGCCCAGGTCGAGCCAGCGGCGTGCCTCGCGGCAGGCCGCGAGCATGACCCAGCGGCCCAGCGCGAGGATCATCCCGGTCTCTTCCGCGAGGGGGATGAACTCGCCCGGCGGCGTGATCGTGCCGTTCGCGTCGCGCATGCGCACCAGCGCCTCGGCGGCGACCATGCGACCGCCGGCGGCCTCATGCACCGGCTGGTAGTGGAGCACGAACCCGTCCTGGGCGATCGCCCGGCGCAGCCGGCCCTCCATCTCGAGCTTGCGCACCGCTTCGGCATTCATGTCGGCGGTGTAGAAGTGGAAGGCGTTGCGGCCGGCGTCCTTGGCGCGGTACATCGCTGCGTCGGCGTTGCGGAGCAGGGCTTCGAAGCCGTCGTCGTCATCGGGAAACACGCTCGCCCCGATACTCGCCGAGATCTTGATTTCCCGCCCGAGCACGATGATCGGCTGGCCGATCGCGCGCAGGATCCGGCCTGCGACCAGCGATGCGGCCTGTGCGCTGGCGAGGTCGGTAAGCAGGACGGCGAATTCGTCGCCGCCGATGCGTGCCACGGTGTCGCAGGCATCCACGCAGTCCCGAATGCGGCCGGCGATCTCCTTCAGGGCCTGATCGCCGGCGTCGTGGCCGAGGCCGTCGTTGATGCGCTTGAAATTGTCCAGATCGAGCAACAGCAGGACGAGCGTTCGTCCGTCCTGGCGCGCGAAGGCGATGGCCTGGCCGACGCGGTCGCGCAGCAGGTTGCGGTTCGCCAGGCCGGTGACCGGGTCCTCGTTGTTCTGGCGCTCGAGGGCTTCCTCGTAAGCGATGCGCTCGCTGATGTCGTTGATGACGCCGACGAAGTGCGTGACCGTTCCCGCAGAGTCGCGAACCGGGGCGAGGCTCAGCTCGTTCCAGAACGGGCTGCCGTCCTTGCGGTGGCTGCGCAGCACGACCTCCGCCTCGCGCTGCGCCTTCACTGCGGCGCGGATCTCCGCAAGGCCGCGCTGCAGGGGGTCGGCGCCGACCAGGAAGCCGGGATTTCGCCCGAGCGCCTCGGCTGCGCTGTATCCGGTGATCTGCTCGAAGGCCTTGTTGACGTGGATGAGCGGGTTTCCCGCCTGGCGCGCATCGGTGATCATGATGCCGTTGGCCGACGCCTCGACGGCCCGACCAAGCAGGTGGGCGGCTTCCTCTGCGCGCTGACGGCGTGCCTCACGCTCGAAATTGGCCAGCGCGAATGCGACGTCTTCGGCCATCTCGGTAATGAGTCCGGTCATCTCCTCGTCGAAGAATCCCCTTTCGCCTGCGTACAGCACGAAGCAGCCGCTCATCCGCCCGTTCTGCACCAGTGGTATCGCGATCGCCGCACGCAGGCCGGCCGCTTCCAGTTCGTCATGGACGGGGGCGAGCGCCGGGTCGTCCTGCAGCGAGTTTTGCAGGTAGGTCGTGCCGTGGGCGAATGCGATCTCGACCGGCGTGCGGGCCGTGGCGTGCGCGCTCGGCGGGGCGAGGCGTTCGACCCAGGGCAGGCGGCTGCCGTGATGGGCGGCCGTGCGGATCTCGTCGCCCGCGCTGTCGAGCAGGCCGATCCATGCCGCCGACAGGCCCCCGCGCTCGATGGCGATGCGGCACGCGGTCGCCAGCAGCGCGGGTGCCGCGGTGGCGTGGACGATGGCGTGGTTGGTTTCGCTGAGTGCGGCGTAGAGTCGGTTCAGGCGGCCGAGGCGGCTCTCGGCGCGCTGGAGCTCGGCGACGTGGGTCTCGAGTTCGGCGCTGCGCTGTTCGAGCTTGGCGACAAGCACCTCGTTGTACTCCCGCAGCACGACCGTCTCGTCGGCGCGTGGAGTGGCGGCGACCCGGCCGCCTTCGTCCGTGCGCGTGAGGGCGTTCGCGACGACCTCCATGAAGGCCTCCGGCTCGGCGGGCTTGACGATGAAGGCGTCGGCGCCGAGGTCGAGGGCGAGTTTCTCGTCGCGCGGCTCGGTGTAGGTGGCCGTATAGACGATGAACGGGATCGATGCGAGCCCGGGGTCCGCCTTCCATTCGCGCAGCAAGGTGTAGCCGTCCATGACCGGCATCAGCAGGTCGCTGACGATCACGTCGGGC
>JAEUNQ010000184.1 GCA_016790365.1 Thauera sp. | reverse complement strand
CGTCACGACCTGACCCGGCTCGATCCCGGTCGTCGTGCCACCGATCGGGGCGGCCGCGGCGTTGGCGGCGTTCACATCGGCCAGGCTCACCGCGATGCCGGCGCTGGTGTCGAGGCTCGCGGTGCCGCTCGACGTCGCGGTATTGCCAGCCGCATCGGAGGCCGACACAGTCACGCTCAGCGTGCCGTCGGTCAAACCGGAGAGATCGGCGGTCGTGCTGTAGCTGCCATCCGGGTTGATAAGCGCCGTGACGGTGACGTCCGGCGTCGCCGGGTCGGCATCACTCACCACCAGCGTGACCGTCCGCCCCGACTCGATGCCGGTCGTCGTGCCGCTGATCGGCGCGGCCGCGACATTGGCCGCATTGACGTCGGCCAGGCTCACGCCGATCATGGCGACGGTATCGATGGCGCCCGCACTGGATGCCGTGATGACTCCGCCCGCGGTGTCGGTGATCCGGGCCGTGACGCCATAAGTGCCGTCGGCCAGCGGGGTCTCGGGCCTGATGGTGAAGTTGCCGGCAGCATCGACCACGGTGCTCAGGGTCTGCTCGAACCCCAGGGCGTCCGTGATGATCACGGTGACGACGCTGCCGGCAGGCGCGCTGCTCGTGCCGGTGATGGTCGGGCGTGGATCGGCGCTCAAGGACGGAGCCGCGACCTGCAGGGACAAGGTTTCCGGCAAGACCGGTACGGGAGGAACGGGCTCTTCTACACCAACGTCGGGATCATCGGCGGTGCCGACGCGCGCCCCTCCGCCATCCGCAAGTCCGTCGAACTCCTGCGTGCTCGCAGGCTCCACCGTCTCGAGCGCCACTTCGACGGGAGACAGCGCCTCGGCGATCCGCAGCAGACGAACGAAGTTGCTGCCGTCCCCGCCTCCGCCGCCGGCGAGGCCGGCCGCGGGGTCCTCGAGGACCTGCTCCAGGTCCGCCCCGGTCTCGATGGCCTCCAGGACGCGCGCCACCGTGGCCTCTTCAACGCTCGCGGCCGCTGCATCCGCGCGGGTCGCCTCGTCCAGATCGGCGGTGATGCGCACCTCGCCGCCAGCGGGCAGGTCGATCCTGCCGCCTCCGGTCGCCACGAGCTCGACGCGGGCGCCGGACTCGGTGACGACGACCTCCCCCTCGCGCAATGCATCGCCTTCCTGCAACGCACGCAGCTTGCCGTCGGTGCTGCGGGCAAAGGCACGTCCTTCGACGCGGGCTACGGTTGCGACGATCGTGGTTTCAGCCATGTCGGTACTCTCTGGAGATGGGACGATCCGCGCGCGGCAGTGCGCACGCAGGCCTCGAAGCGGTCATTCCAGCAGCTTATTGGCGGGCCATCACACCGCCTATTGGCCGGGTGGACAGGCCCAGAACTGCGTCACATCCGGGCGCGCGCCACGAGCAGCGCGAGTTGCATGCGATCGCGTACGGCGAGCTTGTCGAACACCGACGCCAGGTGGGCCTTCACGGTACGCTCGGTGATCGCCAGGCCTTGCGCCACCTGCTTGTTGCTGAGGCCTTTGGCCACCGCTTCGGCCACCTCACGCTCGCGCGCACTGAGCGCCTGGAGCGGATTCGTTGGCTGGACGGCAGGGTCCGCGGCCGGGAGCAGCGGCACCGTGGCGCGCACGAGCCGGGCAAGGAGCTCGGGCCCGACCCACAAGCCGCCGTGCTCGACCACCACCGCCACCTCGCGCAGCATGCCGGGCGCGGCGCATGCATGGCAGTAGCCGCGCGCGCCGGCCTCCAGCGCCTGCACGGCCTGCTCGCCCTCGGGCAGCGCGGACAGCACCACCACGGTCGCGCCACGTGCAGCCAGCGTACGGACCGCCTCGCCCCAGCCCGGCAGCGCGACATCGACCCACACCCGGCTCGGAGCGGACGGCGCCATCACCGCGTCGGCCTGCCCTGCGTCGGCAAGGCAGGCCAGGCCGGGAAACGCCGTCCGCCAGTTCTCCAGTGCACGACCACCGGGGCTCAGGAACACTTCGGCTGCCATGCTCAGCGCTCCGTGAGCGCGCTGTCCCGGGCGCGCAGGACAGGCTTGACGAGATAGGACAGTACCGACTTCTTGCCGGTGAGGACGTCGACGTCGGCGAGCATGCCGGGGATGGTCGGGAGCCCCTCGCCGAGCGAGCGCTCCAGCGTGCGCACCCGCACGAGGTAGAAGGTCTCGCCCTCCTCGTCGACCAGGCTGTCGGCCGAGATCTGCTCGACCACCGCGTCGAGCCCGCCGTAGATGGCGAAGTCGTATGCGCTGAACTTGACGGTCGCCGGCTGGCCGGGACGCAGGAAGCCGATATCGCGCGGGCTGACCTTCGCCTCGAGGATCAGTGCGTCGTCGAGCGGAACGATCTCGACCACTTCCTTGCCCGGCTGGACCACACCGCCGACCGTGTTGACCAGCAGGCGCTTGACCGTACCGCGGACCGGCGAACGGATCTCCGCATGCTTGACCCGATCCTCCAGGCCGCGCGCGCTCTCGCCAAGGCTGCCGAGCTTGCTCATCGTCTCGGAGAGTTCGGCGCGCCACTGGTTGCGCACGGCGAGCTCCACCTCCTGCACCTTGCCCTCGGCCTCGCTGATCGCCGCCTGCACGCGGGCGATCTGCGCCGCGGCCTGGTCACGCTCGCCACGCATGCGGGCGACGTCGCGCTCGAGGCGCAGGATGTCCACATCCGACACCGCCCCCGACTGGACCAGCGGGCGGGTGACCTCGAGCTCGCGCTGGGCGAGTTCGAGCCCGCGCGCGGCCTGCTCACGCCGCGCCCGCGCCTCGGCGAGCTCCTGCTGGCGCTGGCCGACCTGCTGGCGGGCGATCGCGATCTGCGCGTCGATGCTCTCGCGGCTGGTCTCGAACAGGCGGCGCTCGTGGGCGACGATGGCGGGGATGTCGCGCTCGAGCTCGGCTGACACCGCGAACGGCACGCCACGGGTGAGCGCCTCCAGGCGCGCCGCCTTGGCCTGCAGGGCCTGCGCCGTGGCGCGGCTCTCGAGCAGATTGGAGACGAAACGGGTCGGGTCGATGCGCAGCAGCAGGTCTCCCGCCTCCACGGTCTGCCCCTCGCGCACCGCGAGTTCCTCGACCACGCCGCCATCGACCGACTGCACCACCTGCAGTTGCGAGGACGGGATCACCCGCCCCTGGCCGCGGGTCACCTCGTCCACCTCGGCGATCGCGGCCCAAACCAGCAGGGCGAACAGCGTGAACGCGACCACGCGCAGGAGGCCACGCGCGCGCAGCGGCTCCTGTTCCAGGCGGGCCCAGTCGGCCTCGCCCACCCAGTCGTCCGCAGGACGGTCCGCCGCGGCGGCGCGCCGGAGCAGGCCCTGGAGGGCACCATCGCCCGGGGTGTCGATCTCGCGCGTGGCACCACCGAGCTTGTCGAACAGCGTGCGCTGCATCTTCGGGAGCATCAGGCGGCCCTCCCGATCCGGCCCTGGCGCAGGGCATCGACGACCTGGGCCTTGGGCCCGTCGGCGACGATCCGGCCGGCGTCCACCACGATGATGCGGTCGACCAGATCGAGCAGCGAGGTGCGATGGGTGACGACGATCATCGTCTTGCCCGCCGCGTGCTCGCGCAGCTGCTGCTTGAGCGCCTCCTCGCTGGCATGGTCCATCGCCGCCGTGGGCTCGTCGAGCAGCAGGATCGGCGGATCGGCGATCAGTGCCCGCGCCACCGCCACGGCCTGGCGCTGGCCGCCCGAGAGCGATTCGCCACGCTCACCCACCAGCATGCCGTAGCCGTGCGGATGGGCATCGACGAACTCGGCCAGGCCGGCAATGCGCGCGGCACGCGCCACCACGGCGTCGTCGGCCTGCGGCAGGCCCATCGCGATGTTGTCGCGCAGCGAGCCGTAGAAGAGGGTCACGTCCTGCGGCACGTAGCCGATGTTGCGACGCAACTCGGCGGGATCGAGCTGGCGCAGGTCGATGCCGTCCACGAGCACCGCGCCGCTGCCGGGCCGGTACAGGCCGAGGATCAGCTTCTCGAGCGTGGTCTTGCCCGAGCCCACGCGGCCGAGCACCGCCACCTTCTCGCCGGCGCGGATGCGAAAGGACACCTCGCGCAGCACCGCCTCCTCGCCCTCGCGATAGGCGAAACCGACGTTGCGGAACTCGATCTCGCCGCGCAGCGCCGGACGGCTCGTGAAACGCATCTCCGGCGGACGCTCCACCGGCCGCTTCATCAGCTCGTCGAGCGACTCGAAGGCGGTGGCGGCCGAGTGGTACTGCACCAGCAGGCCGGCGACCTGGCCGATGGGCGCCATCGCGCGCGACGAGAGCAGGTAGCACGCGATCAGGCCGCCCATGGTGAGCGCACCGTCGCGAATCAGATACACGCCGATGACGACGGTCGCCAGGCTGACCATCTGCTGCACCCACAAGGCGCCGTTGGTGGCGGTGGCGGCAAGCAGGCGCAACCGCGCACCGACGCTGGCGACCAGGGTGGCGCTCGATTCCCACTTGCCCTGGATCACCGCCTCGGCGCCGAGCGCCTTGACCGTCTCGATGCCGACCAGGCCCTCGACCAGCGTCGCGTTGCGTTGCGCACTGGCACGGTAGCTGGTTTCGGCGAGCGCGTGCATGCGGCGCTGCACGGTCAGCGAATGAATGAGCAGCAGCACGATGCCGACCACGAAGGGGATCACCATCGGCCAGGCGATCCAGCCGATCACGAGCAGGAAGAGCAGGGCGAACGGCAAGTCGATGAAGGCGGTGACCGTGGCCGAGCTGATGAAGTCGCGCACCGACTCGAAGGCACGCAGATTGGAAGCGAACGAGCCGGCCGACTCGGGGCGGACCTCCATGCGCAGGTCGAGCACCTTCTCCATGATGGTCGCCGACAAACGCACGTCGGCACGCGCGCCGGCAAGATCGACGAAGTAGCCGCGCAGCGTGCGCAAGGCGAAATCGCCGCACAGCACGATCAGCACGCCGGTCGCCAGCGTCCACAGGGTCTCGACGGCGTGGTTGGGCACCACGCGGTCATAGACGTTCATCGAGAACAGGGGCAGGGCCAGCGCGAACAGGTTGACGATCAGCGCAGCGAGCAGCACGTCGCGGTAGAGCCGGCGATTCTCGGCAATCACGCTCCAGAACCAGTGCCCGACGCGGCCGCCACGGACCTCGGGGGTACGGGCATCGAAACGATGGCGAGGCCGCGCATACAGCACGACGCCGCCGTGGCGCGCACCGATCTCGGCAAGCGTCAGCACGACCGCCGACTCGCCGAGTTCGGGGAAGACCAGCTCGCAGCTCCCGGCCTCGGTATCGACCGCCATCAGCACGCAGGCCTTGCCCTCGGCAAGCAGCAGCACCGCGGGCAGCAGCGCAGGCTCGATGCGCGCAAGCGGCTGGCGCACGATCCGGCTCGCGAGCCCGGCGCGGCGCGCGGCGCGCTCGAAGAGCGCCGGCGTCAGCCGGCCACGCTCGAGCGGCAGGCCCGCGAGCACGGCATCCGGCGTGAGCGCACGGCCATGCGCCCGGGCGACCACGAGCAGGCAGTCGAGCAGCGTGTCGGCGCCACCCGCGGCGACACGCTCCGCATGCGCGGACGACTCCCCCTCACCCACCTCCACAACCGTCTCTGCACGCCCCACGCAAGCACCCCGATCATCGGCCCAGGAATGCGATTCTAATTACATGCTGCGCCGCGGCGTGGGCGAGCCGATCATCCGCGTGTCCTGCATCACGCAGGAGCCTTCACTTGGGCAGGGGCTCCTCGTACTCCTCCACCTTCACCGCGCGCAGCTGATAGCCCGCGGTGCCCATGTCGGAGTCGATGCGGCCCACCGCCATCACCCCGTTCACCCACACCGGCAGCATGTTCCAGCCGCCCGGCACCGGTTTGTCGGGGATGACGTGGATGAGCTGGTTGGCGGGCGGCGGCGGCACGTGCACGCAGGCGCCGAAATAGGGCACGAGGAGAAACTCGCGGATCTTCTCGCCGCTGGTCTCGAGCGGCACGACGAAGCCGGGGATGCGCACACGCGCGCCGGCCATGCGCTCGACCAGGGGCGCGCGGTCCCACTCCTCGCGCATGCGCTGCAGCGCCTCGGCCGCGCGCGGGTCGTTGTCCTCGAGCTTGTCGAGCTCGAGGCTGGAGAGGAAGCCCTCGGGGTTCCAGTCGGCAGGGATGAGGTCGTCCCAGCTGATCTCGCGGAACTCGCCCTTGCCCGCAGCCGGGGCGGCGAGGCGATCGCCCACCGCATACTGGCCGGCGGCCTTGCCAGCGGGGGCCTGCGCGAACGCCGGCAGCGGTGCCGACGCCAGCAGCGCACCGAACAGGGCAACGAGCGGGGCGGAGCGGAGCGGGCGGAGCAGCTTCATCTTCAGGTCCTCACGGTCATGCCGTCGGCGAGCGACTGGCGATAGGCGCGCAGCCCCGGCAGCAGGCTGGCGACCAGGCTGGCGGCGAGCACCGCGCCGAGCAGGCGCCATTCGCCCGCCGCGGGCCAGCCCAGGCTCAACTGCAAGCCATGCTGCGCGACGAGCCAGGGCGCAAGCGCGGCGCCCGCACCATACAGCAGCCCGAGCCCGAGCGCGATGCCGGCGACGGCGAGCACGAGGCTCTCGACCGCGAGCAGGGCGAAGACCTCGCGCGGGCTGGCGCCGAGCGCGCGCAGGATGGCGAGCTCGCGACGGCGCTCGCCCAGGCTCGCCAGCACCACCGCCACCATGCCGGCCAGGCCGACGACGACAACCAGGGCCGAGACCGCGAGCAGCGCGCGCTCGGCGATGCCGACCAGGTCCCACAGTTGCTGCAGGGTGGCACCGGGCAGGATGGCGGTGAGCGGCTCGCCGGCGTGGGTATTGATCTGGCGCTGCACGCGGAACACCGCGGTGCGGCTGTGCAGCCCGACCAGCACGGCGGTGACCGACTTGGGGCGCAGGTCGAACTTGCGCACGTGCTCGGGCGCGATCTTGAGGCCGGGGATGGGCGCGCCGCCATGCCAGTCGACATGGATCGCCTCCAGGCCTTCCAGGCTCACCAGCACGGCGCGGTCGAGCGGCGTGGCGCTGGGGGCGAGGATGCCGACCACCGTGAACGGCTTGTCGGCGTGGTCTGCGAAGCGCGGCCCGCCCTCCCCTGCGCCGCTGCCGTGGCTGAGCACGATGCGCTCGCCGAGGCGGTAGCCGTGGCGGGCGGCGACCTCGGCGCCGATCACGGTCTGGAATAGGTCCTCGGCGCGCTCGGGCGCCTCGGCGAAGGGGCCGCCGGCGGCGAAGGCCAGGCTGCGCCCCTCGCCGTGGCGGTAATGCGTGAAGAAATCCATGGTGGTGCCGACCACGCGGTGGCCGCGGTGCGAGTCGCCGAGCGCGAGCGGCACGAGCCACTTCACCTGGGGCAGTGCGGCGACGTGCTCGACGCCGGCCCACGACAGATTGGCGGTGGCGTCGCCGATGTGGAAGACCGAATACAGCAGCAGTTGCACCGGGCCGCTGCGCGCCCCCACCACCAGGTCGGCGCCGGAGATCGTCTGCGCGAAGCCGGCGCGCGCGTCGTTGCGCAGGCGCTCGACCCCGAGCAGCAGCGCCACCGCCAGCGCCACCGCGACCACGGTGAGCGCGACCGACAGCCGGCGGTTGGCGATGCTGCGCAGCGACAGCATGAAGACCGGGCTCATCGCGCGGCCTCCGCCGCGGACGCCGCGTGGTTCAACGCGCCGAGGTCCAGCACGCGGTCGAAGTGCGCAGCCAGGCGTGCGTCGTGGCTGACGAAGAGGAGCGCGGCGCCGGCCGCGGCGCATTCCTCGAGCAGCAGGTCGATGAAGGCCTGCTGGCGGTCGGCATCGAGCGCCGAGGTGGGCTCGTCCGCCACCACCAGGCCGGGACGGCCGATCAGCGCACGCGCGGCGGCCACGCGCTGCTGCTGGCCGACCGAGAGCTGCGCGGCCGGACGATCGAGCAGCGCGGTGCCGAGATCGAGCCGCGCCGACAGGCGCGCGGCCTCGGCGGCCGGCGTGCTGCCCGCCGCCGCGATGCGCGCGCGCCGCTGCGGCGAGAAACGGCAGGCGAGCAGGATGTTGTCGCGGGCGGACAGCCAGGGCAGCAGGTTGAAGAGCTGGAACACGAAGCCGACGTGGTCGGCGCGGAAGCGGTCGCGCGCACCCGCCGACAGCGCGCCGAGCGCCTGCCCGGCGACCTCGACCGTGCCGGCCCGGGGCTGGATCACCCCGCCGACGAGCGACAGCAGCGTGGTCTTGCCGCTGCCGCTGGGGCCGCGCAGGAAGGCGCGCTCGCCGCCGCCGAGGCGCAGTTCATCGATCGCCAGGCAGTCCTGCGCGCTGCCCGGCCAGCAATAGCGCAGCGCGGAAATGCGCACGGCGGCCGTGGCCGCGGCGCTCTCGGCCACGCTCACAGCGCGAGCGCGGCCGCGCCCGGCGTGAGCACCCCGCCCCCCTGGCCACGCGGGGTGGCGAACTCGGCGCGGACCCGGTGCAGGCGCGGGAAGTGCTTGAAGGCACGCAGCTCCAGCCGGCGCAGCGCCTCGGGGTGGGCACATTCGAAGCCGTAGCTCACCACCATGTCCTCATGTTCGCCCCGGGTCGGCTGGGCATGGTCGTGCGCGTGAGCGTGATCATGCTTGCGCTCGCCCTGCGGCCAGGGCGATTCGATCTCCACCTCGCGGATCGCGCAGCCGGCCGCGGCGCTGAAGGCGAACATCGCCTCGCCGTCGAGCAGGCGGCGCTCGGCGTCGGCGAGCGCGCCGCGTTGTGCCTCGTTCGCCGGCGCGTGCTCGAAGCCGACGAGGTTGTCGAGCGGCGAGATCAGCTCGATCTGCAGCATGCGGCCCTCCAGCGCCAGGGTCAGGTCGGCGACGCCGTGCTCGTGTGCGCCATGCGCATGCTGCGCCAGCGCGGCGGCGGGGACCACGAGGGCGAGGAGGCCGGAGAGGAGGGAGAGATGAAGGCGGGTCGGCATGATCGTGGGTCGTATGGGGGAACGAGTCGGGACGGGTGAGGAGCGGGAGCGCGTGGGGCGCGCCGAAAGCCGCGCAGCGCGGGCCACACGAATCTAATGCTACAATGTTGCATCAAAAGCGGCGTCGCCGCCACAAGCGCGATCTTTCCGCCAGCCCCCTCACACAACAGGCTTTCGCATGCCCCCGCACGAGCACCCTGCCGCCACCGACTCCGCCCGCGAGCTCATCGCCGCGCACGGGGGTCGCGTCACGCGCACGCGGGTGGCGGTGATCGAGGCCTTGCAGCGCAGCGCGCACCCGCTCTCGCACGACGAGATCGGCGCCACGCTCGACGGCGCGGGCATCGGCCACGACCGCGTCACGCTCTACCGCGCGCTCGACTGGCTGGTCGAACAGGGCATCGCGCAGCGCATCGCCGGGGGCGAGCGCGCGTGGCGCTTCGAGATCCGCCGCGACGGCGACCACCGCCACGCCCACTTCCACTGCGAGCGTTGCGGACAGATCGTCTGCCTGGAGGACGTGCCCGCCGCCGCCCCGACGCTGCCCGCCGGCTTCGCGGTCGCGCGCGCGGAGCTGGTGCTGCATGGCGCGTGCGCCGATTGCGGCCGCGCGGGCGTCGAGGGGAAGGAAGGATGAGGCGCGCCGCCACCGCCTACCGCCCGCTTGGGCAGCCCGCGCCGACTCGTCCGGCGGGCTCGGGCCCGCGGCCCGTCGCCGCCGCCGTGCCGCACGGCGGCGCTGCGCACGCCGAGGACCCGCGCCCCTTGCCGGCACGCAGCCTGCTGGGCGCCGGCCTGGCGGCCCGCCTCGCCCTGGTCGCCGGCGCGCTGGCGCTGCTGTGGGCGACCGTGCTGTGGGCCTTGCGATGAACCGCCTCGCGCTGCCGATGATCCGCCTCGACAACCTCACCCTGGGCTACGACCGCCACCCCGCGGTGCACCACCTGTCGGCCGAGATCCCGGCAGGCGCGCTGGTCGCCGTGGTGGGGCCCAACGGCGCGGGCAAATCCACCCTGCTCAAGGGCCTCGCCGGCGAGCTGCGCCCGATCGGCGGGCGCATCCTGCTGCCCGAGCTGCCCGCCGGCGGCCTGGCCTACATGCCGCAGCGCGGCGAGATCGATCACAGCTTCCCGGTGTCGGTGTTCGACGTCGTGGCGATGGGCCTGTGGCACGAGATCGGCGCCTTCGGCGGGCTCTCGCGCGAGCAGCGCGGTCGCGTGCGCGCCGCGCTCGCCGCGGTGGGCATGGCGGGCTTCGAGTCGCGCCCGATCGGCTCGCTGTCGGGCGGCCAGCTGCAGCGCGCGCGCTTCGCCCGCCTGATGCTGCAGGACGCGCCGCTGATCCTGCTCGACGAGCCCTTCGCGGCGATCGACAGCCGCACGGTCGACGACCTCGTCGAGCTCATCCTTGGCTGGCACGACGAGGGCCGCACCATCCTCACCGTGGTGCACGACCTCGAACAGGTGCGCCGCCACTTTCCGACCGCACTGCTGCTGTCGCGCGAGCCGGTGGCCTTCGGCCCCACCGCCGAGGTGCTCACGCCCGAGCGCCTGGCGCGCGCGCGCCGCCTCTCCGAAGCCTTCGACGAGCACGCGCACGAGTGCCACATCGAGGAGCTGACGGTGGCGGTGGCGCCCGATGTCGGCGCGCATCCGCACGCGCACGACGACGGGCACGCGCACGCCGAGGGCCACGGCCACGCGCCTGCGCGCCCGGCGGCGCACGCGCACCTGGCGCCGCGGCCGCGCCGCGGCCTTCCCCGCCACTGAATCCGCAGCCCGCTGCGCGTAGCCCAGGCCCCACCGTGTTCGACCTCCTGATCGCCCCCTTCACCGAGTTCGCCTTCATGCGCCGCGCGCTCGCCGGCTGCCTGGCGCTCGCGCTCGGCGCCACGCCGGTGGGCGTGTTCCTGCTGCTGCGCCGCATGAGCCTGATGGGCGACGCGATGAGCCACGCCATCCTG
>JAEUNQ010000174.1 GCA_016790365.1 Thauera sp. | reverse complement strand
GGCACCGTGCAGGCCGACATCCTCAAGGAAGACCAGGGCCAGAACACCTGCATCTTCAGCACCGAATTCGCGCTGAAGATGATGGGCGACATCCAGGAGTACTTCGTCCATCACGACGTCAAGAACTTCTATTCGGTGTCGATCTCCGGCTATCACATCGCCGAAGCCGGCGCCAACCCGATCAGCCAGCTTGCCTTCACGCTGTCGAACGGCTTCACCTACGTGGAGTCGTACCTCGCGCGCGGCATGCACATCGACGACTTCGCGCCCAACCTGTCGTTCTTCTTCAGTAACGGCATGGACCCGGAATACTCGGTGATCGGCCGCGTTGCCCGCCGCATCTGGGCGGTGGCGATGAAGAACAAGTACGGCGCCAACGAGCGCAGCCAGAAGCTGAAGTACCACGTGCAGACCTCGGGCCGCTCGCTGCACGCGCAGGAGATGGACTTCAACGACATCCGCACCACGCTGCAGGCGCTGATCGCGATCTACGACAACTGCAACAGCCTGCACACCAACGCCTACGACGAGGCGATCACCACGCCGACCGAGGAATCCGTGCGGCGCGCGATGGCGATCCAGCTCATCATCAACCGCGAGTGGGGCCTGGCGAAGAACGAGAACCCCAACCAGGGCGCCTTCATCATCGAGGAACTCACCGACCTCGTCGAAGAGGCGGTGTTGAAGGAGTTCGAGGCGATCGCGTCGCGCGGCGGCGTGCTCGGCGCCATGGAGACCGGCTACCAGCGCGGCAAGATCCAGGAGGAGTCTCTCTACTACGAGCACAAGAAGCACGACGGCTCCTACCCGATCATCGGCGTGAACACCTTCCTCAACCCGAAGGGCCAGGCGCAGCAGGAGATCGAGCTCGCGCGTTCGACCGAGGAAGAGAAGCAGGGCCAGCTCAAGCGCCTCGCCGACTTCCACGCCCGCAACAAGGCCGAGGCGCCGAAGTGGCAGGCCAAGCTGCAGCAGGCCGTCATCGACAACACCAACGTGTTCGAGGTGCTGGTCGATGCGGTGCGCTACTGCTCGCTGGGGCAGATCACCGAGGCCCTGTACAAGGTCGGTGGCCAATACCGCCGCAGCATGTAATCCCGCCGCAGTCCTGCTGAAACCACGCCGCGCGTTGCCCTAACGGGCGCCGCGCGGCGTTTTTTGTAGGGGGGGCTCCGTGCGACGTTCTCGTGTAGGAGCGCCGCAAGGCGCGAACGCAGCGGCGCCAACCGCGCCACCCTGAGGACAGCCCGTCACCCCACCGCCCGATTCGCGCCTTGCGGCGCTCCTACAACCCCCGGCACGCGGTGTTTTGCGGCGACAATGGGAGTCGTTTCCGACTGCCGCCGCTGCCATGAACCTCACCACCCCCGCCTTGCTGTTCCCGGCGATCTCGCTGCTGCTGCTCGCCTACACCAACCGCTTCCTCACCCTCGCCCAGGTCATCCGTCAGCTCAACGCCTCTGCCGACCGCGGTGCAGCGCTGGTGCAATGCCAGCTCCCCGGGCTCAAGCGCCGTATTGCGCTCACCCAGTACATGCAGGGCTTCGGCGTGCTGAGCTTCCTGCTGTGCGCCCTGTCGATGCTCGCCCTGTTTCTCGAAGCGGAGGTGGCCGGCCAGTGGATGTTCGGCACCAGCATCGTGACGCTCGCGGTGTCGCTGGTGCTGTCCTTGATCGAGGTGTTGCTATCGACCGAGGCGCTTTCGCTGGTCGTCCGTGATCTGGAACAGGCGAAGCGGGAAGGGGAGTGCTCGGGCACCTGACGCCGAAAAATCCACTTCCCCTGCCCGGTCGGTTATGGGGCGCAGGGGGAAGAGGCGCGCTCTTGCTCCTGGCGCCTCACCTCTGCCGCCTCACCGGCTGGTCAGCTTCAGCTCGATGCGGCGGTTGCGTGCGTAGGCTTCCTCGGCGCTGCGCGCATCCAGCGGGTGAAACTCGCCGTAGCCGGTGGCGGCCAGGCGCTCGGGCGGGATGCCTTGGCTGTGCAGGAACTTGACGATCGCGAGCGCACGCGCCGTGGAGAGCTCCCAGTTGGACGGGAAGCGGGCGGTGGCGATCGGGCGGCGATCGGTATGGCCATCCACCTGCAGCACCCAGGGCAGGTCCTTGGGCATGTCGGCAGACAGCGTCTTCAGCGTCTCTGCGAGGCGGGTGAGCTGGACCATGCCGTCGGCGCTGACCTCGTCCGAGGCCGAGGGGAAGAGCACCTCGCTGGAGAACACGAAGCGGTCGCCGACGATCTGCACGTCCTTGCGCTCGCCGAGCACCGCCTGCAGACGGCCGAAGAACTCCGAGCGGTAGCGGGCGAGCTCCTTGACCCGCGCCGCGAGCGCGAGGTTGAGCTCGCGCCCGAGCTCGTCGATCTTGAGGTCCTTGTCCTTTGCGGCGGCCTTGGCGGCGTCGAGCGCGGCGTTGAGCTGCTCGAGCTGCTCGCGCACCGCGGCGAGCTGGCGGTTGAGCAACTCGACCTGGGCGATCGCCGCGGCCGACATCTCCTGCTGTTCCTTGAGGCCACGCTCCGAGGTGTCGAGCGCGCTCGCCAGGCGGGCGGCCTCGGCCTCGAGTTCGGCCTTGAGGTGCTGCAGGGCCTCGATGTCGGCGGCAAGGCGGGCGGCCTCCTCGCGGCGGGTCTTGGCCTCGTCCTGGGCCGCATGCAGTTCGTCGCGCGCGGCGAGCAGTTCGTTGCCGCGCGCCTCGCTTTCACGCTGGGCGGCGCCGAGCGAGGCGGACAGCTCGCCGACCTTGACCTCCGCGCGTTCGCGCGCGGTCTGTTCCAGGCTCAGGGTCTTGGCGAGCGCGGCGAGCTCGGCGTTGAGCTGAGCAAGCGCGCGGTCGCGTCCGCTGACCGCGTCGGCGAGGTCGAACTGGCCGATGTCGAAGATCAGGATCACGAACTCCATCACCATCAGCAACGAGGCGAGGGCGTCGACGAAGCCGGGCCAGAAGTCCAGCGGCCGGCGGCGGGCGAGTCGGGCCATGGCTCAGTCCGCCTTGTTGCCGCCGGCGCCACCGAGCGCGGCGCCGATGGTGCGCGACAGCAGGCGCAGCTCGGCGCGCAGGTCCTCGGTGAACTGCGCGCCCTGCGCGGGCTGCTGGGCGAGCTGGCGCAACAGTCCGCGCAGCTCGTCCTGCGTGGTGGACAGCGTGGACAGGTCGCGCGATTCGCGCCCGATGAGATCGGCCAGGCGGGTGAGCTGGGCGTTGAGTTCGCCGAGGTGCTCGGCGGTGGCGCGGCGTTCGCGCTCGGATTCGGCGGCCGAGCGCTGCATGCGCTCGATGCCCTCGGCGGTCTGCTCGAGCAGGGCCTGCACGTAGGCGGGCACGTTGCCCTCGCCCTCGACGCCGACGCCGGAGGGCAGCTTGGTCATGTGCGACAGCCAGTCCTCGAGCTCGTTGTAGAAGCGGTTCTGTGCATGCCCCGACTGCAGGTCGAGGAAGCCGACCACGAGCGAGCCGGCGAGACCGAACAGCGAGGTCGAGAAGCTCGTCGCCATGCCGCCGAGCGGTGCGTCCAGCTTGGCCTTGAGCGCCTCGAACATGGCGACGGGATCGCTGCCGACGCTCAGGTTGCCGATGATCTCGCCGATCGAGCGGATGGTGGCGAGCAGGCCCCAGAAGGTGCCGAGCAGGCCGAGGAAGATCAAGAGGCCGATCAGGTAGCGCGAGAGGTCGCGTTGCTCCTCGAGGCGGATCTGCACGCCGTCGAGGATGGAGCGTGTGGTCGCCGGCGAGAGATGGGCCTGACCGCGGCGGCGGTTGGACAGCACGCGCGCCATCGGGGCGAGCAGCACCGGCTTCAGGCCGGTCGCCGTGGGGCCGCCGTCGGCCTGCTGGAACTCCTCGATCCAGAGCACCTCGCGTTGCAGGCGCCAGACCTGGCGCAGGTTGACGGCGATGCCGACCGCGAGCACGAAGAGGATCACGCCGTTGAATGCAGCGTTGGCGATGAACGCATGCTTGAGCTGCGGCACCAGGGCGGCGGCCAGCGCAGCGACGAGGGCGAGAAAGACGGCCATCCAGGTCGTGACATGGACGGGTTTGGTGAATTCCTTGCGTTCCATCGGGAGTTTTCCGGGTCTGGAGGTGACGACTGCCCATTCGGGGCGACGAGGCAGACGCGAGTCTAGCGCGATCCGCGTTAAATGGCGGAATCGTGATTTACGTCATGGGGTCGAGGCGGTGGTCTCGCTATCTTCCGTCTCATGTCGAATCGAACACGGCCCATGGCCGCGAAAGGCTCATTTCGGTGCTTGCCGTGATGCCGGGGTATCTGGCCGCGATCGTGGCAACGGCTGCGTTCGCGTTGAGCGCTCCGGCGCTGGCGGACGAACCGCCCGCAGCGGTCGACGGCGTGCGCTGGAAAGCGGGCGGCTTCGGCACGCTCGGTGCCGCGTGGCACGACGAGGACGACACCCAGTTTCGTCGCAGTGTGGACCAGCGTCGCGGTACGCGCGCGAACGAGCTCGACCTCGGTGTCGACAGCACGCTGGGCGTTCAGGTGCATGGGGCGCTGGCCCCGCGATGGTCGGTGACGGCGCAGGCGGTCATGAACCAGGGCCGTCATGGCGATTGGGGGCCGCATCTGGTGTGGGGTTTCGTCAAGCACGTGCATTCGGACGAGTTCGAGCTGCGCGCCGGCCGTCTGGTCACCGACATCTACCTCGACGGCGACTCGCGCCATGTCGGCTATGCCTACACGGCCGTGCGGCCTTACGCCGATGTGTATGGTCGCCTGACCTACGACAACTTCGACGGGCTGGATGCGACCGTCCAGCACGCCCTCGGAAATGGGCTGCTGCGCTTCAAGCTGTTCGGCGGGCGCACGCGCGGTAGCGTCTTCCTGAACCAGGAGGAGCATCCGGTAAAGATCGGACGCACGTTCGGCGCCACGCTGGACTGGATCGGGCCGGAGCTTAGCCTCAAGCTGTCCTGTGGCAACATGGTGTCCACGCGCAGCGACGCCTATGCGGCGCTTCCGCCCACGCTGCGCTACGTGGCCAGTCTGGCCCCGGGGACGGACTTTGCCGGCCAGGCCGAAGCCCGTGCGTCCGAGATCACGGGGTCCAACCGCATCGCTTATCTGGGTGCGGCGGTCGGCTGGGAACGGGGGCCGTTCTCACTGCAGCTCATGGCCACCGACATGTCGATGACGGTCTATCCGCGCTTCGAGGGCTGGGGTGCGGGGGGCGCTGCAGCCTATCGGGTCGGGCGCTGGAAGCCTTATCTCACTTGGTCGCGCAGCATTCTCGATGCGGTCGATCGCGCTCTGAATGTGCCACCGGCGCTGGATCCGCACGGTCAGTTGCGCAGCCTCTGGCAGTTGATCCTCGGCTATACGCGCCACGACCAGACCACCTTCGGCATGGGCGTGCGCTACGACTTCGCCGACAATATGGCATTAAAACTGCAGGCGGATCGCATCGACGCAAAGCGTTCCTCCTCGATGCTCGACGATCATGGTTACGTCACCGGTCCGCGCACCCTGACGGTGGTGACCGCAACGCTGGACTTCGTCTTCTGAGCATCCCATCCGCGCGTCCCGCACGCCCGGCGTTCCGGAAGAAACGACTATGGCTTACAAGGAGAACGGCAGCGCCGCGATGACCGACACGTCATTGGTGCGAGCTCGCGGCGTTAGAGGACGCTGTG
>JAEUNQ010000151.1 GCA_016790365.1 Thauera sp. | reverse complement strand
GCCGTGCCAAGGGTCGTCACCGCCTCGCCGTCTGAGGTGGTTTCGCCCACGGGCGCTGACCAGGGTTTCCGCAGCGCTCACAGATTGCACAAAACGGATGAGTATTCATCCGTTTTTGCTTTTCGGCGGGCGCTGCGCGGGCGGTTCTACATGGTGCATTACCGGCCCAATGGTCTCGATACCGCCCGTCTGGGCGTGGTGGTGGCGAAGAAGCTGGCCAAGCGCGCCAATGTGCGCAACCTGGTCAAGCGGATCGCGCGCGAGATCTTCCGCCGCCAGCGCACCGAGCTCCCCGCGATGGACCTGGTCGTGCGCCTCAACGCGCCCGTCGCCAAGGCCACGCGTGCCGAGCTCAATCTCGACCTGCTCTCCCTTCTGCAAAGGCTGCCCCGGCAATGAAGACCGTGTTGATCGCCCTGCTGCGTTTCTACCGCTACGCGATCAGCCCGATGCTTGGCCGCAATTGCCGCTTCCACCCCACCTGTTCCGAATACGCGATCGAGGCGATACAGCGCCACGGCGCGCTGCGTGGCGGCTGGATGGCTGCAAAACGGGTGGGGCGCTGTCATCCCTTCAATTCGGGCGGGTATGATCCCGTTCCCTGACCTGAGACAGAACGATTCCGATGGATCAACGCCGCCTCATCCTCTTTCTGATTTTCTCCTTCTCGCTGGTCATGCTGTGGGAAGGCTGGATCAAGCATAACCAGCCTCCCGCAGCCCAGCAGCAGGCCGCCGCCGGAGGCGCAGCGCAGGCCGATGGCTCGGTGCCCATGCCTACTCTGAGCGCGACCCCCGGCCAGCCGGTGGTGCCGGGAGAGCAGGCCGCACAAGCAGCGGCTGTGCCCCGCGTCGTGGTCGAGACCGATCTGCTGCGCGCCGAGGTCTCGGCGCAGGGCGGTGACATCGTTCGGCTCGAGCTCAAGCAGCACAAGGCGAGTGGCGAGGCGGGCGGCAACTTCGTGCTGCTCGACGACGGCACCACCCGGCACCAGTACGCGGCGCAATCGGGCCTGATCGGCGAGGGCCTGCCGAACCACAAGACCCTGTTCGAGCTGCCGGCCGGCGAGTTGCGCCTCAAGGACGGCGAGAACGGCGTGGAGCTGCGTCTGCAGGCGCCGGAGCAGAATGGCGTGCAGGTCACCAAGGTGATGCGCTTCGCACGCGGCAGCTACCTGATCGACGTCGCCTACGAGATTCGCAACGGATCGGGCCAGGCGCTGGCGCCGCACGCCTACTTCCAGCTTACCCGTGACGGCAACCCTGCCGAGCAGGTCGAGGCCTTCGGCGTCACAACCTTCACCGGCCCGGCCTTCTACACCGACGCCAACAAGTTCCAGAAGGTGCAGTTCGCCGACATCACCGAGGGTGACGCCAAGTTTCCCAAGACGGCCGGCGACGGCTGGGTGGCGATGGTGCAGCACTACTTCGTGGGTGCCTGGCTGCCGAAGGAAGGCGAGCAGCGCGAATATTTCGCGCGCGCGCTCGGCAACAACCTGTTCTCCGCCGGCGTGATCCTCCCGGTGGCCTCGATCGCCCCGGGCGCCGACGGTGCGGTGTCCACCCGGCTGTACGCCGGCCCGCAGGAGCAGGACAAGCTCGAGGGCATCGCCCCGGGCCTCGACCTCGTCGTCGACTACGGCTGGCTGACCGTGATCGCGGCCCCCTTGTTCTGGGTGCTGTCCTGGTTCCACAACCTGACCGGCAACTGGGGCTGGGCGATCATCCTGGTCACGGTGGCGATCAAGGCGATCTTCTTCCCGCTGTCGGCCGCGAGCTACAAGTCGATGGCCAAGATGCGTGTGCTCGGCCCGCGCCTTCAGCGCATGAAGGAGATGTACGGCAACGACAAGGCCAAGATGCAGCAGGAGATGATGAATCTCTACCGCACCGAGAAGATCAACCCGCTCGGCGGCTGCCTGCCCATCCTGGTGCAGATTCCGGTGTTCATCGCGCTCTACTGGGTGCTGCTCGGCAGTGTCGAGATGCGCCATGCGCCGTGGCTGGGCTGGATCCAGGACCTCTCGGCCAAGGATCCCTACTTCATCCTGCCGATCATCATGGGCGTGTCGATGATGGTGCAGATGAAGCTCAACCCGACGCCGCCGGATCCCATTCAGGCGAAAGTGATGATGGCGATGCCGATCATCTTCACCTTCATGTTCCTGTGGTTCCCCTCCGGGCTGGTGCTGTACTGGGTGGTCAACAACTGCCTGTCGATCGCCCAGCAGTGGCAGATCACGCGGATGATCGAAAGTGGAAAGTCGGCCGGCAAGCCCGCCTGACACGATCGCCGCGATCGCGACGGCGCCGGGCCGCGGCGGCATCGGTGTCGTCCGCGTCTCCGGCGCCGGTCTCGGCGCCTTTGCCCTCGCGCTGTGCGGCCGTGCACCGCGGCCGCGCACCGCGCACTTCACCCGCTTCCTCGACGAGCAGGAGCAGGCAATCGACGAGGGCGTCCTTCTTTATTTCGCTGCGCCGGCCTCCTTCACCGGCGAAGACGTGCTCGAGCTGCAGGGCCACGGTGGACCCGTGGTCATGCAGATGCTGCTCGAGCGCTGCCTTCAGCTCGGCGCCCGCCTGGCCGAGCCGGGTGAATTCACCCGCCGCGCCTTCCTCAACGGCAAGCTCGATCTCGCCCAGGCCGAGGGTGTCGCGGACCTGATCGAGGCCTCCACCGCTGCAGCGGCTCGCTCGGCGGTGCGTTCGCTGTCCGGGCAGTTCTCCGAGGAAGTCCATCGCATCACCGACGCGCTGATCGACCTGCGCATGCTGGTCGAGGCGACGCTGGATTTTCCCGAGGAAGAGATCGACTTCCTCGAGCGCGCGCGCGCGATGCCGCGCCTCGAGTCCATCCGTGAGTCGCTCGAGGGCGTGCTCGATCGTGCTCGGCAGGGGGCGTTGCTGCGCAGCGGTCTCAACGTGGTGCTGGTGGGAGCGCCCAATGTCGGCAAGTCCAGCCTCCTGAACCAGCTCGCCGGAGAAGAGCGCGCGATCGTCACCGACATTGCGGGTACCACCCGGGATGCACTGCGCGAGACGATCCAGATCGAAGGGATCCCGCTGCACATCATCGATACCGCCGGCCTCCGCGAAACCGAGGATCGAGTCGAGCGCATCGGCATCGAGCGTACCTGGCGCGAGATCGCGCGCGCCGACGTGATCCTGCACCTGGTCGAGGCGGGGGTGACGGCCGACGGTGACCTTGACGCGCGCCTGCCGCAAGGGGTCGAGCGCATCGTGGTGGCGAACAAGATCGACCTCGCCGGATTGCCCCCCGGGCGCGTCGAGGCGGGCGGGCGGGTCCGCCTGCAGGTCTCGGCGCGAAGCGGCGAGGGCGTCGAGCTGGTGCGCCAGGAGCTGCTGCGGATCGCGGGCTGGCATGCGCACGGCGAGGACGTGATCCTTGCGCGCGAGCGTCACCTGCTCGCACTGCGCGAGGCACTGGGTCATGTGGAGGCCGCGGGCACCCAGCTCGGCGCACTCGAACTCTTCGCCGAGGAACTGCGCCTGGCGCAAGAGGAGCTCGGGACGATCACCGGCGAGTTCAGCGCCGACGACCTGCTCGGGGTCATCTTCTCCCGCTTCTGCATCGGCAAGTAACCGCGGCGAATCCTTGCGGCGCATTGGTTTCCTGCGGGAGATCTGGCAGGTGCGAATGCTGCATTCGGGGGAGGGCGGCTACGGTGATTGCGGCGGGGGCTGCGGGCCCGCGTTCGCGCCTGCAGGCGCTCCTACACAAACCAACGCGCGCTTCGCCGCCATGCCTCGAGCGTGCTGCGGCGCGCTTTTTTTTGTTTCACGTGAAACACTCCACCCATGGACACCGAATTCCTCTTTCTCGCGCTCGGGCTTGCCGCCCTGTTTGCCGGCTTCGTGGACTCCATCGTGGGTGGGGGTGGCCTGATCCAGTTGCCGGCGCTCTTTGCGGCCTTTCCGAACACGGCGCCCGCAACGCTGTTCGGCACGAACAAACTGGCGAGCATCGTCGGCACGACCAGCGCGGCGATCCAGTACAGCCGTCGGGTGGAGATTCCTTGGCGGGTCGCCGGGCCCGGGGCGGTCGCCGCACTCGTCGGGTCCTGGTACGGGGCCAAGGCGGTCGCATATCTCGACCCCGCGATCCTGCGTCCGCTGATCCTCGCGCTGCTCGTCCTCGTTGCCGTATACACCTTCCTGCGCAAGGACCTGGGATCGGTCTCGAAAGAGCCGGAGCATGGTGGACGTTCGGTGGCGATCGCGTTGGGCGTGGGCGGCGTGATCGGCTTCTACGATGGGTTCTTCGGCCCGGGTACGGGGAGCTTCCTGATCTTCCTGTTCATCCGCCTGCTTGGGATGGATTTCCTGCGCGCGTCGGTGTCCGCGAAGATCCTGAACGTGGCGACCAATCTTGCAGCGATCAGCTTCTTCGTCGGCAACGTCGAGTTGATGTGGAAGCTCGCAGCGGTGATGGCGGTGTGCAACCTGACCGGCTCGATCCTCGGTTCGCGCATGGCGCTGAGACATGGCACCGGATTCGTGCGCAAGATGTTCCTCGCGGTGGTGACCGTGCTGATCCTGCGACTGGCCTACGACACCTTCCTGCGCTGAACGGATGTTTCACGTGAAACAGAGTCGTGCGAAGTCGTCCTCGGGCTCCACCCAGGCGGTAGCTTGTCTTTGCAGGAATATGACTCGGTCGGGTGTGGTAAAATAGCAACGTCGAATAGCCTTGGGAAACTGGGGATATGAACGGACTGCATCTGATCGGCGACATCTATCGATGTCGCGGAGCGCACGACACCCTGACCCGCCGCGCCGCCCTCGAGGAACTTTGCGTGGGCGAATGTCGCGACGCCGGGCTGACCCCGCTCGGCGCCTACTTCTACCAGTTCGAGAATGCCGACGGAGAGCCGGCGGGCGTCACCGGGACGGTGGTGCTGGCCGAGTCGCACCTCGCGATCCACACCTGGCCCGAGACCGGTGATGCGACCCTGGACGTGTACGTGTGCAACTTTTCGCGCGACAACAGTGCTCGCGCACGCCAGGTCTTCCGCCGCGTAATCGAGGTGCTCGCACCCGCCGAGATCGTGGCGCACGAGGTCGTTCGAGGCCGCCTGCCGGTGGGGGCCTGAGCGATGTCCGAGCCCCTGTTCGATCTGCCCGAGGGTGTGCTTGCAGAGCTCGTCAGCGAGGATGCAGGCTATTTCCTGCGCGGTGCGCGCCTGCTCGAGGCTGGGCTTTCCGAGTGGCAGACCTACGAGGTCTGGGAAACGCCGCGCTTCGGCAAGCTGTTCCGCCTCGACGGCTGCTTCATGACCTCGGAGCGCGACGAGTTCTATTACCACGAGAACCTCATCCACGTTCCCGGTGTGGCGCACCCCGGCCTGCGTCGCGCGCTGATCGTCGGTGGAGGCGACGGTGGCTCCGCGGACGAGTTGCTCAAGTACCCCGGGATCGAGCGCATCGTGATCGCCGAGCTCGACGCGAAGGTGGTCGAGCTCTCGCGGCGCCATCTCTGCGAAGTTCATCACGGTGCCCTGGACGACCCGCGGGTCGAGATCCGCATCGGCGACGGCATGAAGTATGTGCATGAGGAAGGTCCTGCGGCAGGCGAGCGCTACGACCTCATCGTGCTCGATCTCACCGATCCGGTGGGACCGGCGGAGGCGCTCTACGCCGCCGACTTCTTCGCTGCCTGCAAGGCGCTGCTCGCCGAGGGTGGGGCGTTGACGCTGCACATCGGTACGCCGGTGTTCCAGCCCGAGCGCGTGCGCGAGTTGGTCGCCCGCTTGCGCAGGGTGTTCGCGACGGTGCGGCCGTACTTTCTCTATATCCCGCTCTATGGCAGCCTGTGGGGCCTGGCCTGCGCCTCCGACACGCTCGACCCGGCTGCGCTGGGCGCCGAAGAGGTGGACTGCCGTCTGGCCATGCGCGCGATCCGCGAACTGCAGCACTTCAATGGTGCGGTACACTGTGCGCAGTTCGCCCTGCCCAATCATCTGCGCGCCTTGCTGGCCTGAGCCGGCGCCGCCTCTACCGCAGCCCTCCCGATCTTGACTCCAGCTCACCCAAAAGACCGACGGTCCGCCCCGCGGCCCGCCGGCCCGTCGCATTCCCGCGCGCACGGCATGCGTTCCACGCCACGGCGTGCCCCGGAACAGCCCATCGACAGCCTCGGCTACGCGCTCGCACGGGCGACTGAACTGGTCGCCGGCGTGATCGACGGCGCCAACCTGACCGAGGCTTTCGAGCGCATGCAGGCCGAGCACCCCGAGTGGCCGGAGGGTACGCGCGGCGCGGTGCGCGACCTGGCCTGGTCCACCCTGCGCGACTATGGGCGCGGTGACGCGATCCTCGCCCACCTGCTGCATAGCCCGCCGCCGGTGGAGATCCGCGCGCTGCTGCTGGTCGCCCTGCAGCGTCTGATGCAGCGCCCGGAGCAGGCGCACACCGTGGTCGACCAGGCCGTCGGTGCCACAGCGGTGGCGATGCCCGGCTTGCGCAATCTGGTCAACGGCGTGCTGCGCAATGCGTTGCGCCGTCAGTCGGAGTGGCAGGGCTGGATCGAGACCGAGCCGGAGGCGCGCCATGCCTTTCCGGCCTGGTGGGTGGAGCGTGTGCGCCGCTCGCATCCGCAGACCTGGCAGGACGTGCTTGCGGCCGGCAATGTCCGCCCGCCCATGGCCCTGCGGGTCAATCCGCGCCGCGCCACGCTGCCCGGGGTCGAGGGAGAGCTTGCCGGCGCTGGGCTGGAGTTCCGCCGCCTCGACAATGATGCGCTGCTGCTCGCACGCCCGCTGGCGGTCGCCCGGCTGCCCGGTCATGAGGAGGGGCGACTCTCGGTGCAGGATGCCGGAGCGCAGTGGGCAGCCCGGCTGCTCGACGCAAAGGACGGCGAGCGTGTGCTCGATGCCTGTTCGGCTCCCGGCGGTAAGACCGCACACATCCTGGAGCGCGCCGGCGCAGAGCTGCTGGCGCTGGAGCTCGACCCCGTGCGGGCCGGGCGCGTGGAGCGCAACCTCGCCCGCCTCGGCCTGCGTGCCGAGCTGAAGGTCGCGGACTGCCGCCGCCTGGCCGCGTGGTGGGACGGTCGTCCCTTCGACCGCATCCTCGCCGACGTGCCGTGCTCGGCCTCCGGCGTGGTGCGCCGCCATCCCGATATCAAGTGGCTGCGTCGGGACACCGACATTGCCAACTTTGCCGCACAGCAGGCCGAAATCCTGGAGGCCCTTTGGCGCACGCTCGCCCCGGGTGGCACAATGCTCTACGTCACCTGCTCGGTGTTCGACGAGGAAAACGCCGGCCAGGTCGCGCGCTTCTGCCTCCGTCACGCGGACGCCGAGCGTCTCCCGATCCGCGGATATCCAGACCTGCAGCTGCTGCCTTGTGCCGACCATGACGGCTTCTATTACGCGCTCCTCCGCAAGCGGCCCTGAGCGCGCCGTCCGCTTCGTCGTCGGCGCGCTGTTCGCGCTGTGCGCGTTGCTCGCACAGGCCGAAAGCGCGATCCGCAGCGCCGAGATCGTGCCCGGTGATGGCGGTTACGTGCTCAACGCCGACATCGAGATCGAGCTCAATCCGCGCCTGATCGATGCGGTGACTCGCGGGGTTTCGCTGTATTTCACGACCGAGGTCGTCATCGAGCGCCCGCGCTGGTACTGGCTCAACGAGACCGTGGCGCGCCGCAGCCTCGACTATCGGCTCTATTACCACGCAATCACGCGCAGCTACCGGCTCTCGGTCGGCACCCTGCACCAGAACTTCGACGAGCTCGAGGAGGCGCTGCATACCATGCAGCGCGTGCGCAACTGGCTGGTGGCGGAAACCGAAGTCATCCAGGCCGGTGTCTCGCACGAGGTCTCGCTGCGTTTCCGCCTCGACACGAGCCAGTTGCCCAAGCCCTTCCAGGTGACCGCGATCGGCAGCAGCGACTGGAACGTCGAGACCGACTGGATGAACTGGACCTTCCTGCCTGGCGCGCCGGGGTTCCGATGAAGCGCGTCCTGCTCGCCGTCGCCGCAGCGTTGTCCGGGATCTCGCTCTTCCTGCTCACGTCGGCGAGTTCCAACACCACCCTGTTCGCGACCAGCTATCCCTTGCTCCTCGCCCTCAACGGCGGCATGGCCGTGGTGCTGGCGGCCTTGGTCGGGATACAGTTGCATCGCCTGGTGAGGGAGCATCGCGAGGGCCAGTTCGGTTCCCGGCTGAAGATGCGTCTGGTGCTGATCTTCGCGCTGATGGGAGTGGTTCCCGGGCTGGTGATCTACGGCGTTTCGCTGCAATTCGTGGTCCGCAGCATCGAATCCTGGTTCGATGTGCGTGTGGATTCCGCGCTCGAGGGTGGTATCGCGCTCGGCCAGAACGCACTCGATTACTTGGTGAGCCAGGTGCGCGACAAGGCGGACGACATGGTGCTCGAGCTCGAGGGGGCAGGGCAGGGTGCCGGTACCCGGCTCAACCGCCTGCGCGAACAGGCCGGAATTGCCAGCGCAACCATCCTGGCGCCTGCCGGGCAGGTGCTGGCGACTGCGGCCGAGTCGGGGCGCACCCTCATCCCCGACCTGCCGGACGCGGCGGAGCTGCGCCAGGCCCGCCAGAGCCGGCACTTCCACTCGGTGATCGCAGAGCCCGACGGTCGCCTCGTGATCCGCGTGCTCACGCCGATCCCGGTGCGCACGCTGGCGGGCGAGTCCAACCTTCTGATGCTGCAACAGCCGGTGCCGGAGTCCTTCGGCCGCAATGCCGAGGCGGTCCAGGAAGCGTATCGCGAGTACCAGCAGCTGACGCTGGGGCGGAGCGGGCTGAAGCGCATCTACACCGTCACGCTGAGCCTGACCCTGCTGCTCGCCTTGCTTGGCGCGCTCGCGGTCGCCGTGCTCATCGCGCGCCGGTTGGTGCAGCCGCTGCTGATCCTGGCCGAGGGTACGCAGGCGGTGGCGCAGGGCGACTTCAGTCCGCGCCAGGCGCTGCCCGCGAGCGACGAACTCGGTGTGCTGACCCAGTCCTTCAATCGCATGACGCGCCAGCTGCAGGAGGCGCGCGGTGCTGCCGACCGCAATCGTGCCGAGGTCGAGGCGGCGCGTGCCTACCTCGAGTCGGTGCTCGCAAACCTGTCGACCGGCGTCCTCGCGTTCTCGGCCGACGGTCACCTGCGGGCGGCCAATCACGGTGCGCTGCAGATCCTGGAGGACGACCTTGCCGGATTCGAGGACATCCCCCTGGAGGCCTGGCCGCGCCAGCCCGAACTCGGCCACATGCTGCGCGAGGGCTTCAATGCCAACGCGGGGGACTGGCAGAAGCAGATGGAACTGCCCGTCAAGGACCGTCCGCCGCGCACCCTGCTGATCCGCGGCTCCCGCCTTCCCGAGAGCACTGGCGGTGGCCTGGTGGTGGTGTTCGACGACATCTCGAGCCTGATCGCCGCGCAGCGTACCGCCGCCTGGGGCGAGGTCGCACGCCGGCTCGCGCACGAGATCAAGAACCCGCTCACACCGATCCAGCTCTCCGCCGAGCGGCTATCCTTCAAGCTCGCAGACCGCCTGGACGACAGCGGCCGCGAGATGCTCGAGCGTGCGACCACCACCATCGTGAACCAGGTCGAGGCGATGAAGAACCTGGTCAACGCCTTCCGCGACTATGCCCGCCTGCCCGCACCCCAGCTCGGCGCGCTCGATCTCAACGGCCTGATCCGCGAGGTGTTGCACCTCTACGAGAGTGCCGCGGTGCGCATTCGCACCGAGCTGGGCAGCACGCTGCCTCCGGTGCAGGGTGACCCGACGCAGATCCGGCAGGTGATCCACAACATGTTGCAGAATGCGCAGGATGCGCTGGCCGCGCAGGACGACGGCGAGATCGCGGTGATCACCCGCAGGGATGGCGAGCGCGCGTTGCTGCTGTTCCGCGACAATGGCCCGGGCTTCCCGCCAGAAGTCCTGGCGCGGGCGTTCGAGCCCTATTTCACCACCAAGTCGCGTGGCACGGGCCTGGGCCTGGCCATGGTGAAGAAGATCGTGGACGAGCACGGCGGCGAGGTCCGCCTGAGCAACCGCGAGGGCGGCGGCGCCGAGGTGCGAATCCGCCTGCGGCTGGCCGAAACCAAGGAAGCATGACGAAGAAAAATGGCAAAGATTCTGATCGTTGACGACGAAATCGGCATCCGCGAACTGCTCTCGGAGATCCTCCGCGACGAGGGCCACGACATTCTGCTCGCCGAGAACGCCACCGCCGCGCGTGCTGCGCGCAACGCGGTGCGTCCCGACATGGTGCTGCTCGACATCTGGATGCCCGACACCGACGGCATCACCCTGCTAAAGGAGTGGGCGGCCAACGGCCAGCTCAACATGCCGGTGGTGATGATGTCCGGACACGGCACGATCGATACCGCGGTCGAGGCCACCCGCATCGGCGCGATCGACTACCTGGAAAAGCCGATCGCGCTGCAGAAGCTGCTCGCCGCGGTCAAGCGCGGGCTGCAGCGTCCGCAGGCGCCCGGCGTTCAGTCCGCTCCCACGCTCGCCGCCTTCCATCGCTCGGTGCCGCTGCGCGAACTGCGTCGCCGACTCGAGCAGATCGTCGGCAGCTCACGCGTGCTGCTGCTGCGCGTCGGTGCGGGCTCGCTCGCCGAGCTGGTCGCGCGCAGCGTGCAGCCGGCCAATGCGCCTTGGCTCGACCTCGCGGCCGTCACCGCACCTCTCGACATCACCCAGCTGCAGGCGACCCAAGGGGGCGTTCTGTTCGTCGGCGAGCTCGCCCGTCTGTCGCGTGCGCAACAGAAGAACCTGGCCTTCGCGCTCGACCGCCTGGAGCGTTATGACCTTCGCCTCGTGGCCGCCACCGATCGCAGCCTGGAGGCACTGGTCGGTGAAGGTTGGGAGGAGGGCCTGCTCGCCCGCCTGTTCGAGGTGAGCCTCGCTCCGCCCTCGATCGCCGACGTGCGCGAGGACCTGCCCGAGCTCGCCAGCCAGATGCTGCTGCATCTTGTGGAGGCCGGCGAGGTGCCGCTGCGCCGCTTCTCCACCGCAGCGCTCAACCAGCTGCGCAACCTGCCGTGGCCGGGCGGTTACCCCGAGCTGCGCGCCGCGGTGAAGTCACTCGCGCTCGGCACGCTGGAGGAGGAGATCGGTGCCGGCGAGGTGCGTCGCCTGCTGCCTCCGGACCTCGGTGCAGGCGCTTGCGGCGTGTCGCTCGACCAGCCGCTGCGCGAGGCGCGCGAGGCCTTCGAGCGCATGTACTTCGAGCATCACCTGCGCCTCGAGGGCGGTAACATGACGCGCCTGGCGGAGAAGACCGGCCTGGAGCGCACCCATCTCTACCGCAAGCTCAAGCAGCTCGGCCTTCAGGCCGGACGTCGCCACGAGGAGTCCTGAAGGGCTGGCGGTTTCGAACTCTGACGCCGGACAGCTTGCTGTTGTCCGTTCGCGATCCGCATCGTTGCCGCCGTAGCGTGCGGGCCGCGCGGGTACGCGCCGGCGCTGTCGAGCCCTGCGGTTGCTGCGGCGCAACGTCGGCGTTTGCCGGCCCGGGGCGCGGGCGTAGAATCGACGCCTTGGACACTTCCGGAAACAGCGGTGAAGATCATCATTCTGGGTGCGGGCCAGGTCGGCGCCTCGGTGGCGGAGAACCTCGTCTCCGAGGCGAACGACATCACTCTGGTCGATACCAGCGAGGAGTATCTCGCCGCGCTGCGTGAGCGCCTCGAGATTCGCACCGTGTGCGGCAACGGCGCTTCGCCGCGGGTGCTGCGCGAGGCCGGCGCCGATGATGCCGACCTGCTGATCGCGGTGACGCAGTCCGACCAGACCAACCTGTGCGCCTGCCGCATCGCCAAGGCGCTGTTCAACCTGCCGACCCGGATCGCGCGCCTGCGCTCGACCGACTACGTCGACCATCCTGAGCTGCTCGACGACGACAACTTCGCGGTCGATTTCTCCATCTGTCCCGAGCAGGTCGTCACCGACTACATCAAGCGCCTGATCGCCTTTCCCGAGGCCCTGCAGGTGCTCGAGTTCGCCGACGGCGTGGTCAGCCTGATCTGTGTCCGTGCCTTCGAGGGCGGGCCGCTGGTCGGCCACCCGCTCAAGGCGCTGCGCTTCCACCTGCCCAACGTCGAGGTCCGCATCGCCGCGATCTATCGCAACGGCGAGCCGATCATGCCCGAGGGCGACACCATCATCCTGCCCGGCGACGAAGTGTTCTGCCTCGCCGCCACGGTGCACATCCGCCAGGTGATGCGCGAGTTGCGTCGTTCCGACCGGCCGATGCGGCGGATCATGATTGCCGGGGGCGGCAACATCGGCTTCCGCCTCGCGCAGTCGATCGAGGAGAACCACCACGTCAAGATCCTCGAGCTCAACCGCACCCGCGCCGAGATGCTCGCCTCGCAGCTGTCGAACGCGCTCGTGCTGCGTGGCGACTCGACCGACGAGAAACTGCTCGAGACCGAGGGCATCGACGAGACCGACCTCTTCGTTGCGCTCACCAACGACGAGGAGGACAACATCATGTCTGCCTCGCTCGCCAAGCGCATGGGTGCGCGCCGCACCCTCGCGCTCATCAACCGCAAGAGCTATGTCGACCTGGTGCAGGGCGGGCCGATCGACATCGCGATCTCGCCCGCGCACACCTCGATCGGCACGCTGCTGGCCCACGTGCGCCGTGGCGACGTGGTGGCGGTGCATAGCCTGCGCCGCGGTGCCGCCGAGGCGCTGGAGATCATCGCCCACGGCAGCAGCAAGGACTCCAAGGTGGTCGGCCGTCCGATCGAGCAGGTTCCGCTGCCCCGCGGCACGAGCATCGCCGCGGTCGTGCGCGACGAGCGCAACGAGGAGGGCAGGGTGGTCCGCCGCGAGGTGATCATCCCGCACCACGACACGGTGATCCGCGAGGACGACCACGTGATCGTGTTCTGCACCAACAAGAAGCTGGTGCAGAAGGTGGAGAAGCTGTTCCAGGTCGGGTTCCACTTCCTCTGACATGTCGTCCGACGCCCGAACTCGCGCGTACTACCCCGCGCTCAACGCCCTCGGCCTGATCATCATGATCTTCGGGCTGCTGATGAGCTTTCCGCTCGTCGTGTCGGCCTGGCTGGGCGACGGTGCGACCCTGGCCTACGATCAGGGCCTGTTCGTGACCTTCGTGGCCGGGCTGCTGTTGTGGGCGGCGACGCGCAGCAAGCGGCGCGACCTGAGGGTGCATGACGGTTTCCTGCTGGTGGCGGCGACCTGGGTGGTGCTGCCGGTGTTCGGTTCCTTGCCGCTCATGGCCTACATCCCCGAACTCGGCTTCACCGACGCGTACTTCGAGGCGGTGTCCGGTCTCACTGCGACGGGCGCGACGGTGCTGAGCGGCCTGGACGAATTGCCGATCTCGATCAACCTGTGGCGCACCTTCATGCACTGGGTCGGCGGCATGGGGGTGATCGTGCTGGTGGTCGCGATCCTGCCGCTGCTCGGCATCGGTGGCCGCCAGCTCTACAAGGCCGAAGTGCCGACGCCGATGAAGGACTCCAGCCTGACCCCGCGCATCGCCGAGACGGCGAAGGGGCTGTGGCTGACCTACGTGCTGCTGACGATCGCCTGCGGCTTCAGCCTGTGGTGGGTCGGGCTGGAGCCGTGGGATGCGGTGATCCACGCCTTCTCCGTTGCCGGCCTGGGCGGCTTCTCGAATCGCGACGCCTCGCTCGGTCATTTCGACAGCGTGGGGGTGGAACTGGTCACGATCGGTTTCGCGCTGCTGGCCGGGCTCAACTACGCGACCCACTATCTCGCCCTGGTCAGGCGTTCGTCCGCACCATACCGTCGCGACCCCGAGATCCCCTTCTATTTCGGTGTGCTCGTGTTCTCGACGGTGATGCTCACCGCCTACCTGCTCGCCCAGGGTGTCTTCACCGACGTCGGCGAGGCCTTGCGCTACGTGGCCTTCCACGTCGTGTCGATCTCGACTTCGCTCGGGCTCGCCACCCACGACTACACGCTGTGGCCGATGTTCGCGCAGATCTGGGTCCTCTTCCTCGGCAGCTTCGTCGCCTGTTCGGGCTCGACCGGCGGCGGCATCAAGATGATGCGGGCGATGATCCTGTACAAGCAGGTCTTCCGCGAGATCGTGCGCTCACTCCATCCGAATGCGGTGCGACCGGTGCGCATGGGCAGGAATCCGGTGCCGGAGAACATCCTGCATGCGGTGCTCGGCTTCAGCTTCATGTACATGGTCAGCATCGTCAGCCTGACGCTCGTGCTGTCGGCCGCCGGGCTGGAACTGGTGACGGCCTTCTCGGCGGTCGTGGCCTGCCTCAACAACACCGGCCCGGGGCTGGGCCTGGTCGGCCCGGCGTCGAACTACCAGGGGCTCGGCGATTTTCACAAGTGGGTGCTGTGCTTCGCGATGATCCTCGGCCGCCTGGAGATCTTCACCTTCCTGGTGGTGCTCACCCCCACGTTCTGGCGGCGCTGAGCACGCTTGCCGCCGCTGCTTGACCGACGACAAGCCCGTTCGGGGCTCGGACAGGCGATAATCCCGCCTTGTGCATGACTGCCCCGATAGAGGACTCGACGTGAGCCGCCTGAAGAACGACACCTTCCTGCGCGCCCTGCTGCGCCAGCCGACCGAATACACCCCCGTCTGGCTGATGCGCCAGGCCGGCCGCTACCTCCCCGAATACTGCGAGACGCGCAAGCGCGCGGGCAGCTTCCTGCAACTGTGCAAGAGCCCGGCGATGGCCTGCGAGGTCACCCTGCAGCCGCTCGCGCGCTACGATCTCGATGCCGCGATCCTGTTCTCGGACATCCTCACCGTGCCTGACGCGATGGGCCTGGGCCTGT
Source organism: Thauera sp. (assembly GCA_016790365.1). Lineage (GTDB taxonomy): Bacteria > Pseudomonadota > Gammaproteobacteria > Burkholderiales > Rhodocyclaceae > Thauera. The sequence goes on along the minus strand of JAEUNQ010000151.1, from coordinate 9,706 downwards.
ACTTCGCCGAAGGCGAGGGGCCGCGCTTCGAGCGCCCGCTCAAGGACGAGTGGGAGATCCGCAACCTCAGCGCGCCCGATCCCCACGCCGAACTGCAATACGTGATGGATGCGGTCGCCGAGATCCGCCGTGCCCTCGATGGCAGCGTGCCGCTGATCGGCTTCTCCGGCAGTCCGTGGACGCTGGCCTGCTACATGGTCGAAGGCGGTTCCTCCGACGATTACCGCAAGGTCAAGTCGCTCGCCTACAGCCGCCCCGACCTGATGCATCACATCCTCGAGGTGACCGCGCAGGCGGTGGTGAAGTACCTTAACGCCCAGATCGAGGCTGGCGCGCAGGCGGTGATGGTGTTCGACTCCTGGGGCGGTGTGCTGTCCGAGGCGGCTTACCGGGAGTTCTCGCTGCGCTACCTCGAGCAGGTCGTCGCCGGCCTGATCCGCGAGCGCGACGGCCAGCGCGTGCCCAGCATCGTGTTCACGAAGGGCGGCGGCCTGTGGCTGGAGTCGATCGCCGCGATCGGTTGCGACGCGGTCGGTCTCGACTGGACCATGGACATCGGCCGCGCGCGTCGCCTCGTGGGCGACAAGGTGGCGCTGCAGGGCAACCTCGACCCCAACGTGCTGTTCGCTCCGCCCGAGGCGGTCGCGACGGAGACGCGCCGGGTGCTGGACGCGTTCGGCAACCATCCAGGGCACGTCTTCAACCTCGGTCACGGCATTTCGCAGTACACCCCGCCGGAGAGCGTGAGCGTGCTGGTCGACACCGTGCATGCGCACAGCCGGGCGATCCGCGCCGGTGCTTGAGGCTGACGGGGGCGTGCGGCGTACGACAGGCCTCCGCCCCCGCCTGTCAAGCGCGAAATCGTGTTTTCCGGGCTTGACTTATGCACATTCCGCGGTTCTGGCCAGTGGGTACGACCCAAAACGGGCCTTTATCCAAGGTTTTACATAAAGCATTGAAAATAAAGGGATAAAAATTCGCGCAATGTTAAGGCATTGTGACGAAAACCCTTACGTGGCGCAGGTTTGAGGGCGCTTCACCCAGCTTTCCCACATACTTATCCACAGGTTTTGTGGACAATCGGAAAGCCTCATTTTCGGCCAGCCACTTGCCTGCCGTTTCCTCGGTCCGTTCTCATCGAATCCGCGCAAGACGCTGAGCTGAAAGCGGTTTTTCTCGATCCTCTGCCGTCCCATGGCCATCGTCAGCGTCGCCTTGCCCATACCGCTTCCACAAGTCTTTGATTACACGGCCGCGGACGCGGGCGTGGAGGACGTGGGGCGCTGCGTGAAGGTGCCCTTCGGACGAGGAGAGCGTACGGGTCTCATCGTCGGCTTCGGCGATGAAGCGGGGGTGGAAGCCCCGCGGCTCAAGGCGGTGCTGCACATCCAGCGTGGCGTGCCGCCATTGCCGGCGGACTGGCTGGAACTGGTCTCCTTCATCGCGCGCTATTACCACGCGCCGCTCGGTGAGGTGGTGGCGCTTGCGCTGCCGCCGGGCCTGCGCCGGGCCGACGGAGTCAGCGACGAGGACGAGGATCCGCTGCTGGGCGTCACACACGAGGGGCATGTGGCGCTCGCAGCCGCGCGGCGGGCGAGCCGGGCGTTCGCGCTGCTGCAGGCTTTGGGGGCGGAGCCGGGGCCGTGGCGACGCAGCGTGATCCGCTCCCGCCCCGGTGGCGAGGCGGTGGGCGAGCTGCTGCGGCGCGGCTGGCTGGAGATCGTGGTCGACCCGGGCGCTCGTCACGAGGCCGGGGCGCAGCCGCTGGCGACCCCGGAGCAGGCCGCCGCGGTGGAGGCGATCGTCGGCGCCGGGATGCGCTTCCGCGCGTGGCTGCTGCATGGCGTCACAGGCAGCGGCAAGACCGAGGTTTACCTGCGCCTGGCCGCGCATGCGCTCGCGCAGGGCCGCCAGGTGCTGATGCTGGTGCCGGAGATCGCGCTGACGCCGCAACTCGAGCAGCGCGTCGCACAGCGCTTCGCCGCCGCCAACGTGGTCAGCCTGCATTCCGCACTCGCCGACGGTGCGCGTTCGCGCGGCTTCGTGCAGGCGCTCACCGGCCGTGCCGACATCGTGCTCGGCACCCGCCTCGCGGTGTTCGCGCCGCTGCCGCGGCTGGGCCTGATCCTGGTCGACGAAGAGCACGACGCCTCCTACAAGCAACAGGAGGGGGTGCGCTACTCGGCGCGCGACGTCGCGGTGTGGCGCGCGCGCCAGCGCGACGTGCCGGTGGTGCTCGGTTCGGCCACGCCCTCGCTGGAGAGCTGGTTCCATGCCAGGAGCGAGCGCTACGCGCTGCAGATTCTGGGCCGGCGTGCCGTCGCGGCCACGCTGCCTGCGGTGCGCTGCATCGACACCCGCCGGATCAAGCTCGACGAGGGCCTCAGTCCCGCGCTGCAAGCGGCGATCGCGCAGCGCCTCGAGCGCGGGGAGCAGAGCCTGGTCTTCCTCAACCGCCGCGGCTATGCGCCGGTCCTGTCGTGTCCGTCCTGCGGCTGGGTCAGCCGCTGTCCGCACTGCTCGGCGAACCTCGTGGTGCACCTTGCCGACCGTCGCCTGCGCTGCCATCACTGCGGTTGCGACGGCTCGATCCCGCACGCCTGCCCGAGCTGCGGCGACCAGGACATCCAGCCCTTCGGCCGCGGCACGCAGCGCATCGAGGCGCGCCTCACCGAGCTCTTCCCGCAGGCGCGCGTGCTGCGGGTGGACCGCGATGCCGCACGCACGCGCAGCCAGTGGGAGAAGCTGCTCGACACCATTGCCGCGGGTGAGGCGGACATCCTGGTCGGCACGCAGATGATGGCCAAGGGGCACGACTTTCCCAAACTCACCCTGGTCGGCGTGGTGGGGGCGGACGCATCGTTGCATGCCGCGGACTTCCGCGCCCCCGAGCGCCTGTTCCAGCAGTTGATGCAGGTTGGCGGCCGTGCCGGGCGCGGCGCGCTGCCCGGCGAAGTGTTGATCCAGACCGAATACCCGATGCACCCGCTCTATGTGCATCTGGCGAAGCACGACTTCGACGCCTTCGCCCGCATGGCCCTGCAGGAGCGTCGCAACGCGGGCTTCCCGCCGTTCACCCACCAGGCCATGCTGCGTGCGGACGCACCCGTGCTGGAGGATGCGGTCGAATTCCTGCGCCATGCCCGCAGGCTTGCCGAGGAGCGCGCGCCCGCGGGCCTGCGCCTGTACGACCCGGTGCCGATGCGCATGACCCGGCTCGCCCGCCGCGAACGCGCGCAGCTGCTCGTCGAGGCTGACCAGCGTGGCCTCCTGCAGGCCTTTCTCGCCGACTGGGTCGCGGTCCTCTACTGCCAGCGCACCGCCCGCGAGCTGCGCTGGCAGCTCGATGTGGATCCGCTGGAGGTGTGAGGCCTCGGCGACGCCTTCGGGAGGCTGTCGGGCCTCCGAGCGCCGGGTTCGCGGCTTGCGCCGCTCCTACAGCGGCGCGTTGCATGCCCGGGGGCATGCAGGAGCGGCGCAGGCCGCGAACAAGCCGGCCGGCGATCGGCGCGTGCAGAGATCTCCACCGCCGCATTCGCGCCTTGCGGCGCTCCTACGGAGGACCGCGGCGTTCCCGGGGCATGTAGGAGCGCCGCAAGGCGCGAACAGGGCGGACCGGTGCGCTCCGTCGCGTCCGGGTGCCGGATCACTCCGCAGGCCACAGCCAGGCCGCCCCGCGCACGCCCGAGGCGTCACCGTGCAGCGCCGGCAGCAGGCGGGTGCAGACGCTGTCCGAGAACACGTGGCTTGCCCACAGCCGTGGCACGTTGTCGTACAGGCGCGCGACCTGCGACAGGCCGCCGCCGAGCACGATCACCTCGGGGTCGAGCAGGTTGATCACGCCCGCGAGCGCACGCGCGAGCCGCGCCTCGTAGCGTTCGAGGCTGGCCTGGCTGGCGCGCTCGCCGGCAGCGGCGCGACGGGCGATGCTTGCGGCGTCGACCGACTCGCCGCCGTGGCGCAGATGATCGGCGGCCAGGCCCGGGCCGGAGAGGTAGGTCTCGATGCAGCCGGCGCGTCCGCAATAGCAGGCGGGCAGGGGGAGGTCGTCGGCCTCGGGCAGCGGTAGCGGGTTGTGGCCCCACTCGCCTGCCACCGCGTTGGCCCCGACCAGCAGCTTGCCGTCGACGACGATTCCGCCGCCCACCCCGGTGCCGAGGATGGCCGCGAACACGGTCCGTGCTCCCGCGCCGGCACCGTCCGCGGCCTCGGACATGGCCAGGCAGTTGGCGTCGTTGGCGAGGCGAATCGGCCGGCGGAGCAGGGCTTCGAGATCCTGCTGCAGTGCCTGGCCGTTCAGGCAGGTGGAGTTGGCGTTGCGGATGCGTCCGTCGCGCGGCGAGGGCGAGCCGGGCGTGCCGATGCCGACGCGGGCACCGGCGCCGGTGACACGCTCGGCCTCATCTACCAGCGCGGCGATCGCGTGCAGGGTGCCGGCGTAGTCGCCCTGCGGCGTGGCCACCCGGCGGCGCCAGCGCTCGCACCCGGCGGCGTCCAGCACCACCAGCTCGATCTTGGTGCCGCCGAGGTCGATGCCGATGCGCGTGCTCATGCCGAGGATGCCCTGCTTCAGCCGATCCGTTCAACCGCGTCGCGGTAGCGCTCGACCGCTTCCTCGCGGGTGTGTGAGCTGACGCCGAGATCGCGCACCAGGCCATCCTGCAGGCTGTAGCACCAGCCGTGCACGGTGACCCCCTGGCCGCGCTGCCAGGCCTCGCGCAGCACCGAGGTCTGGCAAACGTTCACTACCTGGTGCATGGCGTTGAGTTCGCACAGGCGGTCGGCACGTTCGGTCGGGTCGGTGAAGCGCTCGAGGTGGTCGATGTGGCGGTCCCGCACGTCCTGGATGTGCCGCAGCCAGTTGTCGGTGAGGCCGGTCTTGTTGTCGTTCATCGCCGCCTTCACACCGCCGCAGCCATAGTGGCCGACGATGAGGATGTGCTTGACGCGCAGGATCTCGACCGCGTAATGGATGACCGAGAGCGCGTTGAGATCGGTGTGCACCACCACGTTGGCGATGTTGCGATGCACGAAGACCTCGCCAGGTGCGAGGCCGATCACCTGGTTCGCCGGCACCCGGCTGTCCGAGCAGCCGATCCAGAGGTATTCAGGCGATTGCTGGTTGACCAGGCGGGTGAAGAACTCGGGGTCTTCCGAGTGCATGCGCTCGGACCAGTTCTTGTTGTTGGTGAAGAGGTGTTCGATCGACTGGGACATGGTTCTGGCGCGCGTGGAGTTCGGTAATCCGTAATTATGGATGCCCTGGCCGGCCGCGGCCAGCATCCGGCGCGCCGGACACGCGCTACGGGGAATCGTCCCGCCGCAGCGTGGGTCGAATCGTTACAGCGTGTCAGGCACGCTTGAAGCACCACCGTCCATCCCCAACCTGAAGGCTTTCCACCGCGGAGTCGCTTCATGAACCTGAATCCCCAGCAAGCCCGTTCCCTCGTCGCCATCTGCCTGCACGCGGTTTTCGCCGACGGTCACCAGGGTGTGGCGGAGCGCGACCATGTGCGCAACGTCGCCGAGTCGCTCGGCCGCGAGGCGGAGATCGACTTCATCGCGCTCTACCAGGATGTGCTGCTCGGCCGGCTCGGGCTGGAGGCGGCGGTGGCCGGACTGGACGAGGCGAACCTGCGCCAACTCGCCTTCGAGCTGGCGGTCGGGGTGTGCGAGGCCGATGGCGGGCTCGACGCGCGCGAGAAGGATTTCCTCGAGCGCCTGTCCGGCCTGCTCGAACTCTCCCGACCCGCTGCGGACACCTTCGTCCGCGAGGCGGAAGCGCTCGGCCAGGCGCCTGCCGACGGGCCGCTCCCAGGCCTGCCCGGCCTGGGCGAGGGCGAGCCGGTGGCCACGCCGTCCTCTGCGGCTGCCGCGCCGGAAGCGGCGGAACTCGACCGGACCATCCTGAATGCGTCGATCCTCAATGGCGCGCTCGAACTGCTGCCGCAGTCGATGGCCTCGATGGCGATCATCCCCTTGCAGCTGCGCCTGGTGTACCGCATCGGCCAGGCGCACGGCTACGAGCTCGACCGCGGCCACATCAAGGACTTTCTCACCGCCGCGGGTGTGGGCATGACCGGCCAGTACGTCGAGCAGTTCGGCCGCCGGCTGATCGGCGGCCTGCTCGGCAAGGTGCTCGGCGGTGCAGGGCGTGCGGTCGGTAGCCAGGCCACCGGCTCGGCCTTCTCCTTCGCGACCACATGGGCGATTGGCAAGGTCGCGGTGCAGTACTACGGCGGCGGCCGCAAGCTGGATGCCGACACCTTGCGCCAGGCCTTCGCCGGCCTGTTCGAGCAGGCGAAGGCAATGCAGGAGCGTTACGCCCCCGAGATCGCGCAGCGTGCGCGCACGCTCGATCTGAAGCGCCTGACGGATGAGTTGCGGCGCTGAGCGGGGAGAGGCTTTGCGAGGGTGGTTTCACGTGGAACCATCCTCGGGAACGAAGCCAGGGGGCGGATGGCACGTGGAGCGGGCCCCGCCGGACCGCCTGCAGGGCTGCCATGGCGCGGGCTGCACCTCATCGGCGGCGGCAAGGCGCCATGCGGGTCTGCGTTCCTGTTACTGCACGAGGGTGCTTACACAAGTCCGCGGAATGTGGAATCCTGTAGCCCCCAATCCAATTTCTCGAGATTTCCATGAAAATCACGCCAGCTCCCCTGCTCACCTTGTCCAACGGTGTCGAGATGCCGCGGCTCGGCCTCGGCACCTGGCCGATGAACGATGCCGAGGCTGCCGGGACAGTCGCCCTGGCGCTGGACATGGGCTATCGCCTGATCGACACCGCCGAGAACTACGAGAACGAGCGCGGCGTAGGCGAAGGCATCCGCCGCTCCGGTGTCGCACGCAGTGAGGTCTTCGTCACCACCAAGTTCAATCGCAAGTGGCACAGCGTCGAGGGTGCGCGCCAGGCTTGCGAGGCCAGCCTCGAGCGCCTCGGCCTGGACTACATCGACCTCTTCCTGGTGCATTGGCCCAATCCGGACCAGGGGCGCTACGTGGAAGCCTTCGAGGGTTTGGTGAAACTGCGCGAGGCCGGCTTGGTGCGCGCGATCGGCACCTCGAACTTCAAGCCAGCCCACCTGCAGCAGCTGTTCGACCGCGGGCTGTTCCCGCAGGTGAACCAGATCCACCTCGATCCGTGGCATGCGCGCACCGACCATGTCGAAGTGCATGAGGCGCGCGGTATCGTCACCGAGTCGTGGAGTCCGCTCGGGCGAGCCAACGCGATGCTGGCCGACCCGTCGATCCTGAACGTGGCGCGCCGCCATGGTCGCACTCCGGCGCAGGTGATCCTGCGTTGGCACACTCAGCTCGGCTACGTGCCGATCCCGAAATCGTCGAACCCGCAGCGCCTCGCCGAGAACCTCGACGTATTCGGTTTCGAGCTCGGCGCCGAGGAACTGGCCGCGATCAGCGCACTCGACCGCCCCGATCCGGAGATGCTGGATTCGGACGTGTTCGGGCACTGAGGTGGTGCCATGGTCGGCATTCGCGGCTTGCGCCGCTCCTACGCAAAGCCGGAGCGGCGCAAGCCGCGAACTCCGACCATCGACCGATTGGCGACGGCGCAGGCTAGCTGCGCCAGATCCCTAGCTCCGTCAGCTGCCGCGTCGCCGCTTCGGCCCAGCCGCGGTTGGCGGCGGGGCTGGCGGGGCTGGGGTGCAGCACGCGGCCGAACTTCAGCCCGGGCATCCCGGCGAGCGCCTCGCTGGCGCGCTTCTCCGCCCAGTTGCCGATGCCGATCACCCACTCGGGCTGCAGCGCCCCGACCAGGGCGCGCAGGTGCGCGTCGCAGGCGGCCAGCAGCGGGCGCTGCTCGGCCACCGGCAGCTTGTCGGGGGTGAGGTTGCGGCCGCCCTCGAAGAACACCAGCGGGCAATAGTTCGCGACGAAGTGTTCGGCGAAGAATGCCTCGGGTGTGCCATAGCGGGCGCGAAACAGGCCCCAAAGGCGCTGGCCGCTGACCTCCGAGCGCGCGCAGGCGAAGCCTTCCACCGGCCGCTTCGGGTTGACGACGTGCGGTTGCCCGACCGGCCCCTCCAGCCCCAGCCAGTCGCGCGCGCTGGCGATCTCGCCGAAGGGCACACCGATCTGCGCCATGCCGAAGGGGCCGGGGTTCATGCCGATGAAGACCACGCGGCGGCGGCCGTCGCCGTAGCGCTCGAGGTAGCGCCGGTGCACTTCCCAAGCGTAGTCGAGCGGGTTGTAGACGTGGGTCACCGGTGCCGCGAAGGGCAGCGCGTCCACCGCCGCGGACAGTTCGCGGGCGGCGTCGATCAGGAGGCGGGCGGTCATGTCGGGAAGAGCAGCTTGAGCAGGTAGAGGGCGGCCATGCCGGCGCCGATGGTGGCGAGCACGTTACGCGTGCGCCAGGCCACCAGCACCGCGGCGAGCGCCGCCCAGGGGCGCGGGGTGTCGAAGGCGAAGACGACCTCGCCGCCGGCGACGAAGAGCCCGCTCGCGGTCAGCGCGGCAAAGCTCGCCGGCGCGATGTGGCGGCACAGGGCATGCAGCCACGCGGGCAGGCTGCGGCTGGCGAACAGGCCGATCATCGCGTAGCGGTACAGGTAGGTCAGCACGCCGACCAGCACCAGCAGCAGGAGCAGGGTCGTCGTGCTCATCGTACCGGCCCCAGCCGTCGCACCGCCCATGCTCCGGCGGCGAGCCCGAGAACGATCGCAGCCACCAGGCCGAGCTTGTAGGGCAGGGCGGCGAAGGCCAGCGCGCCGAGGCCGGCGACCAGCGCCGCCGCCTGGCCGGCGCGTTCGCGCAGCAGCAGGGTGAGCAGGGCGATGAAGGTGAGCGGCACGGCGAAATCGAGCTCCCACTCGGGCGGGATGGTGGCGCCGAACAGCAGGCCGGCGGCGGTGGACAGCTGCCAGCCCGCCCACAGGGTGAAGCCGGCACCGAGGAAGTACCAGTGGCGCAGATCGGCCGTGGCGTCCGCGGCCGGCGTGCCGGAGTCCGTGTGTTCAGCGTGGTCCGCCGCCGCCGCATGGCGCTGCTGGTAGCGCAGCACCGCCACCGCGTAGGCCTCGTCGGTGAGCACGTAGGCCAGCAGCAGGCGCCAGCGTCGCGGCAGGTGGCGCACGTACTCCGCCATCGAGGCGCTGTAGAGCACGTGGCGCAGGTTGAGCAGGCCGGAGGTGAGCGCGATGGGGATGAAACCCGCGCCCGCGGCCAGCATCTGCACGATGACGAGCTGCGCCGCACCGGCGAAGACGATGGCTGAGGCGAGCTGGGCCACCCAGGCGGGAACGCCGGCTGCGAGCGCGGCGATGCCGTAGATCATGCCGAAGGGCGCCACGCCGAGCAGCAGCGGCGCTTCGTCGCGGCAACCGGCGAGGAACTCGCCGCCCGCGCTCGTGGGGATCTGCACCATCAGTCGTCCACCGCCCCGCCAGTCTGCGGCTTGCCGAGGCGTGCGATCGATTCGCGCAGCCACCAAACCATGACCACGCCGGGTACGGCGACGACGATCGAGAAGATGAAGAAGGCCGGCCAGCCGATGCTCTGCGACAGCACGCCCGACAGCGGGCTGACGTAGATCCGCCCCACCGCTGCGAAGGCCGACAGCATGGCGTAGTGGGTGGCGGTGAAGCGCTGGTTGCACAGCCCCATCAGCAACGCGACGAAGGCCACCGTGCCCATGCCGCCGCTGATGTTCTCGCCGGCGATCACGGTCAGCAGCAGCCAGTCGAGC
>JAEUNQ010000055.1 GCA_016790365.1 Thauera sp. | reverse complement strand
TTTTCCCTGAGCGACTTCGCCGACCACGAGCAGGTGGTCTTCGTCAGCGACGACAAGAGCGGACTGAAGGCGATCATCGCCGTCCACAATTCCAACCTCGGCCCCGCGCTCGGCGGCTGCCGCATGTGGCCCTATGCCAGTGAGGAAGAGGCGGTGCGCGACGTGCTGCGCCTGTCGCGCGGCATGACCTACAAGTCGGCGATGGCCAACCTCAAGCTCGGCGGCGGCAAGTCGGTGATCATCGGCAACCCGCGCACGCAGAAAACGCCCGCGCTGCTCGCCGCCTTCGCGCGTGCGCTCGAGCAGCTGAACGGCCGCTACATCGCCGCCGAGGACTCCGGCACCAGCGTTGCCGACATGAAGACCATGGCGCAGTTCACCCGCCACGTCGCCGGCATCCATGACAAGCCCTCGGATGAAGGCACGCGCAGCGGCGATCCCTCGCCCGCCACCGCCTACGGCACCTTCATCGGCATCCAGGCTGCGGTGAAGGAGCGCCTCGGCCGCGACTCGCTCGACGGCCTGCGCGTGGCGGTCCAGGGCGTGGGCAACGTCGGCTTCGACCTCGCCCGTCAGCTCAAGGAAGCCGGCGCCCGGCTCTGGGTCACCGACATCCACCGCGAGCCGCTGCTGCAGGCGGGCAAGGAACTGGATGCCACCGTGGTCGCACCGGAGGAGATCTTCGGCCTCGACGTCGATGTGTTCGCGCCCTGCGCGCTCGGCGCCGTCCTCAACGACAGCACCCTCCCGCAGCTGAAGGCGAAGGTCGTCGCCGGCGCCGCCAACAACCAGCTCGCCGAAGCCCGCCACGGCGTCGAGCTGATGAAGCGCGGCATCCTCTACGCGCCCGACTACGTGATCAACGCGGGCGGCATCATCGACGTCTATCACGAGCGCATCGGCTTCGATCGCAGCGCGCTGCTCAAGCACATCGAGGGCATCCGCGAGAACCTGATGGAAGTCTTCGAGCGCGCTCGCGAGGAGGAACGTCCCACCGGCGAGGTGGCCGACACGATCGCCGAGGAGCGCTTCCGGCGCTGAGCGCGAAGACCTGTGCCAATGAAGACGATGGCCCATCGGCCGTCGTCATCGCGGCGAGCGCGCAGCCGTTCAGGCCGCGCCGAAGGTGCGTGAAACCGTCGGATAATTTTACAAACAAGGCAGTCGGTTGCCGAGATTTTTGAAAAGATGTTGATTTAAATAAGAAATTATTTTTGGCTCAAGTCTTGCTTCCAGCTTCGTTACGGAATGCGTTATTTGACGGATCCGGTCGAAAAATGAAACTGAGGAGAAAGACATGAGAATAAATAAACTCGTTGCCACAATGGCGATTGCCGCGCTGGCTGGAGGATTCGGCTCCGCGGCCAACGCCGCCTTGATCAAGACCGACATTGTCATGATGGTCGACGAGTCCGGTTCGATGGGGAACGTCCAGGCCAACCTGCGGAACAACATCGGCCAATTCGCGTCGATCCTGTCGTCCGGGGGGGTAGATGCCCGGTATGGCCTGGTGGGTTACGGCAGTTCGACTGTCGCACCGCGCATGCTGACGAACCTGACGGACTCGGCCAGCTTCGCAATCGCGGCCCAGGGGCTGTTGGTCAACGGCGGAACGGAGCCCGGCTACACGGCCACCGCCTTCGCACTGAACGAACTGGACAACCAGGCCTCGCTGTTCAGTTTCCGCAGCGATGCGATCAAGAACATCATCATCTTCACCGACGAGCCGTCCAATGGCGACACGGTCGCGCGAGGTGCGGTCGGTACCTTGGCGGTGACGCTGGCGATCGCCGATCAGTTGCTCGACGACAACAATGCCCTGTTCAACGCGGTGCTCCGGGGCGCGAGCACGATCAACTCGTATAAGCCGCTTGCCGACAATCATGGCGGCAACGTCTATGACCTCAACGGGTTGAACACCACCGACCAGCAGGTCGTCACCACCTTCGTGGATAGTTTTGCACAGTCGAAGTTGCAGGAGATCCTGGATTTCTGCACCCTGAATCCGAACGATCCAGCCTGCCAGGGTGGTACGGTGCCCGAACCCACCAGCCTCGCCCTTCTCGGCCTCGGCATGTTCGGCCTCGTGGCGATTCGCCGTCGTCGCGAGGAATGCAGGCTCCAGGCGGCTGCCTGACGCCTCACCGGACCAAGTTCGAAGTGATGGGGCCGGGCAGGTCGTCGATCGTTCAGGCGGATCGACGACCTGCCCGGCTCCATCTGCCTCCCGGCGTAGGCCGGTCTTTCTTGCATGGTGCATCCACCCTGTCAGCCTGCCTCGGCCACGATCTCCAGGATCGCCTCGCCATAGTGCTCCAGCTTGCGGTCACCGACGCCGCTGATCGCCGCCAGATCGGACAGCGTGCGCGGGCGGGTGATCGCGATCTCGCGCAGGGTGGCGTCCTGGAAGACCACGTAGGCCGGTACGTTGCGTTCCTTGGCGGTGGCGAAGCGCCAGGCGCGCAGGCGGTCGAAGAGCGTGGTGGGAATACCGTCCGGGATATCCATCGTCGCACTGCCGCGTCGCCGCGCGCGGCTGCGGCTGCGCTCGCGCTCGAGGCGCAGGTGGAACTCGGCCTCGCCGCGCAGCAGCGGGCGGGCGGCGTCGGTGAGGCGCAGCGCGTTGTAGCGCTCGTGGTCGACGGCGACGAACTCGCGCGCGACCAGCTGGCGGAAGATCGTGCGCCAGCGCTTCTCGTCGAGGTCGCTGCCGATGCCGAAGGTGGTGATGTCCTGGTGCTGGCGTTCGATGACCTTCTCGGTGAGCTCGCCGCGCAGCACGTCGATCAGGTGGCCGGCGCCGTAGCGCTGGCCGGTGCGATACACGCAGCTCAAGGCCTTGCGTGCGGCCTCGGTGGCGTCCCAGGTCTGCGGCGGGTTGAGGCAGTTGTCGCAGTTGCCGCAGGGGGCGGACTCCTCGCCGAAGTAGGCGAGCAGGTGCTGGCGGCGGCAGGTGGTGGCTTCGACGAGGCCGACCAGCACGTCGAGCCGGTTGCGCGCCAGGCGCTTGAACTCCTCGCCCGCTTCGGACTCGTCGATCATGCGCCGCTGCTGCACCACGTCCTGCGCGCCCCAGGCCATCCAGGCCTGCGCCGGCAGGCCATCGCGGCCGGCGCGGCCGGTCTCCTGGTAATAGCCCTCGATCGAACGCGGCAGGTCGAGGTGCGCGACGAAGCGCACGTCGGGCTTGTCGATGCCCATGCCGAAGGCGATCGTCGCCACCATGATCAGCCCGTCCTCGCGCAGGAAGCGGGTCTGGTGCTCGGCGCGCATTTCCTGCGTCATGCCGGCGTGGTAGGGCAGGGCATTCAGACCCTGTTCCTGCAGCCAGGCCGCGGTCTCCTCCACCTTGCGCCGTGACAGGCAATACACGATGCCGGCATCGGCAGGGCATTCCTCGCGGATGAAGTTGAGAAGCTGGCGGCGCGCGTCGTCCTTATCGACGATGGTGTAGCGGATGTTGGGGCGGTCGAAGCTGGAGACGAAGCGGCGCGCATGCTGCAGGTTGAGGCGCTCGGCGATCTCCTCGCGGGTCTGGCGGTCGGCGGTGGCGGTGAGGGCGATGCGCGGGATCGACGGGTAGCGCTCGGGCAGGATCGAGAGCTGCAGGTACTCCGGGCGGAAGTCGTGCCCCCACTGCGACACGCAGTGCGCCTCGTCGATCGCGAACAGCGCCAGCCGGCCGGTGTCGCGCAGGTGGTCGAGCTGGTCGAGGAAGCGCGGCGTCATCAGGCGCTCGGGGGCGACGTAGAGCAGATCCAGCTCGCCATCCCACAAGGCCCGCTCCACCGCGCGGGCGCGGTCCATGTCCAGGCTGGAGTTGAGGAAGGCGGCGCGCACACCCGCCTCGACCAGCGCGCTCACCTGGTCCTGCATCAGCGCGATCAGCGGCGACACCACGATCGCGGTGCCCGCGCGCAGCAGCGCCGGGATCTGGTAGCACAGCGACTTGCCGCCGCCGGTGGGCATGAGCACCAGTGCGTCGCCACCTGCGGCCACATGCTCGACGATCTGCCCCTGTTCGCCACGGAAGGCGGGGTAGCCGAAGACGTGCTCGAGCACTCGGCAGGCGGCGTCGGCGAGCGCTTCGCCGCCGTGCGCGGCGCTCGCGTCGGAGGCGGGGGACGGTTCTTTGGACTGGAAGAAGGAAGCGGCGGACATGGCGCGCATCTTATCGCGCCGGGGCGCTCCGGATGAGCCCGGCGGGCCACGTTCCGGAGTGCCCGCACACGAGGCGCTTATTCCTCGATGACGATCTTCTTGAATTCCTTGAGCGCCTTGGACCACCAGTTGAACGAGTCCTCGAGATTCTTCGCGGAGACGCCATAGTCCAGGTTGACCTCCATCTCGAGGCGCGGGTCTCCGTCACTGTCGATGTAGGCCTTGCCGAACCGCTTGTCCCGATTCCATTCGTTGATCTTTTCGAGCGAAACCTTGGGGCCGCTCCAGCCGGCGGAGAACTGAATGTCGTCGCACTCCCGCCCTTTGGCGCAGCCATAGAAATACACCCCGTACTTCGTGCCATCGACTCTCCCGATGATGCGGGGGTCGCCCTGGCTATCCTTGCCGAGTTCAGCGGAACCGAACCCCCGGGCGATCTCGTAGATGCGCTCCGGCATGGTGGCATCGACCAACTCCTCGGCGAACGCAGGGCTCGATCCTGCGCTCATCAGGGCGCAAAAAAACAGACTTCCCTTGGAAAGTCCCTTCATGGCACGACTCCTATCTGGAAATGGGGCGGAAGCGTATCGGCCCTCGGCGGCAGGCTCGGACGAGCGTGCTGTACTGCGGCGATATGCGAAAGCGATGCTACGGGCTTCCTGCCCTTTCATGCCGTGAAGTTTTTCCGCTTGTCCGTCGCAGTGGCGAGAATCGTCACGCTTGCGGGCCATCCGCGGGATGCCTGGCACGCTTCAGGCGTGTGTTCTCCGCCACTGCAGCAGCGCCGCCATGGTGTCTTCCAGGTCACCCACCACGTGGATCCCCGGCAGGCGCTTCTGCTTGTCGCGCACTGCGGCGCCGCCGGCCCAGAGTGCGATCTCTTCGGGCAGCAGCGCGCGCAGTTCGAGGAGGCCCTCGATCGCCTGGCGCGCCGGATAGGCGATGCTGAACGAGAGGCCGACGATGTCGAAGCCTCCGCTCACCGCCGCGCTGCGGATGTCCGCCAGCGGCGTGCGCGTGCCGAGCGACAGGCAGCTCGCGCCCTCGGGCACCAGCATCGCCTCCGCCATCAGCAGGCCGAGCACATGCTCTTCCTCGGGGAAGGTCGTCAGCAGCACGCGCGGCCGTCCTTCGCTTGCCGCATGCGCACCGATCGCGCTGCGCAGCACGTTCTGCACCTGCTCGGTAAACAGGTGCTCCTCCGGCACATCCACCTCGCCGCGCATCCACGCCTCGCCCACCGCCGCCGCGAGCGGCGCCACCGTCTCGGCGACGAAGCGCTGCAGGCCCTGTTTCATCAGCGCCTGGCGTAGCGCCGCGGCGAGTTCGACGCTGCGATGCAGGCGTACGAGTTGCAGCAGGCCGTCGTCCCGACCCGCTGGTGTGCCGCCCTCCGGACACAGGCAAGCGTCGAGCATCGCCGACAGCTCCTCCACGCTCGCTCCCACGATCCGTGCCGGCCGACGGCCGTGGTCGAGCAGGCGGCGGATCATGCGCAGCCTCTCGACCTGGTCCGCCGGGTAGAGGCGCTCGCCGTTGGCGTCGCGGGTCGGTGAAGGGAAGCCGTAGCGCCGCTCCCACACCCGCAGGGTGTCCTTCGCCAGCCCCGTGTCGCGTTCGACGGCGGCGATGCTGAAGGCGGTCTCGGACGGGTTCGGGGCGTTCATCGGCAGCGGCTTTCGGGAGGTGATCGATAAGACGATGTTAGGCGGGGGAGTTCGGTTTGTCCAGGACAAACGTGGTTGGAGGCGACTTTCCACCCCGCTGCCCCGACTGGATCACACGCTCCCACGGTCTCGCACGTCCCCTCGTCCCGTCCCGGCCTCACTCCACCCCGTTCCCGCCCGCCTTCTCCGCCGCCTGCTGCGGGGTCAGGTCGCCATCCAGCACCGCCAGCATGCGCGCCGCCTTGGCCACCTGCTCGGTCGCGCGCCGCTCCAGGCTGGCCAGGCGCAGCCAGTCCTGCAGGGTGCGGATGTCGATGCGGGCGTGTGCGCCTTCCAGCAGCAGCGCCTCCTTGAAGGCCTGGTAGCGCAGCTCCGCCTCTTCCAGCTTCACCTCGACCGGTGCCACCGAGAAATCCTCGCGCGCCGCGTCCGCGCTCGCCGCCAGCGCGCCGGTGGCCTGGCGGAAGGCCGCGGCGACCGGCTCCAGCTCGGCGCCCGGCGGCGCCCCCAGCGTGGTGGCCAGCGCGCAGGCCTGGCGCACCGCGGTGACCGCGCTCTCCTGGTACTGCAGGGCGCGCAGGCTGTGCGCCACCGCCTCGACCAGCGCTGGCGGCAGGCGCATCGCGTTGAGCTTGCGCACGTAGTCGCCGATCGCCGGCGCGAGCGCATCGAGCGCGCTCGCCTGGCGCTCGATCCACGGCTCGTCCGGCGGAACCCGCGTGGCCGCGGTCAGCGCGGTCAGGGCGAAGGACTGCGTGCGCCCCAACTCCAGGCGCAGCGTGCGCAGCGCCAGGTCGGGCACCGCCAGCGAGGGCGCGTCCAGGTAGCGCGGGCGGGCGATTTCCTCCTCGCGGCTGCGGAAGTGACCGGCCAGGTAGCGCCGCAGCGGGCGCGCCAGCGGCACCATCAGCAGCACCCCGAGCAGGTTGAAGGCGGTGTGGAACATCGCCAGCATCACCGCGGGCGTCGCCGGCTGCTCGAACCAGTTGCGCAGCGCGCCGAGCAGGCTGATCAGCAGCGGCAGCAGCGCGATCGCCACCGCACCGGTCACCAGGTTGAAGATCACGTGGGTTGCCGCCAGCCGGCGCGCGTTCGAGGTCGCGCCCAGCGCCGACAGGATCGCCGTCGACGTCGTGCCGATGTTGGTGCCGATCACCATCGCGCACGCCGCCTCGATCGACATCAGCCCGCCCTGGGCTGCGGTGATGATGATCGCGATCACCGCGCCCGAGGCCTGCATCAGCACCGTCAGCAGGGTGCCGATGCCGACCAGGATCAGCCAGCCGACGAGGCCGGGCGCGATGTGGTCCTGCAGGTTCATCGCCGCGCCGAAGCCCGAG
>JAEUNQ010000112.1 GCA_016790365.1 Thauera sp. | reverse complement strand
TTCGAGCTCACCTACGCCGAGTACGCCGAGTTCCAGCGCGGCATGGAGCGCTACTGGTGCCTGCGCTGGCTGCGCCAGCACGGCCGCGGCGAGGTCGAGGCCACGGTGCTGCGCGAGAACGTGGTGCGCCTCGCCGAGATCCCGCTGGTGATCCGCGTACCCTCGATGCCGCTGCAGATGCCGGGCAGCCGAGTCAAGCTCGTCGTCGAGCGCACCGACCTGCTCGATGTCGAGGTCGAGGCGCGCTTCGTGCAGACGCTCGCCGAGCCCGATCCCGAGACGGTGGACGAGACCGGCTTCGGTTTCGCCTGATCCACGCATGAGCGCGGCCGCCGCCCCCACCCAGCCCGCCGGCCCGCTGCCGGGCACTTGGAACGGGCGCCTGCGGCGCTTCGGCGGACCGCTGCTGGCGGCGGCCTTCGTCGTCTCGATCAGCCTGCACGCGCTGCTGCTGTTGATCCAGTTCCGCCTGCCCGAGGCCAAGCCGGGGCGCGACAAGGGCCTGGAGGTGGTCCTGGTCAATGCCCGCCACGCAAAGGCCCCCGAGAAGGCCGAGGTGCTCGCCCAGGCCAACGTCGATGCCGGCGGCAACACCGAGCAGGAGGTACGCGCGAGCACGCCGCTGCCGCCGCAACCCAACCGCCAGGACGGCGACGCCCTGGTCGAGGCCAAGCGCCGCACACCCGAGCCGGTGCGCGAGCAGAAGCAGGTGATCACCCGCGACAAGGCGCCGGCCAAGGTCGCTGCGGCGCCGAAGAAGGTGGAGCAACCCGCACCGACGCCCGAGCCGCAGCGCGAGATCAGCGGCCTCGACCTGCTCGACAGCGCCGCCGCGGTCGCCCGCATCGAGGCCCAGATCGACCGCGACCTCAAGGAGCTCGCCAAGCGCCCGCGCAAGAAGTTCATCGGCGCGCGCGCGCAGGAATACCGTTTCGCACAGTACGTCGAGGACTGGCGGCAGAAGGTCGAGCGCATCGGCACCCTCAACTACCCCGATGCGGCACGCGGCCGACTCTACGGCAGCCTGCTGCTGTCGGTGACGATCCGCTCCGATGGCACGGTGGAGCGGGTGGGCGTGCATCGCAGCTCGGGCCACAAGGTGCTCGACGATGCGGCGCTGCGCATCGTGAAGATGGCCGCACCCTACGCGCCCTTCCCGCCCGACATCCGCAAGGACTACGACGTGATCGAGATCACCCGCACCTGGACCTTCACCAACAGCGACCAGGTGCGCGCCAACTGAGAGCTCCGCCATGGACCGTTACGCCGTCGTCGGCAACCCGATCGCCCACAGCAGATCGCCCTGGATCCACGCCGCCTTCGCGCACCAGACCGGGCAAGCGCTCGCCTACGAGGCCCTGCTCGCCCCGCTCACCGACTTCGCCGGGACGGTGGCGCGCTTCCGCGCCGAGGGCGGGCGCGGGCTCAACGTCACCGTGCCCTTCAAGCTCGAGGCCTTCGCCCTCGCCGACCGACGCACGCCGCGCGCCGAGGCGGCCGGTGCGGTCAACACGCTCGCCTTCGCCGCGGACGGCATCCTCGGCGACAACACCGACGGCGCCGGCCTGGTGCGCGACCTTGCGGCCAATCTCGGCTGCCCACCCGGCGGGCGCCGCATCCTCCTGCTCGGCGCCGGCGGCGCCACCCGCGGCGCGCTGCTGCCGCTGCTCGACAGCGCACCCGCCGGCCTGTGCATCGCCAACCGCACGGCGCACAAGGCGGTGGAACTGGCCCGGGCCTTCACCCCGCATGCCGGCACGACACGCATCGAGGGCTGCGGTTTCGAGGCGCTCGCCGGCGAGCGCTTCGACCTGGTGATCAACGCCACCTCCGCCAGTCTCTCCGGCGAACTGCCGCCGCTTCCACCCGGCCTGTACGCCGCAGGTGCGCTTGCCTACGACATGATGTACGGCCGCGGCCACACCCCCTTCCTGCGCGCCGCGCTCGCCGACGGTGCGGCGCGGGTCGCCGACGGGCTGGGCATGCTGGTCGAGCAGGCCGCCGAGAGCTTTGCGCTGTGGCGGGGCGTGCGTCCCGACTCGGCGCCGGTGCTGGGCGAGTTGCGCCGGCTCATCGAGGCCGGCTGAGCCCCCCGCGCCGATGCCCGCACCGCGCCGCATCCTCGGCTGGATCGCCCGCGGGCTCGGCATCGGGCTGTTGCTGGTGCTGTTCTGGCAGGCGGTGCTGCTGACCCAGGTGGTGTGGTGGAGCCGCTTCGATCCCGGCAGCACCAGCTTCATGCGTATCCGCCTCGCCGAACTGCAGAAGACCCACCCACAGGCCGAACTGCGCCAGCAGTGGGTGGCGTACGAGCGTATCTCGATCCATCTCAAGCGCGCGGTGGTCGCCGCCGAGGACGACCGCTTCCTCGATCACGCCGGCTTCGACTGGGAGGGTATCGAGCGCGCCCTGGAGCGCAACGCCGAACGTGGCCGAATCACCGCCGGCGGCTCGACGATCAGCCAGCAGCTCGCCAAGAACCTCTTCCTGTCTTCCTCGCGCTCGTGGCTGCGCAAGGGCCAGGAGGCGGCGATCACGCTGATGATCGAGGCGACCTGGGACAAGCGCCGCATCCTCGAGGTGTATCTGAACGTGGCCGAATGGGGCGACGGCGTGTTCGGCGCGGAGGCTGCCGCGCGCCACTACTACGGCCGCCCCGCCTCCACCCTCGGACCGGCCGAGGCCGCACGTCTGGCGGTGATGCTGCCCAACCCGCGGCGCTACGAAAAGGACTACAGCCCCCGCCTTGCGGCGCATGCGGCAAGGGTGCAGCGACGGATGACGAATTCGCAGGTGCCGTGAGTGTGAGGCATCAGGCGTCGGGTGCCAGGGGCGGGAATGGCGGGTTTTTCGCCTTCTGTCACATGATCGGGGTCGCGTGCACAGGGGGGAGTCCGTAGAATTCGCGACTTGCCCCACCGCCCGCCTTTCGCGCGATGACCGAGCCCGAAGAACTCCATCCCGACGACGTCCAGCACCACCTCAAGGAGGTGCAGGAGCTGCTCGCCCGCCAGAAGGTGGTGGAGGATCTCGTCCATCGCCAGGACATGCCGCGCCACGAGCTGGTGGAAAACCTCGTGCACAAGCAGCACGAGGCCGGCCTGCGCGCCAAGCTCGACACCCTGCACCCGGCCGACATCGCCTACATCCTCGAAGCGCTGCCGCGCGAGGAGCGCCTCTACGTCTGGGACCTGGTCAAGGCCGAGCGCGACGGCGAGATCCTGCTCGAGGTCTCCGACGCGGTGCGCGAGTCGCTCATCGAGACGATGGACTCCGAGGAGCTCAAGGCGGCGGCCGGATCGCTCGACGCCGACGAGCTCGCCGACCTTGCCCCCGACCTGCCGCCCGAGGTCATCGAGGACGTCTTCCAGTCGCTCGACACCGAGGGCCGCGAGCAACTGCGCGCGGCGATGTCCTACCCCGAGGACTCGGTCGGCGCGCTGATGGACTTCGACATGGTGACGGTACGCGACGACGTCACCCTGGAGGTCGTGCTGCGCTACCTGCGTCGCTTCGACGAGCTCCCCGACCACACCGACAAGCTGTTCGTGGTCGACCGCGAGGACCATCTCGAGGGCATCCTGACCCTCGAGTCGCTGCTCATCAACGATCCTGAACAGACCGTGGCCGAGGTGATGCGCTCGGAGACGGTGATCAGCTTCACCCCCGAGGACGAGGCCGATGAGGCCGCGCAGGCCTTCGAGCGCTACGACCTGGTGTCGGCGCCGGTGATCGACTCGGAGCGGCGGGTGATCGGCCGCATCACGGTAGCCGACGTGGTGGACTTCATCCGCGAGGAATCCGAGGCCGAGATCCTGTCGCAGGCCGGTCTGCGCGAGGAAGAAGACATCTTCGCGTCGGTATGGAGTTCGGTGAAGAACCGCTGGGCCTGGCTGGCGATCAACCTGGTGACGGCCTTCGTCGCCTCGCGGGTGATCGGGCTGTTCGAGGATTCAATCGAAAAGCTGGTGGCGCTCGCCGCGCTGATGCCGATCGTGGCGGGCATCGGCGGCAACTCGGGCAACCAGACGGTGACCATGATCGTGCGCGCCATCGCGATGGGTCAGGTCGAGCCTTCGGCGATGACGCGCCTGCTGCGCAAGGAACTCGGCGTGGCGCTGATCAACGGCCTGGTGTGGGGCAGCCTGCTCGGCGTGCTGGCGTGGTGGCTCTACGGCAACGTCGATCTCGGCCTGGTGATGACCGGGGCGATGACGCTGAACCTGCTGCTGGCGGCCTGCGCCGGCGTGGTGATCCCGATGCTGCGCCAGCGCCTCGGCGCCGACCCGGCGCTCGGCGGCTCGGTGATGATCACCGCACTCACCGATTCGGGAGGGTTCTTCATCTTCCTGGGGATGGCGACGCTGTTCCTGCTGTGAGGCGGCAGGCCCGCGTGGCGGGCCTGCGGGGCGGGTCAGCCCAGCTTCGCAAACACCTCGCGCGCCGCCGCCAGCGTCGCGTCGATCTCCGCCTCGCCGTGTGCGACCGACACGAAGCCGGCCTCGAAGGCCGAGGGCGCGAAGTAGTGGCCGGCCTCGAGCATGGCGTGGAAGAAGCGGTTGAAGCGTTCCTTGTCCGTCGCCATCACCTGGGCGAAGGAAGCCGGCACCTTGTCGGCGAAGTAGACGCCGAACATGGCGCCCACCGAATCCGCGCTAAAGGTCACGCCCGCATCGCGCGCCGCCGCCGCAAGCCCCGCGACGAGACGCTGCGTGCTCGCCGTCAGCTTCTCGTAGAAGCCCGCCTCGCGCGTCAGCTTCAGCGACACCATCCCCGCAGCCACCGCCACCGGGCTGCCCGACAGCGTGCCGGCCTGGTACACGCTGCCGAGCGGGGCGATCTTCTCCATGATGTCGCGACGGCCGCCGAAGGCGCCCACCGGCATGCCGCCGCCGATCACCTTGCCCAGCGTGGTCAGGTCCGGCGTGATGCCGTACAGGCCCTGCACGCCCTGCGGGCCGACGCGGAAACCGGTCATCACCTCGTCGAAGATCAACACCGCGCCGTACTCGGTGCAGATGCGGCGCAGGCCTTCGAGGAAGCCCGGCTGGGGCTTGATCAGGTTCATGTTGCCGGCCACCGGCTCGACGATGATCGCGGCGATCTCGTCACCGCGCGCCTTGAACACGTCCTCGACCTGCTCCAGGTCGTTGTAGTCGAGCACGATGGTGTGCTTGGCGAAATCGGCCGGCACGCCACCCGAGGACGGGTTGCCGAAAGTCAGCAGGCCGGAGCCGGCCTTCACCAGCAGGCTGTCGGCGTGGCCGTGGTAGCAGCCCTCGAACTTCACGATCGCGTCGCGGCCGGTGAAGCCGCGGGCGAGGCGGATCGCGCTCATCGTCGCCTCGGTGCCGGAGCTGACCAGGCGCACCATCTCGACCGAGGGCAGCATGGCGCAGATCAGCTCGGCCATGTCGACCTCGCTCTCCGTCGGGGCGCCGAAGGACAGGCCCTTCAGCGCCGCCTCGCGCACCGCCTCGACGATCGCGGGGTGGGCGTGGCCAGCGATGGCCGGGCCCCAGGAGCCGACGTAGTCGATGTATTCCTTGCCGTCCGCATCCCACACCCGGGCGCCTTCGGCGCGCGCGAGGAAGCGCGGCGTGCCGCCCACCGAGCGGAAGGCGCGGACGGGCGAATTCACGCCACCGGGGATGCTGCGCTGGGCGCGCTGGAAGAGGGCTTCGTTACGGCTGGTCATGGCAGAGGGTTCCTGTGCTGCGTGCGAAAGCCGGCATTGTCGCGCCGCGCACGCACCCGGTCCACCGCACAGGTCAAGGCGCGCGGAAAAGCGTGCCGTAGGCCCGCGCCCGCGCCGCCGGATCGGCTGCACCGAAGACGTCGCCGACCACCGCGAGCAGGTCGGCGCCCGCGGCGAGCACCTGCGGCGCGCGCTCCAGCGTGATGCCGCCGATCGCCGCCACCGGCAGGCCGAGCTCGCGCTTCGCACGTCCGATCAGCGCGAAGGGCGCGGGCGGCGCGTGGGGCTTGGTGATGGAGGGGAACATCGCACCGAAGGCGATGTAGTCGGCACCGACCGCGGCGCCCTCGGTCGCGCGCGACCAGTCGGCGTAGCAGGTGAGGCCGAGGATGCGCTGCGGGCCGAGCGCCGCACGCGCCGCCGCGGGCGGGCCGTCCTCGCGGCCGAGGTGGGCGCCGTCGGCATCGATGGCGAGCGCGAGCGCGAGGTCGTCATTGACGATGAAGGGTACGCCGGCGGCCCGGCAGGCGTCGCGCAGCGCCAGCGCCTGCTCGCGGCGCAGGCCGGCGTCGGCGCCCTTGTTGCGGTACTGCAGCAGCGCCGGGCCGCCGGCGAGCACGGAGTACGCGAGCGCGAGCAGGCGCCCGGTGTCGGGGTCGTCGGGGGTGACGGCGTAGAGCCCGCGCAGCGCGCGTGCGGGGAAGCGCTCAGTCATCGCCCGCGTCCTTGCCGCGCGCCCAGAAGAAGCGGTCGGGCAGCGCCCGCCCCATGCCGGCACGGTAGGCGTGACGCAAGGCCTGGCGGGTGAACTCCTGCGCTTCGCGCACCGCCTCGGGCAGTTCCATGCCGTGCGCCATCGCCGCCACCGCGGCGGCGGCGAGCGTGGCACCGGCACCGAGGCAGGGCGCAGCGGGGCGCGGGTGGGCATCGGTGCGCACGATCCCCTCGCTGCCGAAGAGGGTATCGACGAGCTGAGGACCATGATCGCCACCGCCGGTGAGCAGCACGTACTCGGTGCCATTGCCGAGCAGGCGCGCGAGCGCCTCGTCCACCTCGGCACCACCCACCCCGCCGTCGCCCTCCTCCCGGCCGTCGTCCTCGTCGCACTCGGTCGCCTCGTCCCCGGCCAGCCCGGTGAGGCGCAGCAGCTCGTGGCGGTCGGCCACCAGCAGCGTGGTCTGCGGCAGGATCAGGTCGGCGAGCGCGGCGGCGACCTCCTCGCCCGCCTCGCCGAGCAGCGCCGCGGCATGCAGGCCGGGCTCGACCACCAGGGGCACGTCCGGGTAGTCGGCGAGAATCTCGGCGATCACCGCGACGTTTTCTACACTGCCGCAGAAGCCGAGCTTGAATGCCGCGACCGGCACGTCCTCGAGCACCGCGCGCGCCTGCATGGCGATCAGTTCGGGCGCGACGGGCCACAACTCGTCGATGCCACGGGTGTCGCGCACCAAGGCGGCGGTCTGCACCGGCAAGGGATGGCAGCCCATGCTAGCCAGGGTCAGGATGTCGGCCGCAAGACCGCCCCCGGCCGTGGCATCGCCCGCCGACAGGCACAGCACGCAAGGTGGGGTCTCGGGAATGGCGAGCGGCATGGGAGGCGGAAATGCAGCGCGGATGGGGCGCAGGCGGATGCGTTAAGATAGGCGGCCGATTCTACCTCCAACCCTCGACTCACGCTGGAACATGGCCGATATCCCCTGGAAGACCTACATGTGCCTGATCTGCGGCTTCATCTACGACGAGGCCTCCGGCCTGCCCGACGAGGGCATCGCGCCGGGGACGCGCTGGGAGGACGTTCCGCCGAACTGGACCTGTCCCGAGTGCAATGCGCGCAAGGAAGACTTCGAGATGGTCGAGATCTAGGCGCGGTCCCCACCGCAGACAACCCACCAGGAACACAGCATGGATCTTGCCGGCCTGAAGGTGATGGTCATCGATGACAGCAACACGATCCGGCGCAGCGCCGAGATCTTCCTCGCCCAGGCGGGCTGCGAGGTCGTCCTCGCCGAGGACGGTTTCGACGCCCTCGCGAAGATCGCCGACAGCCGTCCCGACGTGATCTTCGTGGACATCATGATGCCGCGCCTCGATGGCTACCAGACCTGCGCGCTGATCAAGAAGAACCCACGCCTGTCACCCACCCCGGTGATCATGCTGTCCTCGCGCGACGGCCTGTTCGACCGCGCGCGCGGGCGGATGGCGGGCTCCGACGAATACCTCACCAAACCCTTCACCAAGGACAGCCTGTTGCGGGCGGTCGCCAGCCATGCCCGGCGTGGCGGCGGCGCGGCGCATGCGGGCTGAGCCACGCTGGAGACGACCGATGCCGATCCGAAAGATTCTCGTGGTCGACGACTCCCCCGTCGAACGCCTCGCCCTGCAGGAAGTCCTGAGCCGCAACGGCTATCAGGTCCTGACCGCCGAAAGCGGCGAACAGGCGATCGAGCGCAGCCGCAGCGAGCGCCCCGACCTCATCCTGATGGACGTGGTGATGCCGGGCATGAACGGCTACCAGGCCACGCGCACGATCTCGCGCGACGAAGGGACGCGCGACATCCCGATCATCATGTGCACGAGCAAGGGCCAGGAGACCGACAAGATCTGGGGCATGCGCCAGGGCGCACTCGCCTACCTGGTGAAGCCGGTCGACCACGACGAACTGCTCGCCCGCATCCGGGCGATGGGCTGACCCTCCATGGCCCGCAGCAGCCTGCGCGAGTTCCAGGAACGGCTCGCCCGCCGCCTCGCCGAAGCCTCCGGGGCCGAGCGCCGCGGCCTGCTCGGCTTCCAGTGCGGCGGCGACAACTGGGTGATCGAGCTCGCCGAGGCCGGCGAGATCCTCCCCCCGCCGCCGCTCTCCACGGTACCGCTGACCCGCCCCTGGTTCCGCGGCCTCGCCAACGTGCGCGGCAGCCTCTACGGGGTGGTCGACTTCGCCGCCTTCAACGGCCAGCCGCCGATCACCGCCGCAGGCCGCGCGCGCCTGCTGCTGATCGGCGCGCGCCACGGCA
Source organism: Thauera sp. (assembly GCA_016790365.1). Taxonomy (GTDB): domain Bacteria; phylum Pseudomonadota; class Gammaproteobacteria; order Burkholderiales; family Rhodocyclaceae; genus Thauera. The sequence continues at coordinate 12,835 of JAEUNQ010000112.1, read as the reverse complement.
TCCACAGCGCGCTGCTGGTGTCCTCCTCGAGCGGGCTGCGCAGCCACGAGGATTTCGAGCCAGCCCCCGCCGACGGCGCACCGCCCTGGGTGGCGCGCCGGCTGCGCGACATGCAGGGGCGAGAGTGGCTGCAGCTCGATCCGGCCCGTCTTCTCGCCCAGCCCGCCTTCCTCGACGCCGGGCTGGAATGACGCACGCCACGCCCCCGAAAGAAACCGACTGAAATCGAGCATCGACCATGGCACTGAATCTGTTCGGCAAGAAAGACCCGGCCTCCGGCGCCCGCATCGAGGCCCAGACGATCATCGAGACCTCCGCGCCGCAACAGGCGGCGGGCACGAGGCCCCCGCCGGTCGCCAGCCGCCCCGGCGGCCGGCTCGGCGTGCTCGGCGGCCTGTTCGTGGTGTGCGCGGCAGTCAGCGCCGGCCTGCTCGCCTATCAGGCGCGCGAAGCGAGCCTGTCCGCGCTCCAGCTCGGTGCGGCGAGCGAACTGCAGGCCATGCCCGGGCAGATGGACAAGTCGGCACGCCTCGCCCGCCTCGGCGAGGCGGGCGCAATCACCGAACTCGAGCAGATCCGGGCACGCTTCGACGGCCTGCTGCAGACACTGGGCCAGGGCGGTAGCTACGCCGGGGCCACCCTGTTGCCCGCCCCCGCGAGCATGCAAACCCTGCTGCAGGAACTCGACTTGCAGTGGAAGAAGAGCTCCGCACTGGCGACCCGCCTGGGCGCCCAGGGCACGGCACTCGCCGGCGCGAGCGGCGCAGTGCAGGCGATCAATGCCGCCAGCGGCGCCTTCGTCGATGCAGCCGACCAGTTCGGTCGCCGCGTGATCGCGATGAACGCCGACGCCTCGGCGCTGCGCGCGGTCCACAGCCTGCTGCTCCATGCACAGCGCGCCACGCTCCAGGCCAATGCGCTGTTCGCAGCCGGGATCGAGCCCTCGGCCACCGCGGCGACGCTCGCCGGCGAGGCCGAACAACTGCGCCAGCGACTGGGCGAACTCGAGCGCCTCACCAGCGGCAGCGCCCTCGACGACAGCCTGCGCGCGCTCGGCTCGGCCGCAGCGCCGATCCTCGAGGCGATCGAGCGCATCACCGCCGACGCCGGGGCCGTGCAGCAGGTCAGCGAAGCGAGCGCCGGCATCGCTGCGAACACTCCCGCGCTGCTCGCCGCAAGCTCGGCACTCGGCACGGAACTCGCCGAGCGCACCAGCGGCTTCGGCCCCCTGCACGCCGGCGCGGCGCTCGCTGCCCTGCTCGCGATGTTCGCACTGCTGCAGATGTCGCGCGCCTACGCCGCCGATGCCGCCGCGCGCCGCATCGCGTCGGAAACCGAGCGCCGCCAGGCCGAGGACGAGCGCAATCTCACCCAGCAGGCCATCCTGCGCCTGATGAACGAGATGGGCGACCTCGCCGATGGCGACCTCACCGTACGCGCCACCGTCACCGAGGACATCACCGGTGCGATCGCCGACTCCGTCAACTACACCATCGAGGAGCTCTCCGTGCTGGTGCGCCGGATCAACGACGCCGCCACGCGGGTGACCTCGGCGACCGAATCGGCGCGCCGTACCTCAACCGAACTGCTTGCCGCCACCGATCGCCAGTCGCAGGAGATCGAGGAAGCGGGCGCCACCGCCGAACGCATGGCGCAATCGATGACCGACTCCTCCGAGCGCGCCCTGCAGTCCGCACGCGTCGCACGGCGCTCGCTGGAGTCGGCGCGCAAGGGTGCGGACGCAGTGCAGAACAGCATCCGCGGCATGAACGACATCCGCAGCCAGATCCAGGAGACCGCCAAGCGCATCAAGCGCCTCGGCGAGTCCTCGCAGGAGATCGGCGAGATCGTCGAGCTCATCTCCGACATCACCGAGCAGACCAACGTCCTCGCGCTCAACGCCGCGATCCAGGCCGCCACCGCCGGCGAGGCCGGGCGCGGCTTCACCGTCGTCGCCGAGGAGGTGCAGCGCCTCGCCGAACGCTCGGCCGAGGCGACCAAGCAGATCGCCGCGATCGTCAAGACCATCCAGACCGACACCCAGGACGCGGTGGGCGCGATGGAAAATGCCACCCGCAACGTGGTCGAGGGAGCCCAGCTCTCCGACGCCGCCGGCCAGGCGCTGGCCGAGATCGGCCAGGTCTCCACCGAGACCGCCAGCCTGATCGAGCGCATTTCCGCCGACGTGCAGGAGCAGGCCGCGACCGCCGGCCGTGTCGCCGCGGCGATGAAGGACATCCTCGCGGTCACCGAACAGACCTCGCTCGGCACGCGCCAGACCGCCGTGTCGATCGACCAGCTCGCCGAGCTGGCGGTGGAACTGAAGGGCTCGGTCTCGGGCTTCAAGGTCTGACAACGCTGGCGGTCGCCTGGAAAGAAGAGCATGACACACGCCACCGAGCCAGACCTGGGACCACTCACCTGGGTCAAGGGCGAGATCGACGCCGCGCTGGGGCGCGCCCGCGAAATCCTCGAGCGCGGCTGCGCAGGCAGCGAGGCCGCCGGCCTGCAGTTCGCGCAGTCGCACCTGCACCAGGTGCGGGGCGCCCTCGACATCGTCGGCCTCGACGGCCTGACCCTGTTTACCGACATGCTCGAGCAGCTGCTCGGCGCCATGGCGCGGGGCGAGGTTCACGCCGACGCCGTGCGCCAGGCGCTCGCCCTGCGCGCGCTGGCGATGGTGGGCAACTACCTCGAGGAGCTCGCCGACGGGGCGCCCGACCAGCCACTGCGGCTCGCCGGGCGATACCTCGAGCTGGCTGCCGCGCGCGGCCAGCAGGACGCGAGCGCTGCCGACCTCTTCCATCCGGACCTGTCGCGTCGCCCGCCTGCGCGCGCGGCGGCGCCCGCCGACTCCGTCGACACGGATGCGCAGGCGCTGCGCGCGGCGCGCAGCCGCTTCGAGCGCGGCCTGCTCGAGTGGCTGCGCAAGGGTTCGACAGGAGAAGGCGCGCGTGCCATGCGCGACGCGATCGCGGAGGTGGAGGCGCAACAGCGCAGCCCGGCTGCACGCAGCCTGTGGTGGGCCAGCCTGGCCTTCTACGACGCCCTGATCCACGGCGGGCTGCAGCCCGACCCGGCGGTGAAACGCCTGTGCACCCAGCTCGACGCCCAGTTCCGCCGCCTGCTGAGCGGGGCTCCCTCGGTGCCCGACCGCCTGCTGCGCGAACTCCTCTACCAGATCGCACGCGCCCCGGTGCACACCGCACACCAGCGCGCGGTGCGCGAATGCTGGCAGCTCGACGCCCAGATCCCGGAGCCGGGAACGGAGGTCGGCGATACGCCGATCGCTCCGCTGCTCGACACGCTCGGCGCCCGCCTCGGTGAGGCGCGCGCGCACTGGGAAGCCTTCTGCGCCGGCACCGCGGTAGCCCTGCCCCGCTTCGAGGATGCGCTCGCCGCAATGGGCGCCCCCGCCGAGGCGCTCGGACGCCCGGGCGTGCGCGTCCTGTGCACCGCGCTGCTCGGCTTCGCGCGCTGGCTGCGCCGCGATCCCTTGCTGTTCGCCGAGACCGCGGGCATGGAGGTTGCCACCGCCCTGCTGAGCCTGGAAGGCGCACTCGAGCGCCGCCCGCCACCGGCCGGATTCGGCGCGCGCGCCGAAGGCATCGCCACCCGCCTGCTCGCCCTCCAGCGTGGTGAGGCCCTGGCCGCCGGCGCAGCGGCTCCCGAACCGGCGGATGCCCGCCAGGCACAGGAACGCGCCGCACTCGAGCAGGTGGCGAAGGAGATGCTTGCCAGCCTAGCCCACGTCGAGCAGGTCCTCGACGACTTCTTCCGCAACCCGGCGCGCCGCGACCCCCTGCTGCAGCTCCACCAGCCGCTACAGCAGATCATCGGCGCGCTGAGCATGCTCGGCGAGACCGACGCGCTCGCGCTGGTGCGCAACGCCGCGATCCACATCGCCGGCCTCGCACGCGAGGACAGCCGGGCCGGCCAGGCCGAGTTCGAACGCCTCGCCAGCGACCTGTCCGCACTCGGCTTCTACATCCAGGCAATGCCGCGCGGCGGCGCGCGCCTGGACGAACTGCTCGATCCTGGCCGGCGGCGCAAGGACGCGGAGGCCGCGGAGGCGAGGCGGGCTGCCGCTCCGGACACGCCTCCGGCGCAGGCAGCGCCCACCGCTCCCCTGCCCGCACAAGCGGAAGCGACGCCCGAGCCTGTGGGCGAGGAGCCCGGCAGAGCGGAGCACGAAGCACCCGAGCAGGTGACGACGGCAGCACCGCCCCCCCTGGAGGAGGAGCCCCCGCTGCCGATCGCGCCGGCGCTCGGCCTGCCCGAGCCTGCCACGATCGCCCCCGGCACCGCGGGTCCGCAGGCAAGCGCGGAGCCGCTCACCGCGATGCAGCCGGCGCAGGCTGCGGACACGGCACAGCCGGAGGAGGTCGAGAACCTGTTCGGCCTCGACTTCCCCGACCTCGACTTCAGCCCCCTCGAAGAGATCGAAGCCCCCGAGCCGCCGACCGCGGAGGCCGAGGCGCAGAACGCCCCTCCGCCCCCCCGGCCCGCAGCAGCGGGAGCGACGCCAGCGGCTGTCGACACCGAGATCGACGCGGAGCTGCTGGCGATCTTCATCGAGGAGGCCCACGAGGTGCTCGCCGGCATCTCGGCCGGGCTCGAGATCCTGCGCGACGGCACAACCAACCCCGCGGAACTGATCACCATCCGGCGCGGCTTTCACACGCTCAAGGGCAGCGGACGCATGGTCGGCCTCGCCCAGCTCGGCGACACCGCATGGGCGGTGGAGCAGGCACTGAACCGCTGGCTGCAGCTCGACTGGCCGGTCACGCCAGCACTGCTCGCCCTCGTCGCCGAGGGCCACCGGGTGTTTTCTGCGTGGGTGGTGCAGCTCGAACACGGCGGATCCGGTGGCGTCGACACTGCCGCCCTGGTCGCCGAGGCCCGACGCCTGCACGAAGCGGCAGAGCCGGTCGGCGAGGCCGGCTTCGCCTCGCCGACCGGACACCTCCCGCCGATTCCCGAGCCGATCGAGGAAATCGCGGTGGAGAGTCCGACCTTGGCCTCCGCTCCCGCACCGATGCAGATCGACAGCGTGGACTTCCTGCTCGAGGGCGAGATCGGCGGCGCCCCGCCTCCGCCCGTACAGGGCATGACCGAGACTGCCCCAGCCTTCGCGGCCACGGCCGGCGAAATCGACGAGGACCTGATCGAGTTCATCGAGCCGCTCGACGAGGGCGCTCCGATCACGCTCGAAGCGCTGGAGTTCTTCCCGGCGCAGCCCTCCGAAGCACCGGTTCCAGGCACCGCCGACGAGGTCTTGCCGGCGCAGGGGCCACCCGCGGAGCAGGACCGCAAGCCGGCCGGCGCTGTCGCCCCCAGCGTGCAGGGCGACACCCTGCGCATCGGCGACGGCGAGATCTCGCGTACGCTGCACGAGCTCTACTGCAGCGAAGCGGCCCAGCACCTGGCTGCACTGGAGCAGGAGCTGCGTGCCCTCCACGCAGGGGATCGCCCTCCCTCGACGGCAGCGATCCGCGCTGCCCATACCCTCGCCGGCATTTCGGGCACCGTCCGCGCCGAGGCCGCGCATCGCCTCGGGCGCGCCCTGGAGCACAGGCTCGAACGCCTCGCCGACACCGGCCTTGCGCCCGGCGCGGGCGAGCTGATGCTGTTCGGCGACGCGCTCGACACCCTGCGCGCGATGCGCGACGAAGTCGCCGCAGGCCACACGCCCATTGCAGAAGACGAGCTCGTCGCGCGGCTCGAGGCCGCTGCAGAGGACGACTCCGCGGAGCAGTACGGCCTGGCGGAAGAGCTTGCCGACGACACTGTGGCTGCCATGGCTCCCGTCGTCCTCGCAACCGACGAGTCCGTCGGGTTCGGGGGAGGGACGGCCGCCGAGCAGATCATCGACCTCGAGGACGAAGCCCCCATCCCGGGGGCGGAGGGCGACGAGTCCACGACCGACCTCGAGAACGCCGGCGCGTACGAATCCACCCCCGCGACCCCGCCCGTCATCGCGCCCGCCGCGGCACACACGGCAGAGCCGAGCGCGGTGGAGAGTGCGCAGGACGACATCGACACCCAGCTGCTGCCGATCTTCCTCGAGGAAGCTGCCGAAACCATCGGCGAGCTCCATGCCACCCTGCGGCGCTGGCGCACCCAGCCGGAGGACGAGGAGGCACCGCGCGCGGTCGCACGCCGGCTCCATTCGCTCAAGGGCAGTGCGCGCATGGCGGGCGCGATGCGCCTCGGCGCACACCTGCACGAGCTCGAATCGCGCCTCGAGGACGGCCTCGCCGCGCGCGAGCCGGCCGCCGTGCTCGCCGAGGCGCTCGCGCACGGCATCGACCGCTGCGAGCAGGTGATCGACGAGCTCGCCCTCGGCGAAGCCGCCTTCCAGGCGCCCGCCGCCAAGGCCGCCGCCGAAGAAGGGGGTGCGGAGGCCTTGCCCGAGGCAGAGGCCATCGCCACGCCCACCCTGCGCGTACGCGCGGAGCGGGTGGACCGCTTCGTCAACCAGGCCGGCGAGATCGGCGTCGCGCGCAGCCGGGTCGAGGGCGAGCTGCGCAGCCTGCGGCGTTCGCTGCTCGACCTCACCGAGAACGTAATCCGCCTGCGCAACCAGCTGCGCGAGGTCGAGATCCAGGCCGAAGTGCAGATGCAGTCGCGCATCGCGCAGGCCGGCACCCAGCACACCGACTTCGATCCGCTCGAGCTCGACCGCTACACCCGCCTGCAGGAACTCACGCGGATGATGGCCGAGAGCGTCAACGACGTGACCACCGTGCAGCAGGGCCTGCTGCACAACCTCGACGGCGCGGAGCTCGCGCTCGGCAGCCAGGCACGCATGGCGCGCGAACTGCAGCAGGGCTTGATGCAGGTGCGCATGCTGCCCTTCGACAGCCTCGCCAGCCGGCTCTACCGGGTGGTGCGTCAGAGCGCGCGCGAGCTCGGCAAGCGCGCCGCGCTCGACCTGCGCGGCGGACGCATCGAGGTCGACCGCAGCGTGCTCGAGCAGATGGCCGCACCGCTCGAGCACCTGTTGCGCAACGCAGTCGCGCACGGCATCGAGGCACCGGACGCGCGCCTGGCCGCAGGCAAGGCCGAGACCGGCAACATCGAGCTGACGGTGCGCCAGGAGGGCAACGAGATCGCCATCGAGATCGCCGACGACGGCGCCGGGCTGGACCTCGAGCGCATCGCGGCGCAAGCGCGTACCCGCGGCCTGCTGGGCACCGACGAGCGTGTCGACGAGCGCCGCCTGATCAACCTGATCTTCGTCTCCGGCTTCAGCACCGCACGCGAGGTGTCCGCTGTCTCCGGCCGTGGCGTCGGCATGGACGTGGTGAAGGCGCAGACCGCCGCAGCCGGCGGCCGCGTCGAGGTCGCCAGCCGTCCGGGCGCCGGCACCCGCTTCTCGATCCGGCTGCCGCTCACCCTCGCGGTGACGCAGACCCTGCTGGTGGAGGCGCTCGGTCGCAGCTGGGCCGTGCCCGCCAACATGATCGTACAGGCGATGGAACTGAAGCCCGACGCGCTGCAGGCCATGCAGCAGGCGCATGGCACCGAGTGGCAGGGCGAGCACTATCCCTACCGCTACCTGCCTCGCCTGCTCGGCGATCGCGAGGCGCGCCCCGCCGAGGCCCGCTACAGCTGGGTTCTGCTGCTGCGTGCGGGCGCGCAGACGCTGGCGCTGCACGTGGATGGCCTGCGTGGCAACCAGGAGGTCATCGTCAAGAACGCCGGCCCGCAGCTCACCCGCATCGTCGGCATGAGCGGCGCGACCGTGCTCGGCGACGGCGAGATCGTCCTGATCCTGAACCCGGTCGCGCTCGCCGCGCGTGCCACCGGGACGGACGAGGCGCACGCAGGCCTGTTCGGCCCCGCCACCGAAGCGCCGCCGCCACTGCACCTGCCCACGGTGATGGTGGTCGACGACTCGCTGACCGTGCGCAAGATCACCGGCCGCCTGCTCGAACGCGAGGGCTACCGAGTCATCACCGCCAAGGACGGCGTGGATGCGCTCGAACAGCTGATCGACCTGAAGCCCGACGTGGTGCTGACCGACATCGAGATGCCGCGAATGGACGGCTTCGACCTCGTCCGCAACATCCGCGCCGACGCCCGCCTGCACGACCTGCCCGTGGTGGTGATCACCTCGCGCCTGGCGGAGAAGCACCGCCGCTACGCCGAGGAGGTCGGTGCGGACCACTACCTCGGCAAGCCTTACCAGGAGGAAGAGCTGCTCGCGCTGGTGGCGCGCTACGCGAGGGCGGGTGAGGCGTGAGGCATCTGCCGTGAAGCGTCAGGCGCAAGGAGCGAGAGGCGGCGGGGCGACTATTCGGCCAGCGCACGCCCCATGCGCGCGAGCGCCTCGTCGAGCGTCGCGCGCGGGCAGCCGAAGTTGAGCCGGACAAAGCCGGGGGCGCCGAAGGCAGCGCCATCCGAGAGCCCGACGCCGGCGGCCTCGAAGAAGGCCGCGGGGTCGGCAACTCCGCGCGCGGCCATCATCGCGCGGCAGTCGATCCAGGCCAGATAGGTGGCCTCGGGACGTGTCGTCTCGAGGCCGGGCATCGCCGCGACGGCCTCCAGCACGCGCTCGCAGTTGCCGCGCAGGTAGTCGAGCAGGGCCTGCCGCCAGGCATCGCCGTCGCGGTAGGCAGCTTCTGCAGCCACCATCCCGAGTACGTTCACATGCGGCACGACGCCGCGCATCGCGTGGCGGTAACGCCGACGCAGCGCGGGGTCGGGGATGATCGCGAAGGCGCAATAGAGCGCCGGGATGTTCCAGGTCTTGGACGGCGCCATCAGGGTGATCGTGCGTCGCGCAGCGTCCTCGTCGAGCGCGGCGAGCGGGCGGTGCGGGCGGTCCGCGTCGAGCACCAGGCCGCAGTGGATCTCGTCCGAGCACACGAGCAGGTCGTGGTGCGCGGCGAAGTCGGCGAGCCGGCGCAGCTCGGCCTCGTCGAACACGCGCCCGACCGGGTTGTGCGGGCTGCACAGCAGGAGCAGCCGGGTCGAGGGCGTGCACGCTGCTTCCAGCGCATCCCAGTCCCACTGCCAGCGGCCGTCGCGCAGCACGAGCTCGACGCGCTGCAGCACACGACCGGTGTTGCCGGGGGCGGTGAGGAAGGGGGGATACACCGGGGTGGCGGTGAGCACCCCGTCGCCGGGCTGGCCGGCGAGGCTGCAGGCGAGGTTGAAGCCGGTGACGACGCCGGGCAGCCAGACCAGCCAGTCGGCTCGGATGGTCCAGCCGTGGTCGCGCTGCAGGCCCTCGACCACCGCCTGCTCGAGCGCGGGCCAGGCGTCGGTGTAGCCGAACACGCCGTGGTCGATGCGCCGGTGCAGGGCGTCGATGACGGCGGGCGGCGCGGCGAAGTCCATGTCGGCGACCCACAGCGGCAGCACGTCCCGGCCAGCGTAGCGGCCCCACTTCTCGCTCGGCAGGCTGCGGCGGTCGATGAGGCGGTCGAAGTCGAATGCGGCGTCGTTCATGGGTCTGCGTCCGGTGGGGGGTGATGGGACGTCATTGTCCCGCAATTGGCGGGGGCGGCGCGGGCTTCGCAGGGCGGGGCGGCTCCGATGCGGCCACGGGACCGGGGTGGTGGTCGCCGCCTGCACTCGCGGCCCTTCGCTTCGCTGCGGGCTACCCTCGGTGGAGGGTGCCGCGGGGGCGGCGACGCAAACTCGTCGCTGCGCTCCTCGGACATGCGCCCCCTTGCTTCCCCCGCGACGCCCTCCACCGCGGCGCTCGTGAAGTTGGCGCCCACCATCCCCCTCCCGCGGCCTTGCGTGGCGAATGGCCGGACGGCTTGTCCTACTCGCCCTGCGCGTCGTTCTTCACCACCCCGAAGCGTTGCAGCGTACGTTCGCGCGCGGAGGCGTGGTCCACGATCGGTCCCGGATAGTCGACACCGATCTTCGTCCGGCACGCGCTCTGGTCGATGCCGCCCATGGTCCACGGGGCGTGGATGAACTTGTCGGGCACGCGCGCGAGCTCGGGCAGGTAGCGGCGGATGAAGCGGCCCTCGGGGTCGAACTTTTCCGACTGGGTGACCGGGTTGAAGATGCGGAACCAGGGCTGCGCGTCGCAGCCGGTCGAGGCCGCCCACTGCCAGCCGCCGTTGTTGGCGGCAAGGTCGTAGTCGTTGAGGCGGGCGGCAAAGTAGCGCTCGCCCAGGCGCCAGTCGACGCCGAGGTCCTTGGTGAGGAAGGAGGCGACGATCATGCGCAGGCGGTTGTGCATCCAGCCGGTCTGGTTGAGCTGGCGCATCGCGGCATCGACGATCGGGTAGCCGGTGCGCGCCTCGCACCAGGCGGCGAAGAGCTCCGGCGCCTCGTCCCACTTCACTGCGTCGTATTCGGGGCGGAAGGCGCGGTCCACCACCTGCGGGTGGTGCCACAGGATCTGGTGGTAGAAGTCGCGCCAGATCAGCTCCGACAGCCAGGTCTCGGCGCCCTCGCCGCCGCGCGCACGGGCGTGGGCGGCGAGCTGGCGGATCGATACGGTGCCGAAGCGCAGGTGGGTGGACAGGTAGCTGACGCCCTTCACCGCGGGAAAGTCGCGCGCGCGCTTGTAGCGCTCGATGCGCGCGGCAAAGTCGTCGAACAGGCGCTTGCCGCCGCTCATGCCGACCGGCATGGCGAGCTCGGCGAGGTTGGTGGGTTCGAAGCCGATGTCGGCGAGGCCGGGCAGGGTCTCGGCGGCGGCCTTCGGCGCCAGGTGTGCGGCGTACTTTTCCACTGGATACGCGCGCACCTGGAAGTCGTCGACCTTCTTCAGCCAGGCGTTCTTGTAGGGCGTGAACACGCTGTAGGGCTTGCCCGTCTGGGTGAGCACCTCGTCGCGCTCGAAGATCACCTGGTCCTTGAAGTCCTCGTAGCCGATGCCGGACTCGGCGAGCGCCTGCGCCACCCGGCTGTCGCGCACGATGGCGTCGGGCTCGTAGTCGCGGTTGGCGAAGACCTTGTCGACACCGAGCTCCGCCGCCAGGCGCGGGATCTCGTCCTCGGCGCAGCCGTGGCGAACGATCACCCCGCCACCGGCGCCGCCCGCGGCGCGCGCCATGGTGTCGAGCGCCGCATCCAGCTCGACCAGGCTGGCGAGGATGAACTCGACGCGGCGGTCGTGGCGCGAAGGCAGGGCGTCGAGGATCGTGGTATCGAAGACGAAGGCGCAATGCACACGTTCGGCAAAGCGCAGGCCATGGTGAAGCGCGGCGTGGTCGAAGCTGCGCAGGTCGCGGCGGAACCAGACGAGGGCGGAAGGCATGCTTTTTGTCCAAGACAAAGATGCTCGATTATGGCCCATCCGTCGCCATACCACCCACTTCACGACGAACGCCTCAGTCCGGACGAGCGCGAGGTCGCGGGGCCGGGGTGGCGAGCGCCAACTTCAGGAGCGCCGAGGCGGAGGGCGTCGCGGGGGAAACAAGGCGACGCATGTCCGAGGAGCGCAGCGACGAGTTTGCGTCGCCGCCCCCGCGGCGTCCTCCACCGAGGGCAGCCGCGAGTGCAGCGAGGGGCCGCGAGTGCAGGCGGCCCCCGCCACCCCGGTCCCGCGACCGCATCGAGGCCGCGACACGCAACCGAGCCCACTCGAACGCCATCCCGCGCGCGCCCGCGCCAAGAAGCCCGACGATCGGCGTAGAATGCCGCGCATGGAAACGCCCACGGCCAACTTCACGCACCACTTCCTGATCGCCATGCCCAACATGGTCGATCCGCACTTCACGCGCACGCTCACCTACATCGCCGAACACAACGAACAGGGCGCGCTCGGCATCATCGTGAACCGGCCGATCGACATGACCCTCGCCAGCCTCTTCGAGCGCATCGAGGTCCCGCTCGAGGCCGAGGGCTTCGCCGCGCAGCCGGTGTATTTCGGCGGCCCGGTGCAGACCGACCGCGGCTTCGTGCTGCACCGTCCGCTCGGCGAGTGGCACTCCACGCTCAAGGTCACCGACGAGATCGGCCTCACCAGCAGCCGCGACGTGCTGCAGGCCATCGGCGCCGGTGGCGAACCCAGGGACGTCATCGTCACCCTCGGCTACGCCGGCTGGGCCGCCGGCCAGCTCGAGCAGGAGCTCCTCGACAACGCCTGGCTCACTGTCCCCGCCGACCTCGAGATCGTGTTCGAGCTACCGCCCGAGGAGCGCCTCGTCGCCGCCATGCAGAAGCTCGGCATCGATTTCACCAACCTGAGCGATGTCGCCGGACATGCCTGAGGCGGCTGCGGCCGCCCCGTCCCTTGCGGACACCCGCGCCACCCCACCCCGCCCGGACGTCCTCCCCGCGCGCGGCACGGTCCTCGGCTTCGACTTCGGCCTCGCCCGCATCGGCGTCGCCAGCGGCGAGCTCGAGATCGGCCTGGCCAGCGCGCTCACCACGCTTCACGCCGAGGCGAACGACGAACGCTTCGCCGCCATCGCCCGGCTGATCGCCGAGTGGCGCCCGATCGCGCTGGTGGTCGGCATCCCCACCCACCTCGACGGCCGCGAGCACGCGCTCACCGCGCGCTGCCGCCGCTTCGCCAACCAGCTCCACGGCCGCCACGCCCTGCCGGTGTTCACCGCCGACGAGCGCCTGTCCTCGGTCGCCGCCGAAGCCGAGCTCGCCGAGGCCGGCCGCAAGGACTGGCGCGAGCGCAAGGCGGTGCTCGACGCCGCCGCCGCCCGCATCCTCCTGCAAACCTTCCTGGACACACGACGCCATGAAAGACCTTGATGCCGAAGCCCTGTGCCGGCAGCTCGCCGAGCAGATCCGCCCCCACGTCGGCCCCGCCACCGCGCTCGTCGGCATCTACACCGGCGGCCTGTGGCTGGCCGAGCGCCTGCACGCCGAGCTGGGCATCGCCCAGCCGCTGGGC
>JAEUNQ010000092.1 GCA_016790365.1 Thauera sp. | reverse complement strand
GCACCAGCGCGCCGTTGCGATGCGTCGGATCGCCGACGAAGGGCAGGGCGAGCAGCCAGCCGGTGGCGAACACCAGGCCCACGGTGACCGGCGCGAGCCCGGCGGTGAACGCGCGCACCAGCGGCGTGTCGCGCCGGCTCGAGCCCCAGCGGCTCACGCCGAGCGAGAGCAGCGTCGAGGGCAGCAGGATGCCCACCAGCGCCGCCGCCGCGCCGGGCAGGCCGGCGGCCTGGAAGCCGAGCACCGGCACGAACAGCACGTTGGGTCCGGGCGCTGCCTGCGCGAGCGCGATCGCGGTGGTGAAGTCGGCCTCGCCGATCCAGCCGCGCTCGACGACGAAGTAGCGGTGCATCTCGGGCGCGGTCGACATCGCGCCGCCGATCGACAGCAGCGACAGCGTCAGGAAGTGCAGGAAGAGCGCGAGCAGCTCGCCCGCCGGCAGCGTGTTCATCGCCCGTTCTCCCGATGTGCCGCGCGCGCGTCGAGCAATGCCACCCGCCAGCGCGCCAGCCCCCAGCCGAGCAGGCCGAGGCCGATCACGATCCACGCCAGCGGCAGGCGGAACACCGCGATCGCCACCAGCGCGGCGAGACCGAGCAAGGCGCACAGCCAGGGACCGAGCAGGTTGCCGCGCAGCGTGCCGAGCATCTTGACCGCCATCGCCAGGATCAGCCCCGCCGCGACCGCGCCCATGCCGCGCAGCGCGCCGGCGACCGCGGGGAACTCCGCCAGGCGCTCGTAGCTCGCGGCGAGCGCGATCACGATCAGGAAGGGCGCGAACAGCATGCCGGTGATCGCGGCGAGCGCGCCGCGCCAGCCGAAATAGCGGTCGCCGATCATCAGCGACAGGTTGACCACGTTGGGCCCGGGCAGCATCTGCGCGATCGAGTACAGCTCGATGAACTCGGCGCGGCTCAGCCAGCCGCGGCGGTCGACCAGCTCGCGCTGGGCGACCGCGAGCACGCCGCCGAAGCCTTGCAGCGCGAGCAGGCTGAAGGCGATGAAGAGCGCGAAGGGCGAGGCGGGGCGAGCGAGTGCGCCGGTGGCGGCTGCCGCGCCGTGGGGCGATGGGTTCATGCGGTCTCCGGGGGGCGGCCCGATGCCGGTGCGGAACTGCGGCTTGCGCCAGCGCGCGTGTCGTCGGCGAAGAGCGCGCGCGATGATGAAGCGTCCTGCCAATCCAGGCGGTGCGCCGCGAGGTTCCACTCGGCCAGGGTGAACAAGGCGCCGCCGATCTCGGCGGCGGCGTAGCCCATCAGGCTGATGCGCTCGACCGCGCAGTGCAGCGGTGCGGTGGGCGCGAAGTGGTCGAAACGCGCCGCGACCGCGGCTGTCGGCAGCGCGTCGGCGTACAGGCCGACGGTCACGTGCGGCACGTATTCGCCCTGCGGGTGCGGTGTGTCCGCGTGCAGGCAGGCGCGCAGCGCGGCCAGCGGAGCGTGGGCGCCATCCACATGCAGGAAGGGCGCCGAGGAGAAGCTCTCCAGGCCGCCGAGCGCGAGCGTGAAGGGCGCGATCCGTGCCGCTTCCAGCGCCGCGATGCGGGCCTGCAGCCAGGCGGGCTCGAACTCGTCCGCGGCCGGCTCCGCGCCGCGCGCCGGAAAGCCGCACAGCGCCAGGGTGATGTGCGGCTGGCGACGGTAGCCGGCGAGCAGCAGTCCGTCGAGCGCGCGTTGCGCGGCAGTGACGCGCGTGCGCACCTCCGGGCTGTCCACGTCGATCGCCCACAGCAGGTAGTGCGGCCTGCCGCGATGCCACTCGTGGAAGTCGCGGCGCTCGTTGCGCAGGGTCAGCGGTTCGCCGAGAAAGTGCCGGCGCAGCGTGGCGGGATCGGTCATGCGGGAGGGTGGGCAGCAGGCCGGGGAGATGCCGGGCGGCGGTGGCGGGACGGAATCGACAGCTAGAATGGAAGCGTGATTGTCCCGGAAAAGACGCCCGCCCGCATGCACTACACCGTCCTCAAGCCCTCCACCACCGAACGCGTCCCCGTCCGCGGCCTCGAATACAGCGTGCGCCGCTGGGGGCCGGCCGATGCGCCGAAGGTCTTCCTGCTGCACGGCTGGATGGATACCTCGGCCACCTTCCAGTTCGTCGTCGACGCGCTGCGCCACGACTGGCAGCTGATTGCGCCCGACTGGCGCGGCTACGGCGAGACCACCTGGCTGCATCGCCCCTACTGGTTCCCCGACTACTATGCCGACCTCGAGGCCCTGCTCGCGCATTACGCGCCCGAGGGGCCGGTGCGCCTGGTCGGCCACAGCATGGGTGCCAACATCGCCGGCATCTACGCCGGCCTGCGCCCGCAGCGGGTGGCGCGGCTGGCGATGCTCGACTTCATCGGGCTCAAGGCGCCGGCCGACATCGACGCGCCGCAACAGCTCGGGCGCTGGCTCGATGCCCAGCTCGCACCGCCACCGGCGCGCAGCTACGCGGATCGTGCTGCGCTCGCCGCGCGCCTGTGTGCCGCCAACCCGCGGCTGACGCCCGCGCGGGCCGAATTCCTCTGTCGCCACCTCGGTCGCGCGCGCGCCGACGGACAGCTCGAGATCGCCGGCGATCCGTGGCACAAAATCCCCTCTCCCGCGGTCTACCGCATCGAGGACGCGATGGCGTGCTGGCGGCTCGTGCGCGCCGCGGTGCTGATGCTGGTCTCCGCCGAGGGCTATGTGCACGACCGCTTCGGTGACGAGCCCGCGGAGTTGCAGCGCCGCATCGACTGTTTCGCCCACGCCCGCGTCGTCACCGTGCCCGACTGCGGGCACAACCTGCAGCACGACCAGCCAGAGGTGGTGGCTGCCGCGCTGGAAGATTTCCTCGACCGGGAGACCCCATGAACCCGACCCGCTTCGCTGCCGGACATGCCGCCCACGCCGACTGGCGGGTGGCGCTCGCGCGCGCGCTCGACGCCCTGCTGCTCGACCTGCGCGCTGCGGGAGGCCATGAGCCTGCGGGGCGTGACGCGCTGCCGGAATACACCCTCGGCTTTTGCTACCTGAGCGATCGCTTCGCCACCGCTGCCGAGGAGATCGTCGTCGAGTTGCAGCGCCGCCTGCCCGGGGTGCACTGGGTCGGCACCGTAGGCATTGGAGTCGCTGCGACCGGCGTCGAGCACTTCGACGAACCGGCGCTCGTGTTGATGCTCGCGCCCCTGCCGCGGCGCGCCTTCCGCGTCTTCTCGGGGGTGCAGCCGCTGCGCGCGGACGCGGAGGATTTTCATCCGCACACCGCGTTGGTGCACGCCGACGGGCGCACTCCCGACCTGCAGGAGCTGCTGCCCGAGCTCGCCGAGCGCACCGCGAGCGGCTACCTGTTCGGCGGGCTCGGCGTCTCGCGCGGGCGCAGCGTGCAGATTGCCGACGGCGTGTTCGACGGCGGCGGCCTGTCCGGGGTGGCCTTCTCCGCCGAGGTCGGCGTCGTCTCGCGCGTCACCCAGGGCTGCCAGCCGATCGGGCCGCGGCGTCTGGTCAGCCGGGCGCAGGACAACTTCGTCATCACACTGGACGGCCGTGGTGCGCTCGACTGCGTGATGGAGGATCTCGGCCTGCCGCCCGACATGGCGCTCGAGCCGGTCGCCGAGGCCTTGTCGAACACCCTGGTCGGCCTGCACCCGAGCGAAGACATGGAGCTCGTCGCCCCAGCCGCCTTCGGCGCCGACATGCTGGTGCGCAACATCATCGGCCTTGACCCGCGCGCCGGCGTGGTGGCGATCGGCGACGAGGTCGAGCAGGGCGCGTGGCTGATCTTCTGCCGGCGCGACCCCGCAGCGGCGCTCGCCGACCTGCGCCGCGTGGCGCGCGAGATCCGCGACGAGCTGGTGGACAGCGGGCGGGTTGCGCTCGGCGCGGTGTATGTGAGCTGCTCGGGTCGCGGCGGCCCGCACTTCGGCCGCCCGGCGGCCGAGCTCGAGCTGATCCGCGACGTACTCGGCGACGTGCCGCTGGCGGGTTTCTTCGCCGGCGGCGAGATCGCTCACAGCCGGCTGTACGGCTACACCGGCGTGCTCACGGTGTTCGCCGCGGCGCGCTAGGCAGCGGGTCCCGCCACCGCGGTTCCTGTAAGAGCGGCGCAAGCCGCGAACGAGGCCGCGCAGGAACCGGCGTGGGTGACGAAGACGAACGCCGCGTTCGCGCCTCGCGGGGCTCCTATGGGAGCACCGAGCGTCCGAACCGGTAGGAGCGGCGCAAGCCGCGAACGAGGCCGCGCAGGAACCGGCGTGGGTGACGAAGACGAACGCCGCATTCGCGCCTCGCGGCGCTCCTACGGGAGCACCTAGCGTCCGAACCGGTAGGAGCGGCGCAAGCCGCGAACGAGGCCGCGCAGGAACCGGCGTGGGTGACGAGGACGGACGCCGTGTTCGCGCCTCGCGGCGCTCCTATGGGAGCACCGAGCGTCCGAACCGGTAGGAGCGGCGCAAGCCGCGAACGATGCGGTGCAGGAACCGGCGTGGGTGAAGAAGATGGACGCCGCATTCGCGCCTCGCGGCGCTCCTACCGGAGCACCGAGCGTCCGAACCGGTAGGAGCGGCGCAAGCCGCGAACCTTTGCCGCCGCGCAGCGCCCGCCCGGCGTTCTGCGCGCGTCCTTACCCCAGCCACGGCGCCGCCAGCGCGGCCACGTCCACGCGTGCGCGCAGCCGCGCCGCGAGGAGGTACAGGCCGCCGAGCTTGCGGTGCAGGAAGAGCGCGTCGGCCGGCGGGGTGTGCCAGAAATCGCGCTCCATGCTCAGCTTCAGCCCTGCGTCCCTGAGGCGCAGCGGCAGGTCGCTGGTGCCGAAGTCGTAGGCGCCGGGGTGGCGCAGCGGCTCGCAGGCGGTGGCGAAGAGCTCGATCACCGCGTCGCGCTGGGCGGTGTGGATGTGCTCCTGGAAGTAGCCGATCGCCTGCGCCGCCTCGCCCATCGCGGCGCGGTCGCCGCGTACCGTGCCCGCCATCAGGCGGCCGTAGGCCTCGACCACCGGCTCGGCGTAGGGCCGGGTGGCGCCGAAGTCGAGCAGCACGAGGCGGCCGCTGGCGGCGTCGAAGCGGTAGTTGGCGAAGTTGGGGTCGGTCTGGATCAGGCGGAACTCGAACAGCTCGCGGAACAGCAGCCCGATCAACAGGCTTGCCAGGCGGTCGCGCAACGCCTGATCGGCGGCCTGTGGGTCGGCGAGCGACTCCACCGCGACGCCCTCGACCCAGCTCATCGCCAGGATGTCGCTGCGCGTGAGCGCATCCACCGCGTGCGGCAGCACGAAGTCCTGCGCGTTGCCGAGCAGGTCGCCGAAGCGGTGCAGGTTCTCGGCCTCGCGGCGGTAGTCGGCCTCCTCGTGGAGCTGGCGCTTGGCCTCGGCGAGCAGCGGCGCGAGGTTGAGCGCCTTGGGCAGCAGGCCGGAGACGCGCAGCAGGGTGGCGACGTTGTCCACGTCGCTGTCGATGCTGCGCCGTACGCCGGGATATTGCAGCTTGATCGCCAGCTCCTGGCCGTCGCGGGTGCGCGCGCGATGAACCTGGCCGATCGAGGCCGCCGCGCACGGAGTGAAGGAGAAGCGCTCGAAGCCCTGCTCCCAGCCCTTGCCCCAGTGCGTCTCCAGCACCTCCACCACCTGGCTCATCGGCATCGTGCGCGCGTCCTCGCGCAGGCGGGCGAGGAGGTCGGCGAGCTCGGGCTGCAAGCGGCTGCCGGCGTCCATCGACATCAGCTGGCCGACCTTCATCGCGGCGCCGCGCAGCTGCGCGAGCTGTTCGGCGACGCGGCGGGCGTTGGCCGGGGTGAGCACAAGCTCGCTCACCTTCGGGCGCTTGCCGGCGGCGAGCTGGCGCGCGCCCTCGGCGAGCATGCCGCCCGCCACCCCGGTCGCCAGGCTGCCGAGGCGGGCGAGGCGGGACAGGCGTCCGCCCGGCACCGCGGCGCTGCGTGCGGCATCCGCGACGGGGTGCTTCGGGTCGATGGCGCTGGCGGCGGTGTTCATGGCGTGTTCCTCGGTGGGCGTTCGGGGCGGGCTCGGCGGCTCGTGCGTGGCCTTCAGTACGGCCACTGCACGAAGGCGCCGGCGATCAGGGCGATGCAGGCGACGGCGGTCAGGCGCAGGCGCAGCGGCAGATACCATCCGGGCAGGTCGGCCACGCGCGCCAGGCGGCGATCCTGCACGTAGTGCAGCACGAAACCGAGCACCAGCAGCACCGCGGCGTCGGAGGGCACCAGCAGCAGCGCCGGCCAGGCGATCAACGAAGGCACCACGCTCCACAGCAGGCTGCGCACGCGAGTGCGTTCGTCCAGCCCGGGCAGCGCCACGGCGAAACCCCAGTGCAGCGCGCACACGAAGCTGAGGATCACCGCGCCGTAGGCGAACAGTGCGTCGCTCCAGGTGATGCCGTGGTGGGCGTCGAGCAGGCTGGCGGGGGCGAGCACCACGAAGGGGATCAGGCCGGCGTAGCCGAGCCGGTTGGCGGTGCGGCGGACGGAGTCGGGAAGCGGGACATTCATGGTCACGGCTCGAGAGGATGGGTGAGGGGCTGGAGAAGAACTCAAACGATCGCCCGGTTAGTCTCATCTTATGAAGCGGATTCTGTTTTGTCCAGGACAAAGAGAGTATATTCGGATTCATGTCCAACCCCCTTTAAAGGTCCCGGAACTGCCATGAACGCCAATCCACACTACGCAATCATCGGCGCCGGGATCGCCGGCCTGGCCTGCGCGCGTCGCCTCGCCGATGCCGGGATCCGTGTAACTGTCCTCGACAAAAGTCGTGGCCCGGGTGGGCGCACCAGCACCCGCCGCGGCGAGGACTGGGCCTGCGACCACGGCGCGCAGTATTTCACCGCGCGCCATCCGGACTTCATCGAGGAGCTCGCGGCCTGGCAGGCGGCCGGGGTGGCGGCGCCGTGGCCGGCGCGCATCACCGTGTTCAACGCCGACGGCCGCCGCGACCTGCACGGCGAGGAGGCGCGCTTCGTCGGCACGCCGCGCATGACCGCCCCCGCCCGCCATCTGGCGCAAGGCCTGGACCTGCGCGTGCAGTTGACCGTGAATGCGCTGCAGCGCTACCCCCACGGCTGGGAGATCGCCACCGTCGAGCGCGGCATGCTGCCCGAGGCATTCGACGGCGTGCTGCTCGCCGTGCCCTCGCCGCAGGCGGTGCCGCTGCTGCAGCCCTTGTCGTCCGCGCTCGCCGCAGCGGCGCAGGCGGCGCGGATGCAGGCCTGCTGGGCGCTGATGGCGCGCTTCGATGCGCCGCTGGAGGTGGATTTCGACGCCGCCTTCGTCAATCACGGGCCGCTGCGCTGGATCGCGCGCGACCGCTCCAAGCCGGGGCGGGACGGGCTCGAGACCTGGTCGCTGCACGCCAGCGCGGAGTGGAGCGAGGCCCACATCGAGGATTCGCCCGAGCGTGTCGCCCTCGCGCTGGTGGGTGCCTTCGAGGCGTTCGGTGGGCGCATGCCGCTGGGCTGGGCGGCGCACCGCTGGCGCTACGCGATCACCGAGTCGGCGCTCGACGGCGGCTGCGCCTGGGACGCCGCGCAGGCCCTGGGCGTGTGCGGCGACTGGGCCAACGGCGGCCGCGTCGAGGGCGCCTGGCTGAGCGGGAGCGCGCTCGCGCGCCGGGTGCTCGACGGCCTCGCCGCAGGCTGAGCGTGCCCGCATGAACGCGCCGCCGGGGTCGATCCTGGCCTGGCCTGCGAGGATCCCTGCCCGCGTGCGCAGGCCGAGGCGCGCGCCATGAGCTACGGCCTGGTCTGGTTCAAGCGCGACCTGCGCCTCGCCGATCACGCCGCCTTCGCCGCGGCGGCGCGGTGCGGGCCGGTGCTGTGCGTGCTGATCGTCGAGCCTTCGCTGTGGGCGCAGCCCGACGCCGCGCGCCAGCACTACGAGTTCATGCTCGAGAGCGCGCGCGAACTGCACCTCGAGTTGCGCCGTCTCGGCGGTCGCCTGCACCTGCTGGTGGGCGAGGCCGTCGAGGTACTCGACCGCCTGCACGCCGTGGCGCCCTTCGACACCCTGCATTCGCACGAGGAGACCGGCAACGCCGCGAGCTACGCGCGCGACCGCGCGGTGGCGTGCTGGTGCCGGGCGCACGGCGTGCGCTGGCACGAGCCGGCGCAGTTCGGCGTGGTGCGCCGGCTGGACGACCGCGACCGCTGGCATGCGGCGTGGGAGGCGCAGGTCGCCGCGCCGCAGGCCATGCTGCCGGAGCCGTCGCGGATCGCCTTCGCGGCGCTGCATCCGCACGATGGCACGGTCTGGCCGCAGCCGGGCGCGATCGTCGGCGCGCGTGCGCCGGAGGCGGTGGCGCTCGGCCTCGACGCCTTCCAGCCGCCCCGGCGCCAACGCGGCGGACGGCGCGCGGCGCTGGAGGTGCTGAACGACTTCCTCGACGCGCGCAGCGGCCAGTACCGGGGCGGCATCTCCTCGCCGCTGAAGGCACCCACCGCGTGCTCGCGGCTGTCGCCCTACCTCGCCTGGGGCTGCCTCAGCCTGCGCGAGGTCGTGCAGGCCAGCCGCGCGCGCGTCGCCGCGCTGCCCGAGGGCGACCGCCGCCGCGCCGGCCTGGCGGCCTTCCTCAGCCGCTTGTACTGGCACTGCCACTTCATCCAGAAGCTGGAGAGCGAGCCGGCGCTGGAGTTCCGCAACCTGCACCGCGGCTACGACG
This sequence comes from Thauera sp., assembly GCA_016790365.1. GTDB lineage: Bacteria > Pseudomonadota > Gammaproteobacteria > Burkholderiales > Rhodocyclaceae > Thauera. The sequence continues at coordinate 777 of JAEUNQ010000092.1, read as the reverse complement.
GCCTGCGCGAGCACGGCTGGAGCCCGGCGCATTTCGACGCGCTGGTGGCCGGGCGCACCGGCTGGCCGCTGGTGGACGCCTGCGTGGCGATGCTGCGCGAGACGGGATGGATCAACTTCCGCATGCGCGCGATGCTGGTCTCGGTTGCGGCCTATCCGCTCTGGCTGCACTGGCGCGAGGTCGGGCTGTGGCTGGCGCGCGCCTTCCTCGACTACGAGCCCGGCATCCACTGGAGCCAGCTGCAGATGCAGTCCGGCACCACCGGCATCAACACCACCCGGGTGTACAACCCGATCAAGCAGGCGCGCGACCACGACCCCAATGGAGTGTTCGTGCGGCGCTGGCTGCCGGCGCTGCGGCGCGTGCCGGACACCTGGCTGTTCGAGCCCTGGCGCATGCCGGCCGATGTAGCCGCGCGCCATGGGCTGCGCCTCGGCGAGGACATCGCGCTGCCGCCGGTGGAACTGGAGGCGGCCACGCGCGCGGCCAAGGCGCGCGTGCATGCCTTGCGCGCCCAGCCCGAGGTGCGCGCGGCGAAGGCGGCCATCGTCGAGCGCCACGGCTCGCGCAAGCAGCCGGAGGGGCGGCGGCGCAAGGCGTCGGCGAGCGCAGCGAGTGCGGGGCAGCTAGACCTGGGCTTCTGAGCATCCCATCCGCGCGTCCCGCACGCCCGGCGTTCCGGAAGAAACGACTATGGCTTACAAGGAGAACGGCAGCGCCGCGATGACCGACACGTCATTGGTGCGAGCTCGCGGCGTTAGAGGACGCTGTGGAGCG
>JAEUNQ010000065.1 GCA_016790365.1 Thauera sp. | reverse complement strand
GGTGTGGCCCGGGAGCTGGTGCTGAAGGCGATCGAGAACGGCAAGCACGTGGTCACTGCCAACAAGGCGCTGCTCGCGGTGCATGGCAACGAGATCTTCGCCGCGGCGCAGAAGAAGGGCGTGATGGTGGCCTTCGAGGCCGCGGTCGCGGGCGGCATCCCGATCATCAAGGCGCTGCGCGAAGGCCTCACCGCCAACCGCATCGAGTGGCTGGCCGGCATCATCAACGGCACCACCAACTTCATCCTGTCCGAGATGCGCGACAAGGGCCTCCCCTTCGCCGAGGTGCTCACGGAAGCCCAGGCGCTCGGCTACGCCGAGGCCGACCCGACCTTCGACGTCGAGGGGGTCGATGCCGCGCACAAGGCGACGATCATGAGCGCGATCGCCTTCGGCATCCCGATGCAGTTCGACAAGGCCTACATCGAGGGCATCAGCAAGCTCGACTCGGTGGACATCGGCTACGCCGAGCAGCTCGGTTACCGCATCAAGCTGCTCGGCATCGCCCGCCGTCGCGAGAAGGGTGTCGAGCTGCGCGTGCACCCCACGCTGATCCCGGCCAAGCGCCTCATCGCCAACGTCGAAGGCGCCATGAACGCCGTGCTGGTGCAGGGCGACGCCGTCGGCGCCACGCTGTACTATGGAAAGGGCGCGGGCGCCGAGCCCACCGCCTCGGCGGTGATCGCCGACCTGGTCGACGTCACCCGCCTGCACACCTCCGATCCCGAGCACCGCGTGCCGCACCTGGCCTTCCAGCCCGACCAGGTGCACGACGTGCCGGTGCTGCCGATCGAGGAGGTCGTGACCTCCTACTACCTGCGCATGCGGGTCGAGGACAAGCCGGGCGTGCTTGCCGACATCACCCGCATCCTCGCCGACAGCAGCATCTCCATCGAGGCGCTGATCCAGAAGGAAGCGGCCGAGGGCGAGGCACACACCGACATCATCATGCTGACCCACCAGACCGCCGAGAAGAACGCCAATGCCGCGATCGCGCGTATCGAGGCGCTGCCGGTGGTGCAGGGCAAGGTGGTGAAGCTGCGCATGGAAACGCTCTGAGCGTCGTCTCGAGTCGTGATTCAAGGCGAGGCCGCGCCCCCGGGTGCGGCCTCGCGCGTTTACGCCGCCGCGGCTGCGCACCGGGGCGCTGCGGCGGCAAGGAGGGTTGGGGGCATGCAGAACAAGGTGGATGAGGTCTTCGTCGGCAAGGTGCGTCTGCTGTCGATCGAGGGCGAGCGCAGCGGCATCGTCAAGTCGCCCGCCGCGGGGCCGCTCATGCTGACGCCGACCGGGCTGGAGGGCGACGAGCAGGCCGACCTGCGCCACCACGGCGGGGTGGACAAGGCCCTGCACCATTACCCGGCCGAGCACTACGCCGTGCTCGCCGCCGAATGGCCGCAGTGCGCGGCCGCGGTGGGCGCAGGCTTTCTGGGCGAGAACATCAGCACGCACGGCCTGGACGAGCACGCACTGTGCATCGGCGACATGCTGCGCATCGGCGCGGCGCGCGTGCAGGTGAGCCAGACGCGCTCGCCGTGCTGGAAGATCGACCTGCGCCTGAAGGTCAACGGCGCCTCGCGCTTCGTCGAGGCAGCGGGGATCACCGGCTGGTACTACCGCGTGCTGGAGCCGGGCCTGATCGCCGCGGGCGACACGATCGAGCTGCTCGAGCGCCCCAACCCCTGGCTCACGCTCGCCGACTACTGGGACGCGGTGACCGCCCACCGCCCGGACGCCGAAATGCTCGAGCGCATCGCCGCCGCGCCCGGGCTTGCCGTCGACAAGGCGACGCGCTGGCGCGAGCGTGCGGCCTGGCTGCGCACGCAGGCGAGCTGAGCAGGTGACGAGCGCGCCCACGTGGAGCCCGAGGGTGCGTGCGCACACGACAGCGCCGGTGTTTGCGCCTAGACTGAAGCACGGCGGCGCGCACGCGGTGCGTGCCGCGATCCCGATCCATCGGCGTAAAGCGATCGCATGGTCTTCAAGCTCACCGTCTTCGCCCTCATCCTGGCCGCGATCGCCGTGCTCGGCGTTCGTGGGTACAGGGCATCGGTGCGCCGTTTCGAGGCCGAGCGGGTGCTGCACGGCGAGGTGGAGCCCGGCGATCCGGGCGCAGGCTGAGCAGTCGTCCGGCGCTGGCCCACACCACAAAGGAGAACGTGATGTCCGATCGTGTCTACAAGCTCGTCGAAGTCGTCGGCACCTCGCACGAGGGCACCGATGCCGCCATCCGCAATGCGATCGAGACCGCTGCACGCACGATCCGCCACATCGACTGGTTCGAGGTGGTGGAGACGCGCGGCCACGTGGTCGACGGCAAGGTCGCGCACTTCCAGGTCACGCTGAAGGTCGGCTTCCGCCTCGAGAGCGAATGAGGCGATCGGGGCCGCGCCACCTTGGCCCGTGGCAGCGCGGTCCGGTGCAGGCGTTCAGACCGCGGTGGCCCCGGTGATCTCGTGCAGGCGGGAGAGCGTGGCGCCGTCCAGACGCAGTGCCTGGGCGAGCTGGCGCAGGTAGGCCGCCTCGGCCGGGGTGTCGAGTTCGATCGCGAGCAGCGAGGCGGCATAGACCTCGGCTGCAACCATCTCGTTGGGCACCTCGGCGACGAGCGCCGCGAGGTCGAGCGGACGGCGCAGTTCGGCGATCAGGAACTGCTTCTCGTCCTCGCTCAGGCCGTCCGCGCCCACGCGGCCGACGATGCGCTGGATCTCGTCCTCGCCGACCTCGCCATCGGCCTTGGCCGCCGAGATCATCGCGCGCACGACGAGCGCCTCGGTGGCGGGGGCGGTCATGCTCTCGAGCTCGGGTGCGGCGAACCCCGCGGCATCGGGCGTCATCGCCGCCTGGGCGCGGCGGGCGTCGGTCCAGTTCTTCAGCGCCGCCATCGCAATCGTTGCGAGGATGGCCATTCCGGTGCCGCCGCTGCGCGCCCCCGTGCTGCCCGCGGCGCCCCCACCGAGCAGCCCCCCGAGCAGGTCGCCCAGCCCGCCACCGCCGCCGGTGGCGCGGCCTCCACCGAGCGCGCCGCCAAGGATCTCGCCCAAGCCTCCCATTCCGCCCGCAGCCGGGCCACCGCGGCGGCCGCCGAGCACCCCGCCGAGCAGTTCGCCCAGGCCGCCACCGAGGCCGCCCCCTGCGCCACCCGTCGAACGGCCGCCGAGGAGATCGCCGAGCACGTCCGCCATGCCACCCGGACCCATGGCGTGGTCGAGGCGGGAACGGCCCTGCTGACCCATGCCTTGCTGAAGGATCTGGCCGAGGATGTTTCCGAGGTTCATGGCGGACTCCCGTTCGTGGTGTGAGAGGCTCATTGTATCGGTATGCGGCGCGTGGGCGTGCGGCATGTCCAGCCGGCTTGCCCGGCGCGGCTGTGCGCTTGCAGCACGACGCCCACGGCCGTCGCGGCGGGCGGCAGCGGGCTTCCCGACCGCACTCCGTGTGGGCCTGCGGTCCGAATTCATCCGCCGAATTCGTTAGAATCCCGGCTTCGCGCCGGACGGCGCGCGCCGACCAAGTCACCCTGAAGGACAGCCCACGTGAAGTATCTCTCCACCCGCGGCCACTCCGGCCAGCCCGCCAACCCCGAGTTCTGCGACATCCTGCTCGGCGGCCTCGCTCCCGATGGCGGCCTCTACCTGCCCGAGACCTATCCGCAGGTGACGCGCGCCGAGCTCGACGCCTGGCGCGGCCTGTCCTACGCCGAACTGGCGTTCGCGATCCTGTCGAAGTTCATCACCGACATCCCCGCCGCCGACCTGAAGGCGATCTGCGACAAGACCTACACCGCCGAGGTGTATCGCCATGTGCGCAAGGGCGACAGCGCTGCCGACATCACGCCGGTGCACTGGCTGGAGCAGGGTGCCGACGGTCGCGGCCGCCTCGGCCTGCTCGAGCTGTCCAACGGCCCTACGCTCGCCTTCAAGGACATGGCGATGCAGCTGCTCGGCAACCTCTTCGAGTACGTGCTCGCGAAGCGCGGCGAGACCATCAACATCCTCGGCGCCACCTCGGGCGACACCGGCTCGGCGGCCGAGTATGCGATGCGCGGCAAGCAGGGCGTGCGCGTGTTCATGCTGTCGCCGCACGGCAAGATGAGCGCCTTCCAGCGCGCGCAGATGTATTCGCTGCAGGACGACAACATCTTCAACATCGCGGTCACGGGCATGTTCGACGACGCCCAGGACATCGTGAAGGCGGTCTCCAACGACCACGCCTTCAAGGCCAGGCACAAGATCGGCGCGGTCAATTCGATCAACTGGGCGCGGGTGGCGGCGCAGATCGTGTATTACTTCAAGGGCTATTTCGCAGCCACCAGGAGCAACGATGAGCAGGTCGCCTTCTGCGTACCATCTGGGAACTTCGGCAACATCTGCGCCGGCCACATCGCCCGCCAGATGGGCCTGCCGGTGGCCAGGCTGATCCTCGCCACCAACGAAAACGACGTGCTCGACGAGTTCTTCCGCAGTGGCGTGTATCGCCCGCGCAAGGCCGCCGAGACGCACGTGACCTCCAGCCCGTCGATGGACATCTCCACGGCCTCGAACTTCGAGCGCTTCGTGTTCGACCTGGTCGGCCGCGACCCGAAGACGGTGGCGGCGCTGTGGGCCGAGGTCGATGCCGGGCGTGCTTTCGACCTTTCCGGCACGGACGAATTCGCCCGTATCGGCGCATTCGGCTTCGTGTCCGGGGAGAGCAGCCACGCCGACCGGCTGGCGACCATCCGCAAGGTCTTCGAGCATTACGGCGTGATGATCGACACCCACACCGCCGACGGCGTCAAGGTGGCCTGGGAACACGCTGCCGCGGTGCCCGCGGGCGTTCCGGTGCTGGTGCTGGAGACCGCGCTGCCGGTGAAGTTCGCCGAGACCATCGTCGAGGCGCTCGGCCGCGAGCCGGAGCGTCCCGCCGACCTCGAAGGCATCGAGAAGCTGCCGCAGCGCGTGGAGGTGATGGCGCCCGACGCCGAGGCGGTGAAGCGTTTCATTGCCGAGCGGGTCTGAGTGCCCCGGGGGGGCAGGTGGCGATAATTGCTGAAGTTCCGCGCGTAGGCGTCGATACTCCAGAAGGTTTGTTTATCCGAGTCGATCGGAACTTGATGCTTTCAGGAGCTTGCCGGAATGCCCCCCCAAAGTTTGTCGATGGATTCGCTCCGTGTGGTCGCCGCGCTCGTCGGGGTGGCGAGCGCGGTCTCCCTTGCGGCTCACGAGTTCGGCGCGCCGCCTTGGTTGGGGCTTGTTTCCGGGCTGAGTGCCGTTCTCGGTGCGTTCTGGGTGGCCTCGAGCAAGAGCGACCGTACGGCAGTCGCCGCGGTGGCGTCGCTCGAGCCCGGCGAGAGCGATGTTCGGCGCGATATTGGCGAGGGCAGTGAAGGCGGACGAAATCCCATCGTGGTCACGATGCGCCAGGTCATCGGCGAACTGCGCGGAAGCGGGACGGAGATCGCGGTCGGTGCGGCACGGCTGAATCTGTGCATCGGCCAGGCGGCAGCGAGCGCGCGTCAGCAGCGTGAGCTCACCGGCGAGATCCTCGCTGGCAGTCGCAGGGTGGGCGAAGCGGTGGATCGCGTTGCGGGGCATGCGCAATCGATCGGTACCGCCACCCAGGCGAATCTCGCCGCCATCGGCGAACGTCAGGAAGAGCTCTCGGAGACGACCCGGAACATCCGCGAGGTGAGTGATCGGGTCGGTGCGTTCGCGGGGACGGTGGAAGAACTGAGCCAGCGCGCGATGCAGATTCGCGACATCGGGCAATTGATCAACGACATCTCCGACCAGACTAATCTGCTCGCGCTCAATGCGGCCATCGAAGCCGCTCGGGCCGGCGAAGCGGGGCGCGGCTTCGCGGTCGTCGCCGACGAGGTGCGCAAGCTCTCGGAAAAGGTCAAATCGGCGACCGCGGTGATCGCCTCCAATTCCGAGTCCATGCTCGCGCTGGTGCGCAGCACCGAGGCGGAAACCTGCCAGATCCGGGACAACTCCAGCCGGGCTCACGAGGTCGTGCAGCGATCCGCGGACAGCTTCAGCGCGATGCTGGGGGGCTTGCGGCAGATGAACGAGCAACTGCTCGATGTCACCGGGGCGATCCAGCGCATCCACGAGGACAACGCCGGGATGAACGCGCTCGTGGGGCGGGTGACCGAGTTGGCTGCCGAGGTGAGCGGGCGCATGGACGAGTCTGCGACGGTATCGGAGGTCCTGCGCGAACACACCGAGATGCTGCACATCTTGTCCAGCCGCTTCCGGCTCGGCGATTCCGCCTACGACAGCCTGATCGCGGCTGGCGAGCGCCACTGCGAAGCTGTCTCGGGCTTCCTGCAGGCCAAGGCAGCCTCGCTCGATGTCTTCGACACCCGCTACCAGCCCATTCCGGGGACTTCCCCGCAGAAGTACAACACCAGCTATGACCGCGCGGTCGAGAAGGAGCTTCAGGAACTCTATGATGGACTGCTCGAGGAGGTGCCGGGCGTGGCGTTCTGCGGAGCCTTCGACAGCAATTGCTACATGCCGGTGCACAACCGCCGCTTCTCCGAGCCGCCGAACGGAGATCCCCAGCACGATCTTGCGTTCAGCCGTCACAAGCGCATCTTCGACGACAGCACCTGCAGGCGCGCGCTCGCCTCGCGCGAACGCATGCTGTTGCAGACCTACGTCAGGGATACAGGGGAGGTATTGTGCGACCTGTCGTTCCCGATCGTGGTCGGGAACCGGCGCTGGGGCGTCTTCCGAATCGGCTTTGCGCCGTCGCTGCTGGGCCGGGCCGGCGGGCAAGCGGGCAGCCGGTCGATCGCATCTGGTGCCTTGGGCGAGACTCGAACTCGCACGGCTTTCGCCACTACCCCCTCAAGATAGCGTGTCTACCAATTTCACCACCAAGGCTTTCCTGCTCTGCGCGATCACCTGTAGCGATCAGCGCGTTCAGCAAGGGCGCGGATTATAGCCGTACCTCACCAGGGTGGGTCAACACCCCGGATGCAGATTCCTCTGGATTGCTGCCTGCAGAGGGCGACCGCCTCTCAAGGCGCGGGGTGTGACTGGTATCCCAGGCGTTGCGCGATGTCCGCGCGGGGGCAGGACTCGACCGCGAGGCCTTGCCAAAAGAGGGCTGCGACCATCTCTCCGACGAGCATCGCAAGCAGAGCGGCCTCGCCTGGTGGATCTCCCCTCGCGCAGCGCAGCGCGGCCACGAAGGTGGCAAGGTCGCGGTCGTCGATCATGCCGGGCCCGTCGCTGGTCGGCAGGAACGCGTTGCCGTTCTCGTCGAGCAGGACCGGGGCGCGCGGGATGACCGCCTTTCCCGTGTGCGCGAGGAGGGCGCCCTCGGGGTGCAGTCGCAGGATCAAGGGTGCGGCCTCGAGATCAACGAAGACCCGCTGGGCGCCGTTCTGTACGAACCACCGGCCCCGATCGTCCGCGCCGTAGTGGGCATCGAGGAAGGCGAGCAGACCCGCATGGGAGATCTTCTCACCACGCAGCCGCCATGCTCCGCGCGCGTCGAGCGCGAGCCAGCCGTGGCAGGACGGTCCGCTCGGCCAGTTGGGAGGCGTGACTGCGGCTCCGGACACGTTCGCCCTCAGCGCTCCACGTGACGCAGCGACAGGTCGAGCGCACGCACGTCCTTGGTCAGGGTGCCGATCGAGATGCGGTCGACTCCGGTCTCGGCGATCGCGCGCACGCGGTCGAGATTGACGCCACCCGAGGCCTCGAGTTCGGCACGGCCGGCGTTGATTGCCACCGCCTCGCGCATCTGCTCGAGCGTCATGTTGTCGAGCAGGATCATCTTCACGCCGGCATCGAGCGCCTCGCGCATCTGCTCGAGCGTCTCGACCTCGACCTCGATGAACACGTTCGAGGGCGCGATCGTGCGCGCCTGCTCGACGACCTCGCGGATGCCGCCCGCCGCGATGATGTGGTTCTCCTTGATGAGGATCCCGTCGTAGAGGCCGACACGGTGGTTGGTGCCGCCGCCGATCGCGACCGCGTACTTCTGCGCCAGGCGTAGCCCGGGCAGGGTCTTGCGGGTGTCGACGATCCTGGCCTTGGTCCCCGCGACCGCATCGACGAAGCGGCGCGTGACGGTGGCGGTGCCCGAGAGCAGTTGCAGGAAGTTGAGCGCGGTACGTTCCGCGGTGAGCAGCACGCGGGCGCGCGCGGCAATCTCGCACAAGGTCTGGTCGGCCTTGACGCTGTCGCCGTCCTTGACGTGCCAGTGCACTACCGCCGCAGGGCTGAGCGCGGCGAAGGCGGCGTCGAACCACGCGGTGCCGCAGATGACCGCGTCCTCGCGGGTGATGACGCGACCGCGAGCCTCGGTGTCGGGCGCGATCAGGCGGGCAGTGAGGTCGCCGGTGCCGATGTCCTCGGCGAGCGAGGCTGCGATGTTGCGCTGGATTTCGACGCGGAGCTGTTCGGAGAGCATGGGGGGACCTGGAAGAGGAAGGCGGGCAGGACGGAAGCGAGGTGGGGGCCGAGACCGGCTTTGGCCCCGCCAGGTGTCACCCGGTATGGCCGGGGGCATGCATGGATTCTAGCACCGGGGCGTTCAGCGCCCGGGTCGCGGAGGGTTGGTGCCGGCGTTGCGCAACTCGCGTTGGGCCTCGATCAGCCAGCCATTGAAGACGCCACGCGCGGCATCGATCGTCTCGCTTGCGCTCAAGCCCACCGGACCGATGCCCTCGCGCGCAAGCCGGTCCGCCGCGGCGCCATGCAGGTGGACGCCGGCGATCAGCGCGGACTCGGGTGGCCAGCCCTGTGCGAGCAGGCCGGTCACGAGGCCGCTCAACACGTCTCCCATGCCCGCGCTCGCCATTCCGGAATGGCCGCTGCCGTTGATGAACCAGCGCTCGTCAGGGGTCGCGACGATGCTGCCGCAGCCCTTGAGCACCACCAGCGCGCGAAAGCTGCGGGCGAGCTCGAGCGCGGCACGCAGGCGATCGGCCTGCACGCTCGCGGTGTCGGTGCCGAGCAGACGGGCGGCCTCGGCGGGATGCGGAGTGAGCACCGTTGCGGCGGCGCGCGTGCGCACGGCCTCGCGCAGAGAGCTCTGGAGGGCGACGAGGTTGAGCGCATCGGCGTCGAGCAGCAAGGGGACCGGGCGCGCCAGCGTGACGGCGAGGAGCGCTGCCGCGTCGTGTTCGGTGCCGAGGCCGGGACCGATCGCAAGCGCGCTGAGGCGCTCGGGCAACGTCTCGGCACGACGCAGCATCAGTTCGGGATGGGCGAAGTCGACCGCGGGGCCAGCGGGGTCGAGCAGGCCGACATAGACCCGCCCGGTGCCCAGCCACAGCGCCGAGCGTCCGGCGAGCAGGGCCGCGCCGACCATGCCGGCGTTGCCGCCGAGAATGGCGGCGTCGCCGTAGAGGCCCTTGTGGGTGTTGCGCGGGCGTGGTTGCAGCAAGTGGCGGAACAGCGAGGGTGCGATCGCATGACCGCGCGCTGGCAGCCAGGCAGCGGCGTCGATCTCGATGCGCTGCACGCTGATCTCGCCGCAGTGGTCGGGGCCGTCGTTGGTGAGCAGGCCGGGCTTGAGCGCGATGAAGGTGGTCGTGTGGGTGGCACGGAAGGTGGCGCCGAGCGGCGTGCCGGTGTCGGCGTCGAGCCCGCTCGGGACGTCGAGGGCCATGCGCGGGCAGGGTTGGGCGTTGAGGGTCTGGATCCAGCTCGCGTAGCGCCCCTCGATCGGGCGGCCGAGGCCGATGCCGAAGAGCGCGTCGACCACCAGGGCCCAGCCGTTGGCCGGGGCGGCAGGCAGGTCGGAGACGATGCTGCCGCCGGCGGCGAGGTAGTCGGCGTGCGCCTTCGCGGCCTCGGCCGGCAGCTGCTCGGCCGTGCTGCAGAAGGCGACCACGACCTCGCGCCCGGCCTGAGTGAGCTGGCGCGCCATCACGAAGCCGTCGCCACCGTTGTTGCCGGGGCCGCAGGCGACGAGGATCGGGCCGGGGCGGTCCATGATCAGCCGCACCGCATCCTGCGCGGCGGCGCGCCCGGCGCGCTCCATCAGCGGCGGGCGCGCGTTCGGGATGAGCTTGTCCTCGATCTCGCGGATGCCGGCGACGGGGTAGATCGGACGCAGGGGGCTGAACATGATGGACTCCGGTGGGGGAGTCGCGATTCTACGTCTTCGGCGGCGATGTTTTCTGCCGGAGCGCGGCAAGGCGCGAACAGGGCGGTCGAGCGGTGGGGTGGTCGGTCGCGGTACCGCCGCTTTCGCGCCTTGCGGCGCTCCTACGTCGGCCCCAGGCCGCGTCGGTTCGTGCAGGAGCGCCGCAAGGCGCGAACAGGGCGGTCGAGCGGTGGGGTGGTCGGTCGCGGCACCGCCGCTTTCGCGCCTTGCGGCGCTCCTGCGTCGGCCCCAGGCCGCGTCGGTTCGTGTAGGAGCGCCGCAAGGCGCGAATGCGGCGCTCAGCTGGTCGCGCGCGGGCGGGTGGTTTCGCCGCGGATCTCGTGGACGAGCTCGACCTTGCCGTCTTCGCCCGCACGCTCCAGGCGTACGGTGAAGCCCCACAGGCGGGCGAGGTGGCGCATGACCTCGTCGGTGCCCTCGCCGAGGGGGCGGCGGCGGAAGGGGGTGTGGCGTAGGGTGAGCGAGCGGTCACCGCGCAGGTCGACGTTCCAGACCTGCACGTTGGGCTCGCGCGCGCCGAGGTTGTACTGGTCGGAGAGGATCTCGCGCAGCTTGCGGAAGCCTGCATCGTCGTGGATCGCGGAGACCTCGAGCTTGTCCTCGTGGTCGTCGTCCACCACCGCGAACAGGCGGAAGTCGCGCATCACCTTCGGCGACAGGTATTGCGCGACGAAGCTCTCGTCCTTGAAGTTGCGCATCGCGAAGTCGAAGGTCTCCAGCCAGTCGCTGCCGGCGATCTCGGGGAACCAGCGCCGGTCTTCGTCGTCCGGATCTTCGCAGATGCGCCGGATGTCGCGCCACATCGCGAAGCCGAGCGCGTAGGGGTTGAGGCCGCCGAACCAGCGGCTGTTGTAGGGCGGCTGGGCGACGACGTTGGTGTGCGACTGCAGGAATTCCAGCATGAAGCTGTCGGCGAGCAGGCCCTCGTCGTAGAGGTGGTTGAGCAGGGTGTAGTGCCAGAAGGTGGCCCAGCCCTCGTTCATGACCTGGGTCTGGCGCTGCGGGAAGAAGTACTGCGCGACCTTGCGCACGATGCGCACCACCTCGCGCTGCCAGGGCTCGAGCAGGGGAGCGTTCTTCTCGACGAAGTAGAGCAGGTTCTCCTCGGGTTCGGGCGGGAAGCGCGCCTCGCCGCGGGCGTCGGCGCGCACGTCGTGGGCGGGCAGGGTGCGCCAGAGGTCGTTCACCTGGCTCTGCAGGTATTCCTCGCGCTCCTGCTGGCGCAGCTTCTCCTTGGCGAGCGAGAGCTTGGGTGGACGCTTGTAGCGGTCGACGCCGAGGTTCATCAGGGCGTGGCAGGAGTCGAGCAGCAACTCGACGGCCTCCTCGCCGTGGCGTTCCTCGCACTGGGTGATGTAGTTCCGCGCGAACAGCAGGTAGTCGATGATGGCGTCGGCGTTGGTCCAGGTGCGGAACAGGTAGTTGCCCTTGAAGAAGCTGTTGTGGCCGTACGCGGCGTGGGCGATCACCAGGCCCTGCATGGTGAGCGTGTTCTCCTCCATCAGGTAGGCGATGCAGGGGTTGGAGTTGATCACGATCTCGTAGGCCAGCCCCATCTGGCCGCGGCGGTAGCCCTTCTCGGTGGCGAGGAAGTGCTTGCCGAAGGACCAGTGATGGTAATTGACCGGCATGCCTACCGAGGCGTACGCATCCATCATCTGCTCGGCGGTGATGATCTCGACCTGCACCGGATAGATGTCGAGCTTGTAGTGCGCGGCGACGCGGGCGATCTCCTCGTTGTAGCGGTCGATGGCCTCGACGCTCCACTCCGAGCCGGAGGGGAGCGGCGCCTTGGCGGCGCGGTCACGCGTGCGGGGGCGGGTCGTCTTCATGCGAGGGTCTTCTTGAACAGTTCGCGGAACACCGGGTAGATGTCGGCCGGCGACTCGATGCGCTGCATCGCGAAGTTGTCGTGCGCGGCCTCGAGCTTGGTGTACTCGCGCCACAGGTTCTGCGGCTCGCCGGCGGTGATCTCGACATAGGCGAAGTATTGGCACCAGGGCAGGATCTCCTTGCCGAGCAGCCGCCCGCACACCGGCGAGTCGTTGTCCCAGTTGTCGCCGTCGGAGGCCTGCGCGCCATAGACGTTCCACTGCCCGTTGGCGTAGCGCTCGCGCAGGATGTTGCGCATCAGCTCGAGCGCGCTGGAGACCACGGTGCCGCCGGACTCTCGCGAGTGGAAGAACTCGTCCTCGTCGACCTCCTTGGCCACGGTGTGGTGGCGGATGAAGACCACCTCGATGTGCTCGTAGCTGCGCGTGAGGAAAAGGTAGAGCAGCATGAAGAAGCGCTTGGCCATGGACTTGCGCCCTTCGTCCATCGAGCCGGAGACGTCCATCACGCAGAACATCACCGCCTGGGTGGTGGGGCGCGGCTCCTTGACGCGGTTGTTGTAGCGCAGGTCGAAGCGGTCGATGAAGGGGATGCGGTCGATGCGCGCACGCAGCGCGGCGAGCTCCTCGCGCAGGCCGCGCACCTCCTCGCTGTCCTCGGCGCCACGCGCGAGCGCCTCGTCGAGCGCCTGCTGCAGCTCGCGGATGCGCGCGACCCAGGGCGAGCCGAGCGCGAGCCTGCGCCCGAGCGCACCGCGCATCGAGCGCACGATGTTGATGTTGGCGGGCACGCCGTCGGAGGTGAAGCCGGCGCGCCGGGTCTTGTAGTCGGTGACCTTGGCGAGCTGGGTGCGGATCAGGCGGGGGAGTTCGAGGTCCTCGAAGAAGAGATCGAGGAACTCCTCGCGCGAGAGCTGGAAGACGAAGTCGTCCTCATGCTCGCCGTCCTGGCTCGCCTTGCCCTTGCCGGCACCGTCCCCACCGCCGCCGAGCGGGCGCTTGATGCGGTCGCCGGTGCTGAACTGGTCGTTGCCCGGGAAAACCTGCTCCCACACGCCGCCCTTGCCGTGATGCAGCGACGGCTCCGAGAGGTCGCGTGCGGGAATGGAGATCTGCTCACCGTTCTCCAGATCGCGGATGGAGCGGCCGTGGATGGCCTCGGACACCGCCTTGCGGATCTGCTGCTTGAAGCGGCGCATGAAGCGCTGGCGGTTCACCGCGCTCTTGTTCTTGCTGTCGAAGCGCCGATCGATGATGCGGACCATGTCTCCTCCCGGTGTCCGCGTCCGTCACGCGCCCGCGTCGCAGTGGCGCGGGTGCGTGACGGGCCGTGGCTCGCGAATCAGGACGCCTTGCGCACGCGCAGGTACCACTCGCACAGCAGGCGCACCTGCTTCTCGGTGTAGCCCTTGTCGATCATGCGGTCGACGAAATCCTGGTGCTTCTTCTGCTCGTCGGCGCTGGCCTTGGCGTTGAAGCTGATCACCGGCAGCAGATCCTCGGTGTTGGAGAACATCTTCTTCTCGATCACCGCGCGCAGCTTCTCGTACGAGGTCCAGCTCGGGTTGCGGCCCTCGTGCTTCGCGCGCGCGCGAAGCACGAAGTTGACCACCTCGTTGCGGAAGTCCTTCGGGTTGCTGATGCCGGCGGGCTTCTCGATCTTCTCCAGCTCCTCGTTGAGCGCGGCGCGGTCGAGGATCTCGCCGGTGTTCGGGTCGCGGAACTCCTGGTCCTGGATCCAGAAGTCGGCGTAGATCACGTAGCGGTCGAAGATGTTCTGCCCGTACTCGGAGTAGCTCTCGAGGTAGGCGGTCTGGATTTCCTTGCCGATGAACTCGGCGTAGCGCGGCGCGAGGTATTCCTTGATGTAGCCGAGATAGCGCGCTTCGGTCTCGGGCGGGAACTGCTCGGCCTCGATCTGCTGCTCGAGCACATACATGAGGTGCACCGGGTTGGCGGCGACCTCTCGGTGGTCGAAGTTGAAGATCTTGGACAGCGCCTTGAAGGCGAAGCGGGTCGATAGCCCGGTCATGCCTTCGTCGACGCCCGCGTAGTCGCGGTACTCCTGGTAGCTCTTGGCCTTGGGGTCGGTGTCCTTGAGGTTCTCACCGTCATACACCCGCATCTTGGAGAAGATGCTCGAGTTCTCCGGCTCCTTGAGCCGCGACAGCACCGCGAACTGCGCCATCATCTTGAGCGTGTCGGGCGCGCACGGCGCCTCGGACAGCGAGCTGTGGGCGAGCAGCTTCTCGTAGATCCGCACCTCGTCGGAGACGCGCAGGCAATAGGGCACCTTGACCGTGTAGATGCGGTCGAGGAAGGCCTCGTTGTTGCGATTGTTCTTGAAGGCGACCCACTCGGACTCGTTCGAGTGCGCCATCACGATGCCGTCGAAGGGGATCGCGCCGAAGCCCTCGGTGCCCTTGTAGTTGCCCTCCTGGGTGGCGGTGAGCAGCGGGTGCAGCACCTTGATCGGGGCCTTGAACATCTCGACGAACTCGAGCAGGCCGCGGTTGGCCAGGCACAGGCCGCCAGAGTAGCTGTAGGCGTCGGGGTCGTCCTGCGAGTATTGCTCGAGCTTGCGGATGTCGATCTTCCCGACCAGCGAGGAGATGTCCTGGTTGTTCTCGTCGCCCGGCTCGGTCTTGGCGACCGCGGTCTGGCGAAGCACCGAGGGGCTGAGCTTGACCACGCGGAAGCGGGTGATGTCGCCCCCGTACTCGTGCAGACGCTTGACCGCCCACGGGCTCATGATGCCGCCGAGGTAGCGGCGCGGGATGCCGAAGTCGTCCTCGAGGATGTGGGCGTCCTCCGCGGCGTTGAAGAGGCCGAGGGGGGACTCGTTCACCGGCGAGCCCTTGATCGCGTAGAAGGGCACGCGCTCGATCAGGCTCTTGAGCTTCTCGGCGAGCGAGGACTTGCCCCCGCCCACCGGGCCGAGCAGGTAGAGGATCTGCTTCTTCTCCTCCAGGCCCTGGGCGGCGTGGCGGAAGTAGGACACGATGTTCTCGATGACCTCTTCCATGCCGTAGAAGTCGCGGAAGGCGGGATAGAGCTTGAGGATCTTGTTGGAGAAGATCCGCGACAGGCGCGGATCGAGTCGGGTGTCGACCAGTTCCGGTTCGCCGATCGCCGCGAGCATGCGCTCGGCGGCGGTGGCGTAGGCCATGCGGTCGGCGCGGCAGAGCTCGAGATAGTCCTGCAGGGACATCTCTTCCTCGCGGGCCGCTTCGAAGCGTGCCTGGTAGGCGTTGAAGATGGACATGGTCGTCTCCTCGTGGGGCGCAATGCGGCGCGAAGGGGCTGCCGCAAGGTGAAGCAGGATCGTGTCGTCCGCCTGCTAGGCGGTGTCCGGCTCGCCACGACGGGGTACCGGGTCTGTACATGAGAACCCCATGATGGGTGGGAGTTCCACCCCTCGGGGGGCTTTTTTGGACCGCATCCGTGGACTCCGTCACGACCCGCCTCGGGGCGCTCCGGGGGCGCGGGACAAGCGCGGCGCCTGTGCTAGAATGGCCGACTCATTTCAATGTGCTCACGCTGGCAAAGTGCGCCTCCGGTCCCCGCGAGTGCGCCGCAAAGCTCCGGTGGGGGCGTTTTTCAGACTTCTCAGGATCGACTCAATGGAGCAGAACCAGGTAACCCCGAGCGCGCTCGAGCGCCGTATCGACATCTCCGTTTCGCTCGCGGACATCGAGAAAGAGGTGGACGCCCGCCTCAAGCGCATGGCGCG
>JAEUNQ010000356.1 GCA_016790365.1 Thauera sp. | reverse complement strand
CGACGGCCTCGCGCTCGCGCGCCGGCTGCGCACGGAAGGCCGCGCCACGCCGATCCTGGTGCTGACCGCGCGCGACACGCTGGAAGACAAGCTGCTCGGCTTCGAGGCCGGCGGAGACGACTACCTGGTCAAGCCCTTCGCACTGCAGGAGCTCGAGGTGCGCCTGCTGGCGCTGGCGCGGCGCAATGCCGCACGGCCAGCCGAGCTGCTGCTGCAGTACGGCGCGCTCAGCTTCAACGCCGCCACCCAGGAGCTGCGCCTGCACGGCCGCCCCCTCGCCTTGCCCCCGAAGCCCCTGCGCCTGATCGCCGAACTGCTCGCCCAGCCCGGGCGCGTGTTCTCGCGCCGCGAGCTGGAGATCGCGGTGTGGGGCCACGAGCAGGACAGCAGCGACAACCTGCGCAGCGTGCTGCACACCCTGCGTCGCGCCCTCGGCGACGATGCGTCCACCCAGGTGGTGAATGTCCATGGCCTCGGCTACAAGCTCGTCAGCCGCTGAGGGCGGCGTACGCCACGGCATGCGGCGCTGGCTGCCCGGCGGCATGCGCCTCCGCATCGCGCTGTCGGTGACGGCGATGCTGGTCGTCCTCATCGTTGCGCAGTCGCTCGCCCTGGTGCAGCTCAACGAGGAGATGGAGGAGGAGTTCATCGCCGGCACGCTCGACGAGCAGTTGAACTACAGCATCGAGCACAGCCGCCGCCTCGGCACCCTGATCGGGCCGCAGACGCCCAACATGACGCTCTACCGCTTCGCCCCCGGCGAGGCGCTGCCGCAGGGCTTGAGCCCCGCGCTGGCCGCGCTTGCGGTCGGCGATCACGAGGACTGGTCTGCCGGGCGCGAACTGCATGTCGCGGTGCGCGAGGCCGACGGCCAGCGCTACGTGCTGATCTACGACGAATCCGAGCACGGCACGCGCGAGCTCGCCGTGGTCACCGCGGTGGTGATCGGCGGCCTGGTGCTGACCGCGCTGTCCTTCTTCCTCGTCTACGCGATCGCGGCCCGGCTCACGCGCGGGCTGGAGACGCTCGCCGCGCGTGTGGAGGGCGAGCGCGACGGCACTCCCTTCGCCCAGCCCGGGCTCGACGCCGAGCTCCTCGCCGTGGCGCGCGCGCTCGACCGCGCCGAGGCGCGCCAGGCCGCCATGCTCGCTCGCGAGCGCGACTTCAACGCCAATCTGTCGCACGAGCTGCGCACGCCGCTCGCGGGCATCCGCAGCGACGCCGAGATGCTGCTGACCGACGCCACGCTGTCGGCCAAGGCCCGCCGCCGCGCCGAGCGCATCATCGCCACCACCGACCACACCGCCACGCTCGCCAACAGCCTGCTGCTGCTCGCACGAGAGGCCCGGCCGCAGGGCGCCGAACCGGTCAACCTGAGCGCCGCGGTGCGCGACGCATGGGCCCGGCTGCAGGCGGCCGGCGCAAAAGCCGAAGCGGTGGACATCCACATCGACCCCGCGGCCGAGGTGCTCGCCGACCCCGGCCTGCTGGCGCTGGTGCTGCACAACCTGCTGGAGAATGCGCTGCGCCATGGCGAAGGGCGGGCGATCGAGGTGGCCTTCGAAGGACGCAGGCTCGAAGTGCGCGACCGCGGCCCCGGCTTCGGCGCGGAGGACCCGATGCGCAGCTTCGAGCGCTTTCACCGCGGCGGCGGCAAGCCGGGACACGGCCTCGGCCTGGCGCTGGTGCAGCACGTCTGCACCGCCTGCGGGTGGACGGTGCGCGCCGCCAACCGTCCCGACGGCGGTGCGTGCCTGACGATCGACTTCGAACCCGCAGCCGCCTGAGGCCTGCGGGCCGCGACACGGCAGCGCGCGCTCACACTTTCCTCACACCCGCATCACGTTTTGCTCACGCGCGCCTGCGTAGATTGCGCCGATCCTCCCCAGGCTCTGCGCATCCATGTCCGAACCGCGTCTGTCCCTCGTCCCCTCCCTGTCAAGCCCGGCGGCCGCACCGACGCCCGCCGGCCACGAAATCAAGCGTGCGTCGCCGTTCGCGTCCATCGGGGCCGCCGTGTGGCGCTGGCGCCCGGAGCTATCGACCGAAACCCTGCTGGTCGGCCTCGGCCTCTACTTCACGCTCGCCTGCAACACCCCGTTCTGGCGCGGACTGCTCGCCAGTCGCGGCAGCGAAGGCGGCGCCCTCTTCTATGTGCTCGCGATCGGCGTTGCGCTCAGCGCGCTCAATGTCCTGCTGCTGGCGCCGCTGCTCAACCGGTGGACGACCAAGCCGCTGCTCGGCGGGCTGATCCTGGTCGCCGCGGTATCGAGCTACTACGCGGGCCAGTTCGGTGTGTATTTCGACCCGAGCATGCTGCGCAACGTGTTGCGCACCGACCTCGCCGAGGCGCGCGAGCTGCTGACCCCCGGCTTCTTCCTGCAGGTGGCCGCGCTGGCGCTACCGCCGCTCTTCGTGCTGCAGCGCGCCCGCCTGCGGCAGCGCCCGCTCAAGCGCGCGTTGGCGATCCGCGGCGCGGCCGTCGTGCTCGCGCTGGTCGTCGCCGCGGGCGCCCTCGGCAGCGTGTTCAAGGATTTCTCCGGTCAGATGCGCAACCACAAGGAGCTGCGCTACCTGATCACCCCGGCCGCGCCGCTGTGGTCGCTGGCGCGCGTGCTCAGCCGCGACGCGCAGGCGGCCAATCTGCCGCGTCAGCCCGTCGGCACCGATGCCCGCCTCGGTGCGAGCTGGGCGGCAGCGAAGAAGCCTGCGCTGTTCGTGATCGTGGTCGGCGAGACCGCACGCGCCGCCAACTGGGGACTGAACCGCAAGCCCGGCCAGCCACCCGCCCGCGACACCACGCCCGAGCTCGCCCGCCGCGCGGTCATCAACTTCCCGGAGGTGACGAGCTGCGGCACGAACACCGAGGTATCGGTGCCCTGCATGTTCTCGCTGCAGGGGCGGCGCCACTACGACGAGGACGCCATCCGCGCCAGCGAGTCCCTGCTCGACACCTTGCGCCATGCCGGCCTGCGCGTGGTCTGGAACGACAACCAGTCGGGCTGCAAGGGCGTGTGTGCCGGCGTCGAGAGCATGCGCCCCGATCCTGCAGCCCTGCCGCAGCTGTGCGACGGCGAGCGCTGCCTCGACGAGGCCCTGCTCGAGAGCAGCCGCAGCCTGCTGCGCGATGCCAACGGCAACCTCGTGCTCGTGCTGCACCAGCTCGGCAACCACGGCCCGGCCTACTTCCGCCGCTACCCCGACGCCTTCCGCCGCTTCACGCCGACCTGCGACGACGAAGACCTTTCCAAGTGCAGCCGCGAGCAGATCGCCAACAGCTACGACAACGCCCTGCTCTACACCGACCACGTGCTCGCGCGCAGCATCGACCTGCTGCAGGAGCTGGAGCCGCGCTACGACACCGCGCTGCTCTACGTCTCCGACCACGGCGAGTCACTCGGCGAGAACGGACTCTATCTGCACGGTCTGCCCTACTCGATCGCCCCCGCCGAGCAGACCCGGGTGCCGATGGTGATGTGGATCTCAAGCGGCTTCGCCGCGCGCACCCGGCTCGATCCGGCCTGCCTGCGCACCCAGGCCGACAAGCCGGCGGCGCACGACAACCTCTTCCACACCGTACTCGGCCTGCTCGACGTGCACACCGCGGTGCGCGACGACACGCTCGACCTCACCGCCACCTGCCGGAGCTGAGACCATGCCAACGACCGAAATCGCCAGCCCACTGCCCGCACCCGCCGCGCCCACGCTCGATGCCTCGCGCCGCTGGCTGCTGGCACAGTCCGCGCTGCTCGCGCTGAGCGCGTTGCTGCTTTACTGGATCTTCGAGGGCACCGACCTCGACCGCAGGCTGGCGCACACCCTCTTCGATGCGGAACTCGGCCTCTTCCCATTGCGG
>JAEUNQ010000355.1 GCA_016790365.1 Thauera sp. | reverse complement strand
CCGCGGCCTGAAACCAGCGTACAGGAGGAAGCCATCATGGCCCTGCTCATCAATGACGACTGCACCGCGTGCGATGCCTGTGTCGAGGAGTGCCCGAACGAGGCGATCACCGCCGGCAACCCGATCTACGTGATCGATCCGAACAAGTGCTCCGAGTGCGTCGGTGCCCACGACGAGCCGCAGTGCGTGCTCGTCTGCCCGGCCGACTGCATCAAGGATCACCCGGACTACCGCGAATCGCAGGACGAACTGCAGGCGAAGTACGACAGCCTGCACTGATCCACCGGCGGGGACGCCGGAACGGGTCCCCGCCCCAGTCATCTCAGGGAGACGCAATGACTGCGAATACCGAAATCAAGCTGCGGCCGCTGGCCGCCGGCGATCTGGCGGCGGTCACCCGCCTCGACGCGACCAACGGCGGCGAGAGCCGCGCCGGCTTCTTCGAGCGCCGCCTCAAGGCCGAGCAGCAGAGCCCCGCGGGATTCTTCTCCTGCGTGGCCGAGCGTGGCGGCGAGGTCGCCGGCTTCCTGCTGGGGCACCTCCTCGACGGCGAGTTCGGCGGCCTCGAGCGTGTCGCGGTGCTCGACGCCGTGGCGATCGACCCGGGCGCCCAGCGCCAAGGTCTTGCCCGCAAGCTGGTGGGCGAGTTCGACCGCAGCGCCCGCGAACGTGGCGCCAGCGAGATGCGTACCCAGGCGCAGTGGGATCGGCCCGGTCTGGTCGAGTTCTTCTCCGCAGCGGGCTTTCGCCTGTCGCCGCGGCTGGTGCTCGAGCGCCCGACCGAATACGTGAACTTCTGAGCTCACGTCCGGAAACGACAACCTGGAGATCTGCGATGACCACGCGTCCGCATCCCACCACCAAGCAACTGCTGGACCAGTTCAACACCGAGCCCGACTACAGCGACGCCAGCCAGGACGACGCCGAGGCCTTGTCGCGCGACCGCATCCCGGTGCGCTCGCTGAACGCGGCCGATTTCGACGCCGTCGTGCGCATCGACCGCCACAGCAGCGGCCAGGATCGTAGCGCCTATTACCGCCGCAAGTTCGACGAGGCGCTCGGCGAATCCGGCGTCCGTGTCTCGGTCGTCGCCGAGCAGGACGGCATCGTCGCCGGCTTCCTGATGGCGCGGGTCGACTTCGGCGAGTTCGGTCGGGCGGCGACCGCCGCGGTGATCGACACCATCGGCGTCGATCCCGCCGCGAGCGGAAAGCATGTCGGCCGTGCGCTGGTGTCGCAACTGCTCGCCAACCTGACCTCGCTGCACGTCGAGTCGGTGCGCACCGAGGTCGAGTGGAACCGCTTCGACCTGCTGCGCTTCCTCGACCGCTGCGGTTTCCGTCCTGGCCAGCAGCTCTCGCTGTCGCGCCCGCTCGTCTGAACGTTCGCGACGAACCCGCCCGGGGTCCGCACCAGCGGGCCTCGGGCGCATGCACATCCCGAGGGGAATCGGCTCATGGGTTTTACTGGAGAACTGGCCGGAAAGGTCGCGATCGTCACTGGCGGTGCGCGCGGGATCGGGCGCACGATCACCGATGCGCTGGTCGCGCGCGGCGCCCGGGTGCATGTCTTCGACATGACCGACAGCAATGAATCGGCAGGCATCCTGCACCGGGTGAACGTGGCCGACGCGCAGTCGGTGGCCGACGCGGTGGCGCAACTGCCCGAGCCGGCGACGCTGCTGGTCAATAACGCAGGAATCACGCGCGACCGCAGCCTGCTCAAGATGAGCGACGACGAATGGCGCTCGGTGCTCGACGTCAACCTGAGCGGTGCCTTCCACATGCTGCGCGCCTGTGCGCCGGGCATGATCGCGGCCGGCTGCGGCCGGATCGTCAACATCACCTCGATCAACGGCCTGCGCGGCAAGTTCGGTCAGGCCAACTACACTGCGGCGAAGGCCGGGATGGTCGGCCTCACCAAGACCGCCGCGCGTGAACTCGGCCCGAAGGGCATCACCGTCAACGCGGTCGCGCCCGGGATGGTCATGACCGAGATGGCACGCGCGCTGCCGGCCGAGGTGCTCGAGCGAGCGCTGCAGGAGTCGGTGATGCGAGAGCTCGCCACGCCCGACGACATCGCCGCCGCGGTCGTGTTCCTGCTGTCGGACATGGCGCGCATGATCACCGGCGAGGTGATCCGGGTGGACGCGGGACAGTACGTCTGAAACATCGCAAAGCGGCGTGGGCAGCCGCTTTGCGCGTAGAAAGCATCACGCCCGCGGGGCGCGGAATCGTCTACTATTGAGGCGCTTTTCGTTGAACCGCAGGTATCGGGTTTCATCGGGTGGCAAGAAGGGCGGCCCGTCATGGTCAGGCTGGTCGCCTAATCCATAACGACCGGAGGAGATACCATGAAACTGAAGAAAACGCTGTTCGTCGCGCTCGGCCTCGCCTTCGCGGCGGGTGCAGCCCATGCCCAGCTCAAGGTGGGCGTAACTGTCTCGGCCACCGGCCCGGCCGCCTCGCTCGGCATCCCCGAGCGCAACACCGTCGAGCTGATGCCCAAGGAAATCGCCGGGCAGAAAGTCACCTACATCGTCCTCGACGACGCCTCGGACACCACCAGCGCGGTCAAGAACATCCGCAAGCTGATCTCCGAGGACAAGGTCGACGTCGTGCTCGGCTCGACCACCTCGCCCAACTCGCTCGGCATGATCGACGTCGCCGCCGAGGCGCAGACGCCGATGATCGCCTGGGCAGCCTCCAGCCGCATCGTCGAGCCGGTGGACGACAAGCGTCGCTGGGTGTTCAAGACGCCGCAGAACGACTCCCACATGTCGACCGCGATCGTCTCCCACATGACGAGCAACAACGTCAAGAACGTGGCCTTCATCGGCTTCGCCGACGCCTATGGCGAGGGCTGGTACGAGCAGTTCAAGTCGGTCGCCGAGGCGCGCGGGATCAAGATCGTCGCCAATGAGCGCTTTACCCGCACCGACACCTCCGTCACCGGCCAGGTGCTCAAGATGATGGCGGCCAAGCCGGACGCCATGTTCATCGCGGGCTCGGGCACGCCGGCGGCGCTGCCGCAGAAGACGCTCAAGGAGCGCGGCTGGTCGGGCAAGGTCTACCAGACCCACGGCGTTGCCAACAACGACTTCCTGCGCGTCTGCGGCGCCGACTGCGAGGGCACGCTGCTGCCCGCCGGTCCGGTGCTGGTCGCCGAGCAGCTGCCCGACGACAACCCGGTCAAGGCGAGCGCGATGACCTACATCAAGGCCTACGAGGCGGCGCACGGCAAGGGCAGCGTATCGACCTTCGGCGCCCATGCCTGGGACTCCGGTGTGATGCTTCAGGCGGCCGTTCCCGAGGCGCTCAAGAAGGCCCAGCCCGGCACCGCCGAGTTCCGTGCGGCGCTGCGTGATGCGCTGGAGGGCATGAAGGAAGTCGCCGGGGCCCACGGCGTGTTCACGATGGGTCCGAACGACCACCTCGGTCTCGACCAGCGCGCACGCGTGATGGTGCAGATCCAGAAGGGCGCCTGGAAGCTCGTCCAGTAAGCCTCGCTCGCGCGCGGTCGCCGGGCCTGCGGCGCGGCGACCGCCCTTTCCCCATCAGTCGGTCCACTCGATCGCGCTCCGTCTCATGACCGGGGCGCGCGGAGGCTCGCGCCCATGGATTTCCAGATTGCACTGATCCTCGGCCAGGATGGCATCACCAACGGCGCCATCTATGCGCTGCTCGCGCTCGCGCTCGTGCTGGTGTTCGCCGTCACCCGGGTGATCTTCATTCCGCAGGGAGAGTTCGTCGCCTATGGCGCGCTCACCCTCGCGATGATCGGTAACAACGTCTTTCCCGCCACGGCCTGGCTGCTGCTCGGCGCCGGGGTCGCCGTCGCCGCCCTCGACGGGCTCGGCGCGCTGCGGGCCGGACAGGCGCGCAAGCTGCCTCGCGTGCTGGCGGTCAATGTCGGCTATCCGCTTGCGGTGATCGCACTCCTGCGCCTGCTGCCGCTGGCCGAACTCGGCCTCGCGGTGCAGATCCTGCTCGCCATGCTGGTCGTGGTGCCGCTCGGGCCGATGATGTACCGCATCGTCTATCAGCCGATCGCCGAGGCCACGGTGCTGGTGCTGTTGATCGTCTCGGTCGCGTCCCACGTCGCCATGGTGGGCCTGGGGCTGCTGTTCTTCGGCGCGGAGGGATACCGCACGCCGCCGCTCTCCGATGCACGCTTCGACCTCGGTTCGCTGTCGATCAGCGGACAGACGATCTGGGTAGTCGCAGCCTCGATCGTGCTGATCGTCGCGCTCGCGCTGTTCTTCGGCCGCACGATCTACGGCAAGGCCTTGCGTGCCACCGCCATCAACCGCAACGGCGCCCGCCTGATGGGGATCCCGCCTGCGCTCGCCGGCAAGCTCACCTTCCTGCTCGCCGCGCTGATCGGCGTCCTGTCGGGCGTGCTGATCTCGCCGATCACCACGATCTACTACGACAGCGGCTTCCTGATCGGCCTCAAGGGCTTCGTCGCCGCGATCATCGGCGGGTTGGCGAGCTATCCGCTCGCCGCCTTTGGTGCGGTGCTGGTCGGCCTGCTCGAATCCTTCAGCTCGTTCTGGGCGAGCGCCTACAAGGAGGTCCTGGTGTTCACGCTGATCATCCCGGTGCTGGTGTGGCGCTCCCTGACCAGCCACCACGTGGAGGAAGAGGAATGAAAACTGCGCTCTCTCCGCGCCTGGTGCTGGCCGCGTTCGTCGCACTGCTGCTCGTGGCGCCGCTGGTGTTGCCGGCCTTCTACATCACCCTGCTCAACTACATCGGCCTCTACGCCATGGTCGCGCTCGGGCTGGTGCTGCTCACCGGTGTGGGCGGCCTGACCAGCTTCGGCCAGGGGGCCTTCGTCGGTCTGGGCGCCTATACGACCGCGCTGCTCACCACCTCGGCCGAGCTCCCCGGCTGGCTCGGCTGGGCCGGCGGCTCGCCCTGGCTCGCCTTGCTGGTGGGCCTGGTGTTCACCTGCGTGGTCGCCTTCCTGATCGGCAAGCTGACGCTGCGCCTGTCCGGGCACTACCTGCCGCTGGCGACCATCGCCTGGGGCCTGAGCCTGTACTTCCTGTTCGGCACCATGGCCTTCCTCGGCGGCCACACCGGCCTCACCGGCATCCCGCCGATCTCGGTGTTCGGCTACGAGCTGCGCCAGGGCGAGGAGGTGTACTACCTGATCTGGCTGTTCGTGCTCGCTGGCGTGCTGACCACCAGCAACCTGCTCGACTCGCGCGAGGGCAGGGCGATCCGCGCGCTCAAGGGTGGCATGGTGATGGCCGAGGCGATGGGCGTCGACACCGCGCGCTCGCGCATGGTGATCTTCATCCTCGCCGCCTTGCTCGCCTGCGCTTCGGGCTGGCTGTACGCGCACATGCAGCGCTTCGTGAATCCGACGCCGTTCGGCCTGCACATCGGCATCGAGTATCTGTTCATGGCGGTGGTCGGCGGCGCGGCGCACGTCTGGGGCGCGCTCGTCGGCGCGGGCGTGATCACCGTGCTCAAGCAGTGGCTGCAGGACCTGCTGCCCAAGCTCTTCGGAACGAGCGGCAACTTCGAGGTGATCTTCTTCGGGGTGCTGATGGTGCTGGTGCTGCACAAGGCGCGCGGCGGGTTGTGGCCGATCCTGGTGTCCGGGTTCAAGCGCTTCATCCCGGTCGCGGCGCAGCGTCGGGCCGTCGATCGCGACGCGGTGGCGCTGCCGCGGCGCGAGCTGCCGGCCGCCGGCAGCGTGCTGCTCGAGGCCAAGGCGGTCACGCGGCGCTTCGGCGGCCTGCTCGCCAACAACAACATGAGCCTGGAGGTGCGCGCCGGCGAGATCCTCGCCCTGATCGGCCCCAACGGCGCCGGCAAGAGCACGATGTTCAACCAGGTCTCGGGTGTGGATACGCCGACCTCGGGCGAAGTCCTTTTCCTCGGCGAGTCGGTGGTCGGCAAGGGCTCGCGCACGATCGCACGCATGGGCATGAGCCGCACCTTCCAGCACGTGCGCCTCCTGCCCACCATGAGCGTGCTCGAGAACGTCGCCATCGGGGCACACATGCGTGGCTCGAGCGGCGTGCTGTCGGCGGCGTGGCGGATGGAACGCTCCGAAGAGGCACGCCTGCTCGCCGAGGCGGCTCGCCAGATCGAGCGCGTCGGGCTCGGCGAGCACATGTTCGACGAGGCCGGCAGCCTCGCCCTTGGCCAGCAGCGCATCCTCGAGATCGCACGTGCGCTCGCCTCCGACCCCTGCCTGCTGCTGCTCGACGAGCCGGCCGCCGGCTTGCGCTACAAGGAGAAGGAGGCGCTCGGCGACCTGCTGCGCAAGCTGCGCGCCGAGGGCATGGGCGTGCTGCTGGTCGAGCACGACATGGACTTCGTGATGGGCCTGGTCGATCGCGTGGTGGTGATGGAGTTCGGCGAGAAGATCGCCGAGGGCCTGCCGGAGGACGTGCAGCGCGACCCGGCCGTGCTCGCGGC
>JAEUNQ010000340.1 GCA_016790365.1 Thauera sp. | reverse complement strand
GGCGCGCGACAAGGGTTACGTCGAGACCGTCTTCGGTCGCCGCCTCTACCTGCCCGACATCCGCGCCAGCCAGGCCGGCCGTCGCGCCGGCGCCGAGCGCGCGGCGATCAACGCGCCGATGCAGGGCACGGCCGCCGACCTGATCAAGCGGGCGATGATCGCCACCGACGCCTGGCTGGCCTCGTCGGGGCTGAAGTCGAGGCTGGTGCTGCAGGTGCATGACGAGCTGGTGCTGGAAGTGCCCAAGGCCGAACTCGACACCCTCCGTGCCGAGCTGCCCAGGCTGATGGGCGGCGTCGCCGCGCTCAAGGTGCCGCTGCTGGTGGAGGTGGGCGCCGGCGACAACTGGGACGAGGCGCACTGATGGCGGAGCAGACGCTCGCGGACAAGCCGCCCGCCAGCAGCATGAAGGTCTACGTCCGCCTGCTTCGCTATACCCGCCCCTTCCTCGGCTACTTCGCGCTCAGCATCCTCGGCTTCGCCATCGCCGGTGCCTGCAAGGCGGGCCTGGCGAGCGTGCTCAAGTACTTCATCGACGGCCTGGCCGCACCCGACGCGCCGATTTCCACCGGTCTGCCCTGGCTGGACGCGCTCGACCTGATCTTCGCCATTCCGGTCATGATCGTCGTGATCGCGCTGGTCGAAGGCCTCGGTACCTTCCTCGGCAACTACGGCATCTCGCGCGTCTCGCTCGGCCTCATCCACGACCTGCGCTCCCAGCTCTTCGGCAGCTTCCTGGTGCTGCCCAACCGCTTCTACGACGCACAGAACTCCGGCCACCTCGTCTCCAAGATCACCTATAACGTGTCGATGGTGACCGACGCGGCCACCGATGCGGTCAAGATCCTGTTCCGCGAGGGCCTCACCGTCATCGCGCTGCTCAGCTACCTGCTGTGGATGAATTGGCGCCTGACCCTGACCCTGCTCATCGTGCTGCCCGCGATCGCCTGGCTGGTGTCCAACGCCAGCCGCAAGTTCCGCCGCCTGTCGAAGAACATCCAGACCTCGATGGGCGAGGTCACCCACGTCGCCTCGGAGACCATCCAGGGCTACCGCGTGGTGCGCAGCTTCGGCGGCGAGGACTACGAGCGTGATCGCTTCCGCAAGGCCAGCATCGACAACACCAGGCGTCAGCTCAAGATGGTGCGCACGCAGGAGACCTTCTCGGCGCTGATGCACCTGATCGTGTATTCGTCGATGGGCCTGCTCCTGTTTACGGTGCTGAAGGTGCGCGGCGACGCTTCGGCCGGCGACGTGGTCGCCTACATCACCGCAGCCGGCCTGCTGCCGCGCGCGATCCAGCTCCTCGGTGGCGTGAGCGCGCGCATCCAGCGCGGCGTGGCCGCAGCCGACAGCATCTTCGAGCAGCTCGATGAGGCGCCCGAGCCGGATGGCGGCACGGTCGAGCGCGAGCGCATCGCGGGGCGCGTCGAGGCGCAAGGGCTGGGCTTCGGCTACCCCGGGGCGGAGGGCCGTGCGCTGCAGGGCATCGACTTCCAGGCCGAGCCCGGCCAGATGATCGCGCTGGTGGGCAAGTCGGGCAGCGGCAAGTCCACCCTCGCCAACCTCATCCCGCGCTTCTACCAGCACGACGAGGGCCGCTTGCTGGTCGATGGCGTGGCGGTGGAGGACTACACGCTCGCCAACCTGCGCCACCACATCGCGCTCGTCACCCAGCAGGTCACGCTGTTCAACGGCACGGTGGCCGAGAACATCGCCTACGGCGAGCTCGCCGACGCCAGCCGCGAGCAGATCGTCGCGGCCGCCGAGGCTGCCAACGCGCGCGAGTTCATCGACCGCCTGCCGCAGGGCTTCGACACCGAGATCGGCGAGAACGGCGTGCTGCTCTCCGGCGGCCAGCGACAGCGCCTGGCGATCGCGCGCGCGCTGCTGAAGAACGCGCCGATCCTGATTCTGGACGAGGCCACCTCCGCGCTCGACACCGAGTCGGAGCGGCTCATCCAGGCAGCGATCGAGCGCCTGATGGAAGGGCGAACGACGATC
>JAEUNQ010000310.1 GCA_016790365.1 Thauera sp. | reverse complement strand
GCACAGCAGCAGGCCGATGATGGCGTTGGTCTCGTCGACCTCGCCCAGGGCGTGGATGCGCAGGCTGTTCTTGGAGACGCGCTTGCCGTCGCCCAGGCCGGTGGTGCCGGCGTCGCCGGTGCGGGTGTAGATCTTGGAGAGGCGGTTGCCCATGATGTCCTCGTGTCCGGGGTGGTTGTCGTAACGCATAATTATAGGCGCGAGCGGCCGAAATTGACTTCGATCGCAGCGCGTCATACGATGCAATACGTTGTGTAATACAGGAAGCCGGCTCCATGACCCTGTCGATCCGCCTCGATCCCGAGCTCGAGGCCGAACTCGCGCGCGCCGCCGCGCAGACCGGCCGCAGCAAGAGCGAGCTGGTCAAGGCCAGCCTGCGCGAATATCTCGCCCGCGTCGCACCGCGCAAGAGCCCCTACGAACTTGGCAAGGACCTCTTCGGCAGTGCCGACGCAGGGCCGACGGACCTGGCCGAGCGCCGCAAGGACTATCTGACGGAGTCGCTGCGTGCGAAGCATGATCGTTGACGCGGGGCCCTTGCTGGCACTGTTCAACCCGGCCGACCGGCACCATCAGGCCTGCGTGTCCTTCCTGCGCGGCAACGAGGTCGCGCTGGTGACGACCTGGCCGGTGCTCACCGAGGTCATGCATCTGCTGCGCTACAGCGTGGATGCCCAGTTGCGCCTGCTGAGCTGGATCGATCGTGGCGGGCTGGCGGTCGCCGAACTCGAGCAGGGCTGGATCGGCGCCGTTGCCGGCCTGATCGACAAGTATCGTGACCGCCCGATGGACCTCGCCGATGCCTCGGTGGTGCAGCTTGCGGTGCAGACCGGATGCCGCGAGGTGTTGTCGATCGACAGCGACTTCGACATCTACCGCCTGCCGGACGGTGCCTGGCTCGCCAATCCGCTGCGCGACAACACGCATTGATCCGCGCCTCCGTGTGCGCGACCCAGGAACACGACTCGAACTCTTTTCTCCTCTGGATCCTTCATGAAATCCGCTGAAATCCGCGACGCCTTCCTCAAGTTCTTCGAATCCAAGGGCCACCAGATCGTGGCCTCGAGCTCGCTCGTGCCGCACGAGGACCCGACGCTGCTGTTCACCAACGCCGGCATGAACCAGTTCAAGGACGTCTTCCTCGGCTTCGACAAGCGCGCCTACACCCGCGCCACCACCTCGCAGAAGTGCGTGCGCGCCGGCGGCAAGCACAACGACCTCGAGAACGTCGGCTACACCGCGCGCCACCACACCTTCTTCGAGATGCTGGGCAACTTCAGCTTCGGCGACTACTTCAAGCGCGATGCGATTTCGTACGCCTGGGAGCTGCTCACCGAGGTCTTCAAGCTGCCCAAGGAGAAGCTGTGGGTCACGGTGTACGCCGAGGACGACGAGGCCTACGACATCTGGACGAAGGAAGTCGGCGTGCCGGCCGAGCGCGTGATCCGCATCGGCGACAACAAGGGCGCGCGCTACGCCTCGGACAACTTCTGGATGATGGGCGACACCGGCCCCTGCGGCCCGTGCACCGAGATCTTCTACGACCACGGCGAGCACATCTGGGGCGGCCCCCCGGGATCGCCCGAGGAAGACGGCGACCGCTACATCGAGATCTGGAACAACGTGTTCATGCAGTTCAACCGCGACGAGCAGGGCGTGATGCATCCGCTGCCCAAGCCCTCGGTCGACACCGGCATGGGCCTGGAGCGCATCTCGGCGGTGCTGCAGCACGTGCACGCCAACTACGAGATCGACCTCTTCCAGGCGCTGATCAAGGCGGCGGCGCGCGAGAGCTCCAGCGCCGACATGGACTCGCCCTCGCTGAAGGTGCTGGCCGACCACATCCGCGCCTGTTCCTTCCTGATCGCCGACGGCGTGATCCCGGGCAACGAGGGCCGCGGCTACGTGCTGCGCCGCATCATCCGCCGTGCCATCCGCCACGGCTACAAGCTCGGCGCGCGCGCCGCCTTCTTCCACAAGATGGTCCCCGACCTGGTCGGCGAGATGGGCAGCGCCTATCCCGAGCTGAAGGACGGCGAGCGCCGCATCATGGACGTGCTGCGCCAGGAGGAAGAGCGCTTCTTCGCCACCATCGAGAACGGCATGGCCATCGTCGAGGCCGAGCTCGCCGCGATGGAGAAGGCGGGCAACAAGGTCTTCGACGGCGACACCGCCTTCAAGCTGCACGACACCTTCGGCTTCCCGCTCGACCTTACCGCCGACATCTGCCGCGAGCGCGAGGTGACCGTGGATGCCGCCGCCTTCGACGCCGCGATGGCACGCCAGAAGGAGCAGGCGCGCGCCGCCGGCAAGTTCAAGATGGCGGCCAACCTCGAGTACGAAGGTCCGGAGACCACCTTCCACGGCTACACGCTGCTCGAGGAGAAGGGCAACATCCTCGCGCTGTACAAGGACGGGACGGCAGTCAATGAACTGCTCGAGGGCGAGATGGGCGTGGTCGTGCTCGACCACACGCCGTTCTACGCCGAGTCCGGCGGCCAGGTCGGCGACCGCGGCGAGCTGCGTGGCGGTGCCGGCATCTTCGGCGTGGAAGACACGCAGAAGATCCAGGCCGCGGTGTTCGGCCACCATGGCGTGGTGCGCACGGGCAAGCTGGCGGTGGGGCAGGGCGTCGCCGCGCGGGTGGACGTCGCTGCGCGCGCAGCCACCGCACGCAACCACTCGGTCACCCACCTCATGCACAAGGCCTTGCGCGAGGTGCTCGGCGCCCACGTGCAGCAGAAGGGCTCGCTGGTCGATCCCGACAAGACCCGCTTCGACTTCGCCCACACCGCGCCGATGAGCGCCGAGGAGATCCGCGAGGTCGAGGAGATCGTCAACCGCGAGATCCTCGCCAACGCCGCGACCCAGGCCGAGGTCATGGCGCTGGAGGCGGCGCAGAAGTCGGGTGCGATGATGCTGTTCGGCGAGAAGTACGCCGACGAGGTGCGCGTGCTGTCGATCGGCAGCTCCAAGGAGCTGTGCGGCGGCACCCACGTCTCCCGCACCGGCGACATCGGCCTGTTCAAGATCGTGTCCGAGGGCGGTGTGGCCGCCGGCATCCGCCGCGTCGAGGCGATCACCGGCGAGAACGCGCTGCGCTACGCTCAGGAGCAGGAGCGCCGCGTGCAGGGCATGTCCGCGCTGCTCAAGGTCCAGCCCGACGAGGTCGCCGAGCGTGTCGCCGGCATCCTGGACAACGTGCGCGCACTGGAAAAGGAACTCGCCCGCCTCAAGGGCAAGCTCGCCGCCAGCCAGGGCGACGAGTTGGCGAACCGGGCGGTCGAGGTGGGCGGCCTCAAGGTGCTCGCCGCCGTGCTCGAAGGCGCCGACGTGCCGACCCTGCGCGACACCATGGACAAGCTCAAGGACAAGCTCAAGTCCGCCGCGATCGTGCTGGCGAGCGTGGGCGAGGGCAAGGTCAGCCTGATCGCCGGCGTCACCGCCGACCACACCGCCAAGGTCAAGGCCGGCGAGCTGGTCAACTTCGTCGCCCAGCAGGTCGGCGGCAAGGGCGGCGGCCGCCCCGACATGGCCCAGGCCGGCGGCACGCAGCCGGAGAACCTGCCGGCGGCGCTGGCGGGGGTGAAGGACTGGGTGGCCGGGAAGCTGTAAGCGCAGACCTGATGCGCGCGCGGTCGGTCGGGTGGCCGGCCGCGGCGGGCATCTGAGGCGGCAGAGCAAGGCAAGCGCCGCCATCCCGGTTCCGTCCTGCGTAGCGGAGCCCCTTCAACATTCCGGAGTCTCCATGTCCCGACTGCTGTTCGCCCTCGCCGTCCTTCATCTTCCCGCGGCGCTTGCTGCAGGGCCGCAGCCAGAGACCCTGCCCTCTGGCGTCACCGTCGAAACCTACCGCGTGGGCGAGACCGGCGCGTCGCCTACGCTGGCCGACGTGGTGCGCGTGCATTACCAGGGCACGCTCGCCGACGGCAAGGAGTTCGACAGCTCCTACAGCCGCGGCCGCCCGGCCGAGTTGCCGCTCGAGGCGCTGATTCCATGCTGGAAGGAGGTGCTGCAGCAGATGAGGCCGGGCGGTGCGGTGCGCATCGTGTGTCCGCCGGAGACCGCCTACGGCAGCCGCGGCGTGGCGGGAAAGATTCCGCCGGAGACCACGCTGAACTTCGTGATCGAGCTGCTGGAGGTGAAGCGCTGAGCGGCGCTACGCAGGCACGGGCGCGCGTCTTCGTCTCATGAGTCCGGCGCTTTCGGCTTATGCCGCCCTCTTCACCGCGATCGTGCTCGAGGTGATCGGCACCACGCTGTTGCAGAAATCGGCGCAATTCACCCGGCTGTGGCCGACGCTTGGGATGGCGGCGTGCTACCTCGGCGCATTCTGGTTCCTGTCGCTGACGCTGCGCACGGTCCCGGTGGGGCTGGCGTACGCGATCTGGAGCGGGCTGGGCATCGTGCTGATCTCGCTGATCGGCTGGCGGGTGTTCGGTCAGGCGCTCGACCCGCCGGCGATGATCGGAATCGGCCTGATCATCGCCGGCGTGGTGGTGATCAATCTGTTCTCGAAGTCGATGCCGCACTGAGCTCGGGCGGCGCGGCCTGGGCCTGCCGCAGCGCCGCCAGCTCGGCGCGGATCGCGCGCAACTCGGCAAGCACCGCGTCGTGGTCCACGCTGACCAGCTCGCGGGTCTGCTCCTGCTCCTCGTGCTCCACCGCGCTCATCGAATCGACCACGATGGCGATGAAGAGGTTGAGCACCGCGAAGGTGGTGAGCAGGATGAACAGCACGAAGAAGATCCACGCGTACGGGTAGGCCTCCATGACCGGGCGGACGATGCCCATCGACCACGACTCCAGGGTCATGACCTGGAACAGGGTGTAGAAGGATTCGCCGATGGTGCCGAACCAGTCCGGAAAGCTGGCGCCGAAGAGCTTGGTGCTCATCACCGCGGCGACGTAGAACACGAGCAGCAGCAGGGTGAGCACCGAGCTCATGCCGGGGATGGCGCGCAGCAGCGCATTGACCACCTTGCGCATCGAGGGCACCACCGACACCAGGCGCAGCGCGCGCAGGATGCGCAGCGAGCGCAGCACCTGCAGGCCTTCGCTGGTGGGGGCGAGGGTGATCGCGACGATGGTGAAGTCGAAGACGTTCCAGCCGCTGCGGAAGAAGCGCAGGCGGTAGACGAAGAGCTTGAGCGCGATCTCGACGACGAAGATGACGAGGGCCGTCCGGTCGAGCGCGAGCAGCAGCCCGCCGGCAGCGGCCATGGCGGTGGAGGAGGTCTCGAGGCCGAGGGTGATCGCGTTGACGATGATCACCGCGATGATGAAACGCTGGAAGGCGGCGGATTCGACGAGGCGTTGGAGGCTCGCGGTCATTTCAAGTCTCGGTTGCTGGAGGTTCAAGGAAAGCAGGGGGTGATGGGGCGTCGTGCGCTGGCGGGCAAGCGGGGCGGTGCCTGGAAGGCTCCGCCCCGAGCCAGCCTGGGGTGTGCTTCAGCTCGTTCGTGCGATGGCGGCGTCCTTGGCCTTGCGCGCCGTGTACCACAGGCTGGCGAACACCGAGCACGCCAGGATGGTGGCGACCACCGACAGCGACACCAGCACCGGGATCTTGAACCACTCGACGATCAGCATCTTGGTGCCGATGAAGACCAGGATCGCGGCCAGGCCGTACTTGAGCAGCTCGAAGCGGTCGCCGAGGTCGGCGAGCAGGAAGTACATCGCGCGCAGGCCGAGAATGGCGAACAGGTTCGAGGTGAGCACGATGAAGGGGTCGGTGGTGATCGCGAAGATCGCCGGGATGCTGTCGACCGCGAAGATCACGTCGGAGATCTCGACCAGCACGAGCGCGAGGAAGAGCGGCGTCATCATGCGCACGCCGTCGCGCATCACGAAGAAGCGCTCGCCCTCGAGCTTCTCGGTGATCGGGTAGTGGTTGCGGATCCAGCGGATGAGCGGGTTCTTGTCGAGGTCGGGGTCGTGCTCGGAGAACCAGGCCATCTTGATGCCGGTGACGATCAGGAAGGCGCCGAAGACGTAGAGCAGCCAGTGGAACTCGTTGATCAGCCAGCTGCCGGCGAAGATCATGATGGTGCGCAGCACGATCGCGCCGACGATGCCGTACAGCAGCACGCGGCGCTGCAATTCCAGCGGCACCGCGAAGAAGCTGAAGATCATCATCCACACGAAGACGTTGTCGACCGCCAGCGACTTCTCGACCAGGTAGCCGGTGACGAAGGCGGTCGTCTGCTCGTTGGCCACCGCACGCCCAAGTTCGCCGTCGAGGTACCACCACAGCCCGGCGGCGAACAGCATCGCCACGGTGACCCAGGCGAGCGACCAGCCCGCCGCTTCCTTTAACGACACCCGATGCTGCTTGCCGCCGCCGAAGGCGAACAGGTCCACCAGCAGCATCGTCACTACGATGGCGGCAAAGGCCGCCCACATCCACCACGTTCCGATCGATTCCATCGCGCGCTCCGCACAAAAACAAAAAGGGCCTGTTCCCGACGGACACAGACCCTGGCGCGCTTCAATGCACGGACCTTGCCCCTCGGGCAAGGTCTCGCTTGCAACGGACGAATGGATTCGAGCGTTGCCCCCGGCACCGGGAGACGGTCGGAAGACCGATCTGCCGTATTGACGATGCCGGAGCGGAAAAGCTACTCCCCTTGATGGGCTGGATTCTGTCTGTTGCACTGCAGGAGTGTCAACGCCGGCGTAACGGATCACGCCGGCTGGGTGGATCGTGGCGGGGGAGGGGCAGCGTATTGCGTTGCAACAGCGGACGAACACATTGCAAGGGCGCGCGGTCGACACCCCGTGCGCGCTGGGGCATCATCGGCGGCGTCCGGCCCGCCCGTCATGCTAGGGCGCTCGGCGGAACCCCTTCTCTCAACCACCTCGAATCCATGGAAATCCTCTTTCTGATCGCCCTCATCGTGCTCAACGGTGTCTTCGCCATGTCCGAGATCGCGCTCGTCACCGCGCGCCGGGCACGGCTTGCACGCCTGGCCGAGGAGGGCGACGGCGCGGCCGCGGTGGCGATCAAGCTCGGTGAAGACCCGACCCGCTTCCTGTCCACGATCCAGATCGGCATCACCTCGATCGGCGTGCTCAACGGCATCGTCGGCGAGGCCGCGCTCGCTGGGCCGCTCGCCGACTGGCTGCAGTCGATGGGCATGGAGCAGCGGGTGAGCGAGATCGGCTCCACCGTGCTGGTGGTGGTGGTGATCACCTATGTGTCGATCGTGGTCGGCGAGCTGGTGCCCAAGCGTATCGGTCAGATCGACCCCGAGGGCATCGCGCGCCTGGTGGCGCGGCCGATGAACGTGCTGTCGATCGCCTCGCGGCCCTTCGTCTATCTGCTCGCCGGATCGACCGCGCTGCTGCTGCGCATCATGGGCCAGCGCGAGAGCACCGGCCCGAGCGTGACCGAGGAGGAGATCCACGCCATGCTGGTCGAGGGCTCCGAGGCTGGCGTGATCGAGAAGAGCGAACACGAGATGGTGCGCAACGTGTTCCGCCTCGACGACCGCCAGATCGCATCGCTGATGGTGCCGCGCTCGGACATCGTGTCGCTCGACGTGGCGCGCCCGCTCGAGGAAAACCTGGAGCTGGTGGCGT
Organism: Thauera sp.; assembly: GCA_016790365.1. GTDB lineage: Bacteria > Pseudomonadota > Gammaproteobacteria > Burkholderiales > Rhodocyclaceae > Thauera. The sequence continues at coordinate 3,280 of JAEUNQ010000310.1, read as the reverse complement.
CCTCCTCCTATTCGAGTTTCCCGGTGTGCCGTGGCGGGCTCGACGACATCCTCGGCATCGCGAGCGCCAAGAAGCTCTTCAACCAGTCGCTGCGCGGCGAGCCGATCGACCTCGCCAAGGACCTGCAGCCCGCGGTGTACGTGCCCGAGTCGCTCACCGGCATGGAGCTCCTCGACCAGTTCCGCGCCTCGGGCACCTACACCGTGTTCGTGATCGATGAATACGGCGAGATCCAGGGCATGGTCACGCTGCACGACGTGATCGAGTCGGTGACCGGCGAGTTCCTGCCGCAGGACACCGAGGAGGCCTGGGCGGTGCAGCGCGAGGATGGTTCCTGGCTGCTCGACGGCCTGATCCCGATCGTCGAGCTCAAGGACCGCCTGGGGATCAAGACCGTCCCGGAGGAGGAGAAAGGGCGCTACCACACCCTGTCCGGCATGGTGATGTGGCTGCTTGGCCGTCTCCCGGGCACTGGCGACATCGCCACCTGGGAGAGCTGGCGACTGGAAGTGATCGATCTCGACGGCAAGCGCATCGACAAGGTGTTGGCGACCCGCCTGCCCGAGCCGGCCGACGAGATCGGGGCCGAGCAGGAGGCCGCCGCTGCGGATCGGAGTGAGGCCGCATGATCGATCAGGTCGCGGAGAAGATCGCCCGCCGCGTCATCCTCGGCTTCCTGCTCGGCGGCCTGCTGCTGCTGAGCTACGCCGTGCTGCACCTGTTCATCGTACCGGTGGCGTGGGCGGTGATCATCGCCTATGCCACCTGGCCGGCCTACCGCCAGCTGAGGATGCGGCTCGCGCGCTATCCGACGATTACCGCGCTGCTGATGACCTTGCTGCTGAGCGCCGCCTTCGTGCTGCCGGCGCTGTGGATCGGCATGCTGCTGCGCACCGAGGTCGGCGTGGCGATCGCCGCGGTGACCGCACAGATTCGTGAGGGGGCTTTCGAACTGCCCGAATTCGTCCGCGCCTTGCCCTGGATCGGCGACGACCTGCAGGCGATGGTCGGCGAGCTCACCCGCGACCCCGAGGCCTTGCGCGTCCAGCTCACCGAGTGGGTGCGCCAGGGCAGCAATCTCGTGCTGACCCTGATCGGAGACGTCGGGCGCAACGCGGCCAAGCTGGGTTTTGCGCTCATCACGGTGTTCTTCCTCTACCGCGACGGCGAGCGCGTGCTCGAGCAGGTGGTGGCGGTGCTGCGCCGCTTCCTCGGCGAGCGTCTCGATCCCTACCTGGCCGCGGTCGGCGGCATGACCAAGGCGGTGGTGTGGGGACTGATCGCGACCGCGATCGGCCAGGGCTTCGTTGCCGGACTCGGCTACTGGTGGGCCGGTGTGCCGGCGCCGGTGCTGATGGGGGCAATTACCGCGCTGATCGCGATGATCCCCTTCGGCACGCCGTTCGCGTGGGGGTCGATCGGCATCTGGCTGCTGGTGACCGGCAACACCGTGGAGGGCATCGGCCTGCTGCTGTGGGGGGCGTTGGTGGTGAGCTGGGTTGACAACCTGGTGCGTCCGCTGGTGATCAGCAACGCCACGCGCATTCCCTTCCTTCTCGTGATGTTCGGCGTGCTCGGCGGGCTGGCGGCCTTCGGCCTGGTCGGACTCTTCCTCGGTCCGGTGGTGCTGGCGGTGCTGATGGCGGTATGGCGGGAGTGGCTGGAAGAGTCGGAATTCGCCCGCCTTGCCGCCATCGCCTCGCCCGTGGTGGGGCGGGAGGAGGGCGAGGGCGCCGGACAATCCTGAGCCACCGCCTTCGCGCCTTGCGGCGCTCCTACAGAAACCGCGGCGCATCCAGGCCTTTTTTGGCGCTGCGCCAAATGCGAACCCGGCGCGCGGGGCATCGACACGCGTTCCGTATTCCACCACCGCCTTCGCGCCTTGCGGCGCTCCTACAGAATCCGCGGCGTTTCCGCGCCCTCCTGTAGGAGCTGCGCCAGCTGCGAACCTCGCTGCAGGCGCTGCGCCCGGGCGCGTACTCGAGGTCGCGCGGTTCAGGCGCCGTACTTGCGCGCCAGGCTGTCGTGCAGGGCGACGAATTCCTGCGACAGCTTGTGTTTGGGGTCGAGGTGGATCATCGGCTTGGCCTGCTCGTGCGACTCCTTGATCTTCACCGAGGCCGACAGATAGGGCTCGAGCACCGGGAGGCCCTCTGCGACGAGTTCCTGCACGACCTTCTGCGGCAGGCTGGCGCGTGGCTGAAACTGGTTGACCACGATGCCTTCGACCTGCAGGTTGCGGTTGTGGTCGGCCTTGATCTCCTCCACGTTCTCGAGCAGCGAATACAGCGCCTTGCGTGAGAATTCATCACAATCGAATGGGATCAGGCAGGCATCCGCGGCGATCAGCGCCGATCGCGTGAAGAAGTTGAGCGCGGGTGGAGTGTCGATGAAGACGCAGTCGAAGTCCTTTTCCAGTTCCTCCAGGGCGTCGCGCAGCTTGTAGATCTTGTAGCGCGACTCGAGCTTGGACTGCAGTTCCTCAAGCTGCGGATGCGAGGGCATCACGTGCAGGCGCTCGAAGGGGGTGGCGACGACAAACTCCTCGGTGTCGCGCGGGTTGAGCTTGAAGTTGAGTGTCTGGTCGAAGAAGTCGGCGAGCGTGGCCTCGAGCCCATCCGCGCCGGCACCGAGCAGGTACTGGGTGGAATTGCCTTGCGGGTCGAGGTCAACCACCAGGGTGCGCTTGCCCTGGGCAGCGGCGATCGCCGCGAGGTTGCAGGTGATCGTCGACTTGCCCACGCCGCCCTTCTGATTGAATACCACCCGTCGCATCGCCTTCTCCCCTGTCGTGATCTGCGCGCGGCTGCTTGCCGGCCCCGCATTCTGCCAAAAACCACGCGCTTTCGGGCGCTGCCGCCGGTGTTCGAAGCGGTGCTGATATGCGGCATCAGCGGCGGGCGTGTCCAATCGGGGAGCGCTGGAGTAAACTCGCTGCGCGTCGATCGATGGCGATCCCGAGCCGGATGGCGCCGACAAAAAAGCAGGTCTTCGAGTCTTTCCCCGGACGCACGCTTGCATCCCGCCCTCGGTCGGCGGGGCGCGGTGTCGTGCGCCACAGTCTCGAGCGCGGCCTGCACCAACATCATTCGCATACCTCAAATCTTCGAGAGGGGAGAACATGGATCAGGACTTCATCGCCGCAGCGCTCGACTATCACCGCTCGCCGACGCGCGGCAAGATCTCGGTGGTGCCCACCAAGGGCCTCACCAACCAGCGCGATCTCGCGCTCGCCTATTCGCCCGGCGTGGCCGCGGCCTGCGACGCGATCGTCGCCGAC
>JAEUNQ010000303.1 GCA_016790365.1 Thauera sp. | reverse complement strand
GGCGCTGCAGCGGCCGTACGCGCGGGACCAGCTGCCGCTGTTCATCTCGATCAGCTCGGACGCGGACGCGGCCACGCATTACGCCTTCCCGGCGGGCCAGACGATCGGGCTGGCGATGTGGCGGCAGGCCGACCTGCAGCGCTCCTACTACCACGACCGCAGGGCGCCGGAGCAGCCGCTGCCCCTGCGCGAGCGTCATCTCGACGCCACCACGGCGGGCAACTTCGCGCCCTTCCTCACCCATCGCCTGCACGCCGATGGAGAAGGCGCGGCCTTGCGCTTCACGCTTGACACCTGCGAGGCCGCGGGCGAGCGATGCCGGCCGATGGGGTGGACCACGCTGTCGGGCCAGCCCACGATCGGCCCGCTGCCGGCGCACTACCCGCTGTATTTCGTCAAGACCGACAAGTCGGTGATGACGGACCACAACGACATCTTCAACCAGAAGGTGCGCAGCTTCGTGTTCACCGTGATCGACGACGTCGTGCGCCGCGCCCTCGCTGGCGGCGTGAAGGCCGCGAGAGGCGAGGGCGAGCCGCCGCTGATCGCCTCGCCCGATCGCTTCGCGGCGCGGATGAACGCCCTGTGGAGCCAGATGGGATCAGGGGCCCGATAGCCCCTTCCGCCGCGCCCCGGATTTCGTAGGAGCGACGCCAGTCGCGATCTGCGGCGCAGGCGGAACGGGTGCGCTCACCCGGCTGCGAGCCGGCAGGCCGCGTACTTGAACTCCGGAATCTTTCCGTACGGGTCGAGCGCCGGGTTGGTGAGCAGATTGGCCGCCGCCTCCACGTAGCAGAAGGGCACGAAGACCATGCCCTCGGGCATCAGCGGGTCGGCGCGCGCGGCGAGCGTGATGCGGCCGCGGCGGGTCTCGATCGCCAGCGCGGCGCCGGGGGCGAGGCCGAGGCGGGCGAGCTCGCCCGGGGCCAGCGTGGCCACGGCGGCCGGCTCGAGCGCGTCGAGCACCGCGCTGCGCCGGGTCATGGCGCCGGTGTGCCAGTGTTCGTGCTGGCGGCCGGTGATCAGCACGGTGGGCCAGGCGGCGTCGACCGGCTCGTCGGGCGGCAGTGGCGCGGCGGGGCGGAAGCGCGCGCGGCCGCTGGCGGTGGGGAAGCGGTCGGCAAAGACCACATCCTGGCCGGGGGCGTCGTCGGCGGGGCAGGGGTAGGTGACCGCGCCCTCGCGCTCGAGGCGCTCCCAGTCGATGTGATCGAGCGAGCGCATCGCGCGCTTCATCTCGGCAAAGACCTCGCGCGGGTGGGTGTACTGCCAGTCGAGGCCGAGGCGGCGGGCGAGCTGCTGGATGATCCACCAGTCCGGGCGGGCGTCGCCGGGCAGCGCCACCGCGGCGCGGCCGAGCTGGACCTGGCGGTTGGTGTTGGTGACGGTGCCGTCCTTCTCGGGCCACGCCGAGGCGGGCAGGATCACGTCGGCGAACTGCGCGGTCTCGGTGACGAAGAGGTCCTGCACGACCAGGTGTTCGAGGCCGGCGAGCGCGGCGCGGGTGTGGTGCAGGTCGGGGTCGGACATCGCCGGGTTCTCGCCAAGGATGTACATGCCGCGCACCTCGCCGGCGGCGATCGCGTGCATGGTCTCGATCACGGTGAGCCCGGGCTGGTCGGAGAGCGGGTGCGTGGCGGGTGTGTTCCACAGCTCCTCGAAGGCGGCGCGGTACTGCGCGTCGCCCACCGGGCGGTAGTCGGGCAGCATCATCGGGATGAGGCCGGCATCCGAGGCGCCCTGCACGTTGTTCTGCCCGCGCAGCGGGTGCAGGCCGGTGCCGGGGCGGCCGATGTGGCCGGTGGCGAGCGCGAGCGAGATCAGGCAGCGCGCGTTGTCGGTGCCGTGGGTGTGCTGCGAGATGCCCATGCCCCAGAAGATCATCGCGCGCTCGGCATTGGCGTAGAGGCGGGCGATGTCGCGGATCTCGTCCGCGGCCACGCCGCACAGCGGCGCCATGGCCTCGGGGGTGAGCGGCGCGACGTGGGCGGCGAGCGCCGCGAAGCCCTCGGTGTGGGCGGCGACGTAGGCCTCGTCGTGCAGCCCTTCGCTGACGATGACGTTGAGCATCGCGTTGAAGAGCGCGACGTCGCTGCCCGGGGTGAAGCGCACCATGCGGTGGGCGTGGTGGCCGAGCACCAGGCCGCGCGGGTCGAGCACGATCAGCCTGGTGCCGCGCTTGGCGGTCTGCTTGAAGTACGTGGCGGCGACCGGGTGGTTCACCGTCGGGTTGCAGCCGGTGAGGATGACCACGTCCGCGTGCGCGGCCTGCATGAAGGAGGCCGTGACCGCGCCCGAGCCGATGCACTCCATCAGCGCGGCGACCGA
>JAEUNQ010000284.1 GCA_016790365.1 Thauera sp. | reverse complement strand
CAGCCCTGCAGGTCGGGCGAGGTGTGGTTGAGGAAGGCGTTGTCGGCGACGTTGATGAAGAACTGCGCGGTGGCCGAGTGCGGGGCCTGGGTGCGCGCCATGGCGATGGTGCCGCGGTCGTTCTTGAGGCCGTTGTCGGCTTCGTTCTTGATCTGCTCGCCGGTGGCCTTCTGCTTCATGCCGGGCTCGAAGCCGCCGCCCTGGATCATGAAGCCGTCGATGACGCGGTGGAAGACGGTGTTGTCATAGTGGCCGGCCGCGACGTAGGCGAGGAAGTTGGCGACGGTGACGGGGGCCTTCTCGGCGTCGAGCTCGAGGGTGATGACGCCGTGGTTGGTGTGCAGCTTGACTGCCATGCGGATTCTCCTGGGGTGGATCTGGCGTGGGCCCGGCGGGGTGGCCGCCGGGCGGTGGGGTTGGGTCTTGCCTGGCGGGCTTACTTCGCGGGCTTTTTCGCCGGCGCGGCGGTGCCGACCACGCGCGCGCTCTCGACGACGATGGCCTCGACCGGCACGTTCTGGTGGAAGCCGCGGTTGGCGGTGGGCAGCTTGGCGATCTTGTCGACCACGTCCATGCCCTTCACGACCTTGCCGAACACCGCGTAGCCCCAGCCGTCGCGCGAGGGGTAGTCGAGGAAGGTGTTGGGGACGAGGTTGATGAAGAACTGCGCGCTCGCTGAGTGCGGGTCGGAGGTGCGCGCCATCGCCAGCGTGCCGCGCTCGTTCTTGAGGCCGTTCTTGGCCTCGTTCTCGATCGGGGCGCGGGTGGCCTTCTGGTTCATGTTCGCGTCGAAGCCGCCGCCTTGCACCATGAAGCCGTCGATCACGCGGTGGAACACGGTGCCGTCGTAGAAGCCGTCCTTCACGTACTGGACGAAGTTCTCGGCGGACTTGGGTGCCTTGTCGGCGAAGACCTCGACGACGATGTCGCCCTGGCTGGTCTTGAGCTCGACCGTCGGGTTGGCGGCGAGCGCCGGGAAGGCGAGGCTGGCCGCGGTGGCGAAGGCAAGCAGGTGTCGTTTCATGGAAGCTCCTGGGATGGGGCGGAGGGGTGGCCGCAGCGATGCCCGCTGCGGGCGCCGCCTGCGATTCCGAAGCACGCCGGGCGATGGGGCCGGGGCGTGGGCGAGGAGGGTGCCGGGGGCTGCGTGCTATACTCGCGCGCTTGCGTGGGGCCGCCCGAAACCCGGACCTCGAGTCCTTTTCGAGCGCCGAATTCTAGCAACAAGGCCCCCCCCTCACAATCGAGCCGCCGCCCGCGTCGTTCCTTCGGCCGGCCTCCCTCCCGTACCGACCCGTCCGCCCCGATGCTCTCCATTTACAACACCCTGTCGCGCAGCAAGGAAGCCTTCACGCCCATCGAACCCGGCAAGGTCCGCATGTACGTCTGCGGAATGACCGTGTACGACTTCTGCCATCTCGGCCATGCGCGCGTGATGGTGGTGTTCGACATGGTCGCGCGCTGGCTGCGCGCGAGCGGGCTGGACGTGACCTACGTGCGCAACATCACCGACATCGACGACAAGATCATCCGCCGCGCGCAGGAGAACGGCGAGAGCATCCGCCAGCTCACCGACCGCTTCATCGCCGCGATGCACGAGGACGCCGACGCGCTCGGCGTGCTGCGCCCCGACCACGAGCCGCGCGCCACCGACTACGTCGCGCAGATGCAGTCGCTGATCTCGCGCCTGGAGCAGAAGGGCCTGGCCTACGTCGCCGCCAACCGCGACGTGTGCTACGCGGTGCGCAAGTTCGAGGGCTACGGCAAGCTGTCGGGCAAGTCGCTCGACGAGCTGCGCGCCGGCGAGCGCGTCGATGTGGCGCAGGACAAGAACGACCCGCTCGACTTCGTGCTGTGGAAGCACGCCAAGGTCGAGGAGCCGGGCGAGGTGAAGTGGGCGTCGCCGTGGGGCGAGGGCCGGCCGGGCTGGCACATCGAGTGCTCGGCGATGAGCTCGGACCTGCTCGGCGACCACTTCGACATCCACGGCGGCGGCATGGACCTGCAGTTCCCCCACCACGAGAACGAGATCGCCCAGTCGGAAGGCGCGCATGGGCACGCCTTCGTCAATTACTGGATGCACAACGGCTTCGTGCGCGTCGACGACGAGAAGATGTCGAAGTCGCTCGGCAACTTCTTCACCATCCGCGAGGTGCTGCAGAAGTACGACCCCGAGGTGGTGCGCTTCTTCATCCTGCGCGCGCA
>JAEUNQ010000267.1 GCA_016790365.1 Thauera sp. | reverse complement strand
GGCCCACACCCGAGCCTCTCCCGCTCGGCCCGCTCGAAGGCGCGAATCTGGCGGTCCGCTTCCCCGCCCCCGCATCGCTTCCGGCTCCGGCCGGTGCGCGGCCCCCGCGCTGCTGAAAAGGAGACTTCGCAGCCGGGGGGCTGGAGCCGGCCTTCCTCCGCGACCTATTCCGCTTCGCCGATCTCGAACTCGAGCTCGCCCGCGCCTTCCACCGAGCCCTCCAGCCGATCACCCGGCTGGACCGGCCCGACGCCTTCAGGCGTACCGGTGTAGATCAGGTCGCCGGGCTGCAGGTGGTAGTAGGTCGACAGGTCCGCGATGATCTCAGGGATGCTCCAGATCATGTCTGACAGATCGGCTTGCTGGCGCACCTCGCAATTGACCCTCAGGACGATCGAGCCGCTACGCAGCACCGTGCCGTCGGCGGGCTGGATGTCACCGCATACGGCGCCGCTCTCCACGTTCTTGGCCAGATCCCAGGGATTCCCCTTCGCCTTGGCTGCGGCTTGCAGATCGCGCCGGGTCATGTCGAGGCCACATGCATAGCCGTAGATCATGCGGCGCGCGGCGGATTCGTCCACGCGAAAGCCGGGTTCGCCGATCGCGACCACGAGTTCCATCTCGTGATGGTAGTCGCGGGTCTCGGGCGGGTAGGGAGCGCGACCGCCGGAGAGTGCGAGATTGGCCGAGGACTTCGTGAAATACACCGGGCGCATGCTGGCCTTGTCGACCGAGGTCCCCATCTCGATCGCGTGGGCCTGGTAGTTGCGGCCGACGAAGAACAAGCGATTCACCGGGAAACGTGCGCCGGTACCGCGAACGGGCAGGGAGACGGGCGCCGGTGGCGCCCACAGGTAGTTGATTTCGGGCATGTCGGGCCTCCGGCTCATCGAGGCGCAAAGTCTACAACGCCCCGGGCTGCAGAAGGGGCTCGGTTATAATGCGAAGCTGCCTGTGCGCAGCTCGACGGGTTCCTCGCGACCTTGCCTGGCGCCTATCCGCATTGCCCGTATACGACCCGGTTTCCCGAAAACATGACTTCGATCCTCAAGCTGCGTGGCGCTCCGGCGCTGTCCTCCTCCCGTCTGGAACGTCTTTCCCGCGCCGTCGGCGAGGTGCTCCCCAAGCTGGCCGGACTGGCTGCGGAGCACTGGTATTTCGTCGAGGTGTCGGCTGCGCTGGATGAGGCGGAGCGCGCACGCCTGGTCGACTTGCTCGATGCCCGCCCAGCCAGCACGGCTGCGCCCGCCGGGGTCTTGCGCCTGGTGGTGCCCCGCCTGGGAACGATCTCTCCCTGGTCGTCCAAGGCCACCGACATCGCCCACCAGTGCGGCTTCGACAAGATCGTGCGCATCGAGCGCGGCATCGCCTACTCGATCGAGGCGCGCGGGGTGGAAGGCAACGCGGCGCTGCAGGCGCTGCTGCACGACCGCATGACCGATTCGGTGCTGGATACCGCCGATGACGCCGACGCGCTCTTCCACCACTACGAGCCGCAGCCGCTCACCACCGTGGACATCCTCACCGGCGGCCGCGCTGCGCTGGAGCGGGCCAACGGCGAGCTTGGCCTCGCGCTGTCCGAGGATGAGATCGACTACCTGGTGGAAAACTTCGGCCGCATGGGGCGAAACCCCACCGACGTCGAGCTGATGATGTTCGCGCAGGCCAACTCCGAGCACTGCCGGCACAAGATCTTCAACGCCGACTGGGTAATCGACGCGCGGCCGATGGAGAAGTCGCTCTTCGGCATGATCAAGGACACCCACAAGGCGCACCCCGAAGGCACGGTGGTGGCCTACTCGGACAACGCATCGGTGATCGAGGGCGCGCGCATCGCCCGCCTGTACCCGGATGCAGACGGCGCCTTCCGCTACCACGACGAGGACACCCACATCCTCGCCAAGGTCGAGACCCACAACCACCCGACCGCGATCTCGCCCTTCCCGGGCGCGGCCACCGGCGCCGGCGGCGAGATCCGCGACGAGGGCGCGACCGGTCGTGGCTCGCGTCCCAAGGCGGGCCTGGCCGGCTTCACCGTGTCCAACCTCAACATCCCCGACTTCGGCCAGCCCTGGGAGAAACCCTACGGCAAGCCCGAGCGCATCGCCTCCGCGCTCGACATCATGATCGAGGGCCCGATCGGCGCCGCCGCCTTCAACAACGAGTTCGGCCGTCCCAACCTCGCCGGTTATTTCCGCACGTTTGAACAGGAAGTGCAGGGCGAGGTGCGCGGCTACCACAAGCCGATCATGATTGCCGGCGGCCTCGGCAGCATCCAGGCCCAGCAGTCCGAGAAGCCCACCTTCCCGCCGGGCACGCTGCTGATCCAGCTCGGCGGACCGGGCATGCTGATCGGCCTGGGCGGTGGTGCGGCCTCGTCGATGGCCACCGGCACCAACACCGCCGATCTCGACTTCGCCTCGGTGCAGCGCGGCAACCCGGAGATTCAGCGCCGCTGCCAGGAAGTGATCGACGCCTGCTGGCAGCAGGGCGACAAGAACCCGATCATCGCCATCCACGACGTCGGCGCCGGCGGCCTGTCGAACGCGATGCCCGAACTGGCCGACCACGCCAGCCTGGGCGCGCATTTCGAGCTGCGCGAGGTGCACATCGAGGAGCCGGGCATGAGCCCGCGCGAGATCTGGTCGAACGAATCGCAGGAACGCTACGTGCTCGCGATCGCGCCCGAGAGCCTGCCGCTGTTCCAGGCCTTCTGCGAGCGCGAGCGCTGTCCCTTCGCCGTGCTCGGCACCGCCACCGCCGATGGCCACCTCACCGTGTCCGACCGCCACTTCGGCAACAAGCCGGTGGACATGGACATGAAGGTGCTGCTCGGCAAGCCGCCGAAGATGACGCGCAACGTCTCGCGCCGTGCGGTGCACCTGCCGCCCTTCGACACCACCGACTTCGACTTGAAGGAAGCCGGCATGCGCGTGCTGCGCGTGCCGGCGGTCGCCAGCAAGAGCTTCCTGATCACCATCGGCGACCGCTCGGTGGGCGGCCTGACTGTGCGCGATCAGTTCGTCGGCCCATGGCAGGTGCCGGTGGCCGACGTCGCGGTCACCGCGATGAGCTTCCAGGGCTACCGCGGCGAAGCCTTCGCGATGGGCGAGCGTACGCCGCTGGCCTGCGTCGACGCGCCGGCTTCAGGCCGCATGGCGATCGGCGAGGCGATCACCAACATCGCCGCCGCGGACATCGCCAAGCTGGGCGACGTCAAGCTGTCGGCCAACTGGATGGCTGCCGCCGGCCATCGTGGCGAGGACGCCAGGCTCTTCGACACGGTCAAGGCCGTGTCCGAGTTCTGCATCAGCGCCGGCGTGTCGATCCCGGTCGGCAAGGATTCGCTGTCGATGCGCACCGCCTGGCGCGATGGCGAAGAGGACAAGCAGGTCGTCGCCCCGCTGTCGCTGATCGCCACCGCCTTCGCCCCGGTGCAGGACATCCGCAGCACGCTCACGCCGCAACTGCAGCTGCCCGAAGGGGTGGAGACCGAGCTGCTGCTGATCGACCTCGGCAACGGCAAGAACCGCCTCGGCGGCTCCGTCTTCGCACAGTCCTACGAATCGGTCGGCGAGCATGCTCCCGATGTCGATCCCGCCCAGCTTGCGGCCTTCTTCGAGACCGTGCAGCAGCTCCGGCGTGACGGCCTGCTGCTGGCCTACCACGACCGCTCCGACGGCGGCCTCTTTGCGACCTTGTGCGAGATGGCGTTCGCGTCGCACTGCGGCCTGTCGCTGATCCTCGACACCGTGTGCTACGACCCCTACATGGTCGACGTCGATGGCCTCGAGAAGAAGCCCGATACGCTGAAGGGGCGCTTCGACGACCGCCTCTTCGCCGGGCTCTTCTCCGAGGAGCTCGGGGCCGTAATCCAGATCCGCCGCGAGGAGCGCTCGCGCATCACCGAGGCGCTGCGCGCCGCGAAGCTCGCCTACCACTTCATCGGCGAGCCCAACGACAAGGATGAGGTTCGCTTCCGCCGCAACGCCAAGCTCGTGTTCGCCGCCAGTCGGGCCGAGCTGCTGCAGGCCTGGGCCGAGACCAGCTACCGCATCGCCAAGCTGCGTGACGACCCCGAGTCGGTGCAGCAGGAGTTCGACGCGCTCGCCGACGCCGGCGACCCCGGCCTGTCGGTGGCGCTGTCCTTCGACGTCAGGGAAGACGTCGCGGCTCCCTTCATCGCCACCGGCGCACGACCCAAGGTTGTCGTGCTGCGCGAGCAGGGGGTCAATTCCCAGTTCGAGATGGCGGCCGCCTTCGAGCGCGCCGGCTTCACCCCGGTCGACGTGCACATGTCCGACCTCCAGTCCGGCCGCATCGACCTCGCCGACTTCCACGGCCTCGCGGCTTGTGGCGGCTTCTCCTATGGCGACGTGCTTGGCGCCGGCCAGGGCTGGGCAAAGTCCATCCTCTTCAATCCCCGCCTGCGCGACGAGTTCGCGGCCTTCTTCGGTCGCAGCGACACCTTCGCGCTCGGTGTGTGCAACGGCTGTCAGATGATGGCTCATCTTGCGCCCATCATCCCGGGTGCAGAGGCCTGGCCCACCTTCCACCGCAACCGCAGCGAGCAGTTCGAGGCCCGCTTCGTCATGGTGGAGGTCGCCGACAGCCCCTCGATCCTGCTGCAGGGCATGGCCGGCAGCCGCATGCCGATCGTGGTCAGCCACGGCGAGGGCAGGGCGGTGTTTCGCAGCGAGGCCGACCGCGAGCGCGCACTGCTCGCACTGCGCTATGTCGACAACCACGGCCGCGTTGCACAGGCCTACCCGGCGAATCCGAACGGATCGCCGGATGGTGTGACGGGCTTCACTACCGCGGATGGGCGGTTCACCATCATGATGCCGCATCCGGAGCGTACGGCGCGTACCCTGCAGATGTCCTGGGCACCGCAATGGCTGGTTCAGGACAGCCCCGACGCCTCGCCATGGCTGCGCATGTTCCGTAATGCGCGGGTGTGGCTGGGCTGATCGGCAGAGGTACCCGTTCCGGGTAATGAGGGGCGAGGCGCCGCTCAAGTCGCCCATGCGACAGCCGTTAGAATGACGATGATTGGCTCGACCCTTCAGGGGTCACGTTGGGGGAAACGGTTGAACCAGACGATATCGACGCGCGAACTGAAGATCGGCATGTTCGTCGTCGGCATCGACCGTCCATGGACCGATACGCCGTTCATGATGCAGGGCTTCCTGCTACAGAACGCTGACCAGCTCCGAGCCTTGCAACAGTACTGTCGTTCGGTCACGATCGATCGCTCGCGCTCGACCGGTGACCAGTACAGTGCCAAGGTCTTCGAGAAGGACGCGCCGCTACGTGGCCCGGACGGGCTTCCGCGCCAGCATCCCGATGTCACCGAATCGCGCGTCCAGGCGCAGCGCTTCATCAAGGTCGCGCGCGGCTTCAAGGGCAAGATCCACACCCGTCGCCAGCCGCACATCCCGAGCATCCGCAGCGAGGACGGCCGCAGCCGGCTCGAGTCCGAACTGCTCTACTCGGCCCCGATCGTCGATGACGTCTATCGCGCGCTGCGCGAGACCCGGCTTGCCATCGACAACGACGGCACCATCGATGTCGCCCAGATCGACGGCCTGGTCGGCGAGATGGCCGCCGGCGTGCAGCGCAACCCCGACGCGCTGCTCTGGCTCACCCGGCTCAAGCGTACCGACCAATACGCCTACGATCACGCGGTCAACGTCTCGGTGCATGCGATGGTGTTCGGGCGCTTCGTCGGCTTGAGCGGCAAGCAGGTGCACCAACTCGGCCTCGCCGGCCTGCTCCAGGACATCGGCAAGGTGCAGATCGACTACGGCCTGCTCAGCAAGCCGGGGCCGCTCGACGAGCGTGAGTTCGAGCACGTCAAGGCCCACGTCACCAATACGGTTCGCCTGCTGCAGGCGCACCAGGACTTCGACGCCGAGGTGCTGGCGATCATCGGTGCGCACCACGAGCGCTTCGACGGCACCGGCTATCCGCGCGGACTCGAAGGCATGAGCATTCCGTTGCCGGCGGAGATGGCCGGCATCATCGACACCTACTGTGCGATGACGCGCGAGCGTGTCTATCGCGAAGCGGTGTCCAGCCAACGCGCCATGGAGACGCTCAACCAGCTGCGCAACACCCTGTTCCGCGACACCCTGGTCGACCAGTTCCTGCAGTGCGTCGGGCTGTACCCGATCGGCACCCTGGTCGAACTCAACAGCGGCGAGGTCGGCGTGGTGATCCAGCAGAACCAGGTGCGTCGGCTGCAGCCGCGCGTGCTTGTGCTGCTCGCGCCCGACAAGAGCGTGGAACGCTTCCCGCGCACCCTCGACCTGCTGATGCAACCCGAGACGGCCGACGGCGAGCCCTATCGCATCGTGCAGGCACTACCGCCCAACGCCTTCGGCATCGACCCCAACGACTTCTTCCTCGCCTGAACATGGACTCGCTGATCCCGACCGGATTTCTCTCCGCATTGACCGAGGTTTCGGCGCGGATGGCCGGGTCCGAGGGCCAGGGTGTTGGGGTGATTTCGCTCTATGCTCAGCCCGACGCAGCGCTCTATCGCCTTCCGCTCGAGCACCTGCGCCGCTTCGAGCGCGCCATGGAGCGGCAGATCCGCGCCCAGTTGCGCAGCCACGACAGCCTGTTCGCGGTCGATGGCAAGGAATGGCTGATCGTTCTGCCGCGGGTGGTCAGCACGGCGGTGCTCACCCTGGGCATGCTGCGCTTCGAGCGGATCTTCAACGAAAACCCGCTGGTGGTCGATGGGCTCGATCTCCCGGTGCGCGTGGTGTGCGGCGCGGCGATCTCGCCCGACCACGGCCAGGACGGCTTCCACCTGCTGCAGTCCGCGCGCATCGCCGGCCTGGTCGCAGGGCGCTCCGATTGTGGCAGCCTGCTCTTCGAGCCCTCGATGGAGCGCAGTGCGCCCAACATCGCCGTGCTCGAGCGCGACCTGCGCACGGCCTTTTCCGGCGGGCCGGAGCTCGAGCTCTGGCTGCAGCCGAAGGTCCATCTTTACAGCGCGGAGTGCCGCAGCGCCGAGGCGCTGCTGCGCTGGCGCAACAGCATGGGCGAGTCCGTCCCGCCACCGGTGGTGATCGGCCTGATCGACCGCCTCGGCCTGCGCCACCGCTTCAACCGATGGCTGTTCCAGCAGGCGGCGCAGGTCTTGCACCAGTTGCGCATGGAAGGCCTGGAGATCGACGTCTCCATCAACCTCTCCGCGACCGACCTCTACGATGCGGAGGTGCCCGAGCTCATCGGTCAGGCGCTGTCGACCTGGAACCTCGAAGCGGGACGGCTGTGCCTGGAGATCACCGAAACCAGCATGATGGACGAGACTGCGGGCAGCAACGTCTCCGAGGTCCTCCAACGCCTTCGCCAGCTCGGCGTCGCGCTGTCGATCGACGACTTCGGCACCGGCTTCTCGGGCATGAGCCGGCTCAAGCGTCTCGCCGTGCAGGAGGTCAAGATCGACCGCAGCTTCGTCATCGACCTGCTGACCTCCGCGCGCGACCGCGAGATCGCGGCCTCGATCATCGACCTCTCGCACCGCCTCGATATCGAGGTGACCGCCGAAGGGGTCGAGGACGCCAACACCGCCGAACTGCTCGCCGGCATGGGCTGCGACTACATCCAGGGCTTCCTGCACGCTCCGGCCTTGCCGCTGGCGGATTTCGTCGCATGGGTGCGCGCGCGCGAGGGCATTGGCCGGGAGCCCGCGCAAACATGACCCCGATCAAATTAAGCAGCGGCTAATCCGGTAGAATCTGTCCCGTTGTTGTGGTTTCCACGGACCCTATTCCCCCATGCACCGCTTTCGCCAAGGTCTCTACGCCTGGATCGCGATCTTCGCGATGGCGATGAGCGCGCTGGCGCCGGCGGTCAGCCGGGCGATGGGGCCCGACGAGCATGGCCGTTACCTCGTCGAGCTGTGTTCCGCCGCCGGCGTCGAATGGGTGGAACTGAGCGCCGAGGAGGCCGCCTTCTACGGCGAGACCGGTGCGGTGAGCTCCGAATCCGGGCCGGCCCAGTCCGTGCCCTCGCTCGACCACTGCCCCTACTGCTCCGCACAGTTCGGCAACGCCTTGCCGCCATCGCCCGATCTGTCGCCGTCCTTCGCCGTTGCCGGCGGGGCGGTGCTGCCCACGCTTTTCCTCGTCGCACCGCGGCCGCTCTTTGCCTGGTCGCCCGCGCATCCGCGCGCGCCGCCCGCGCACGCCTGACCCTGCGCACTCGCGGACGCCGTGTGCGTTCGCCGTAGCGGTCCCGTCCCTCGCCTGAAGTCCCTTTCTCGCCACCGGTCCGCCGGTCGTGCGAGCCCTTCGCACGCAGCTCCGCGTTCGTCGCCTCCCTTCCGGAGCGCGCCGGCGCGCGGCCGTGCGGACCGCAATCCTCCACCGATCGGAGAACCACGATGCAAAAGCCATTCCTGGCCGCCCCGCTGTTGGCCGCCCTCGTCCTCCTCGGCAGTGCTGCCGCACACGCCGAAGTCACCGTAGCCGAGCCCTGGGTGCGTGCCACCGTGCCTGCGCAGAAGGCCACCGGGGCCTTCATGCAGTTGAAATCGGATGCCGACGCCCGCCTCGTTTCGGCGGCCTCGCCCGTCGCCGGCGTGGTCGAGCTCCACGAGATGCTGATGGACAAGGACGTCATGAAGATGAGCCCTGTCTCCGGCCTCGATCTACCGGCCGGGCAGGGGGTCGAGCTCAAGCCCGGCGGTTACCACGTGATGCTGATGGACCTGAAGCAGCAGGTGAAGGTCGGCGACGAGGTCCCGCTCACCCTGACGATCGAGAACAAGGACGGCAGCCGCGCCACGGTCGAGCTCAGGGCACCGGTACGTGCGCTCAACGCGCCGATGAAGAAGATGCACCACTGAGCACCGGTACCCACCGATTCATCTGCCGCACCCGCATCTCTGAACAGCACCAGGAAAACAACATGAACAGGATCTTCAAACGCCTCCCGCTCGCCGTGGCGGTATCCATGGCCCTGCCCATCCTTGCCCAGGCTCAGGAAACCCGGCTTGGCAGCGTGGTCGTCACCGCGCCGGTCACCGAGGCGCCGCTGACCGTCACCACCGACCCCAAGGCCCCGCGCCAGCCCCTGCCGGCGCACGACGGCGCCGACATGCTCAAGAGCATTCCGGGCTTCTCGGTGATCCGGAAGGGGGGGGCCGACGGTGATCCGGTCTTCCGCGGGATGTCGGGCTCGCGGCTCAACATCCTGCAGGATGGACAGGACGTGCATGGTGGCTGTGGTGGGCGCATGGACCCGCCGACCGCCTACATCTACCCGGAGTCCTACGATCGTGTCACCGTGCTGAAAGGGCCGCAGACCGTGCTCTACGGTGGCGGCAACTCGGCCGCAGTGGTGCTTTTCGAGCGCGATATCCAGCGCATGACCGAGCCGGGCTGGAGCGCCAACGGCAGCCTGACCTTCGGTAGCTGGGGCCGCAACGACCAGATCTTCGATGCCAAGGCAGGCAATCCGGACTTCTATGCCCGTATCGGTGCGACGCGTTCCGACAGCGAAAACTACGAGGATGGTGACGGGAAGGAGGTGCACTCCTTCTATACGCGCTGGAGCACCACGGGTGCGCTGGGCTGGACGCCAGATGACAACACCCTGCTGGAGCTCAGCTTCGGCCGCAGCGATGGCGAGGCGGCCTATGCCGACCGCGGCATGGACGGCACCAAGTTCGAACGCGAGCACGTGGGGGTGAAGTTCGACAAGCGCAACCTCTCGCCCTTGCTTCAGCGCATCGAGGCGAACGTCTACTACAGCTACATCGACCACGTGATGGACAACTACAGCCTGCGGCAGAAGCCTGCGACTGCGGATTACTCCGTCAATAACCCGGACCGTGAAACCAAGGGCGCGCGCTTCGTGGCCACCCTGACCCCAGCCGATCAGTGGATGTTCAAGCTCGGCGCCGACTACAAGGACGACCTCCACACCCTGCGTGCCCTTCAGGGGGCGACGCCGCCGGCCTACTGGAGCCAGCCGAGGGCGAAGGACCTGGGTTTCGATCGCTATGGTGTGTTCGCGGAGGGGACCTATTCTCTCGATGACGTGCGCAGGGTCGTGGCCGGCCTGCGCTTCGACCAGCATGAAGCGACGGATTATCGCAAGCAGATCAAGAATGTGACGACCGCGGCGCCTGCGGGCAAGACGATGCTCGGCTCGTCGGCCAACCCCTTTGCGAACGCCGATCGCGAAGAGAATCTGAGCAGCGGTTTCCTGCGTTACGAGCAGGATTACGCGGGCGGCGCAGGGACCTGGTATGCCGGTCTCGGTTATGTCGAGCGCTTCCCGGATTTCTGGGAGTTCATGCGCGCCACGCCGATTTCCGGGAACCTGACCAGCACCGCCGATGCGCGTGATTTCGGTAATCTGGAGCCCGAGAAGAACACCCAGATCGATATCGGTGCGAACTGGGCGGTCGGTAGCGTCAGCGCCTCGGTGTCCGGTTTCTACAGCAAGGTAAGCGACTACATGTTGCTGCGCTGGTGGCAAGTCCCGACCCCGAAGGGGGGCGTGGCTGTTGCCGATGTCCGCAACGTCGATGCCACCGTGTACGGCGCCGAGGCCGATCTCACCTGGCGCTTCGCGCCGAGCTGGAGCGCGACCGGAACGCTGGCCTGGGTACGTGGCAGCAATGACACGGACGACACCGCGCTCGCGCAACAACCGCCGCTCGAAGGGCGCCTCGCGCTCGAATACAACGACGGTACCTTCTCCTACGGTGGTTTGCTGAGGGTGGTGGCCAAGCAGGATCGCGTCGATGTCGGCTCCGGCAGCATCGTCGCAAATGGACGCGATCTTGGTCCGACGGCGGGCTTCGCGACGCTGGCGCTCAACGCAGGCTGGCGTCCGAACAAGGTCACGCTGCTGACCGTGGGGGTCGACAACGTCTTTGATCGCACTTACCGCGAGCACCTGTCTCAGGGCAGCGCTGCGATCGCAGGCTACGAGGCACTCAGCAACGAGATCATCAACGAACCCGGCCGCACCTTCTGGCTGAAGGCGCAGGTGGCGCTCGACTGAGCGCGCTCGCGTCGCATCCGGGCCGCGGGCGGGGAGGGGTCTCCGCCTGTGGTCCGGCAAATCGAATCCTTCGTCCCGAGGGGGGGCGAAACCATGAACAGGATCCATCATTGCCAGGACACGGCGCGCGCGGACGACTGCGCGTCGTGTGTTCTCGAAGGCTCCGCGGCCTGCGGGTCGATCACCGCGCTCGCCTCGATCGCGGGCGGCGTGCCCGTCGTCTGCCACGTCTTCGCGCCGGGCGAGGCGCTGTACCGCAGCGGCGAGCCGGTCGACGGCCTGCACTTCATCGTCTCCGGCGGCGTCAAGCTGGTGCGCTGCGACGCCGCCGGGCACGAGCGCATCGTGCACTTCGCGCAGGACGGCGGAATCGTCGGCTTCGACGCGATGAGCGGCGACGCCAGTCCGCACAGCGCGATCGCGCTCGACGAGGTGCGCACCTGCCGCATTCCGGCCGACAAGCTGGCGCGGGTGCTCGAGCGCCGGCCGGTGCTGCAGATGCAGGTGCTGCGCCACATGCAGCGCGCGCTGTCCGACGCCCAGGGCTGGATCGCCGAGCTCGCCAGCGGGGTGCTGCCGGCGCGGATGCGGCTCGCCCGCCTGCTGCTGCGCCTGCACTGCGGAGAGGGCGCGCGCATCCGCCGCCTGCAACTGACCGAGATCGGCTCCATCCTCGGGCAGACGCCCGAGACGGTGTGCCGCACGCTGAAGGCCTTCGAACACGATGGCGTGCTCGTGCCGCAGGGCGGCCGCGGGCTGCAGCGGCATTACCTCGCCGACCTCGAGGCCTTGCAGCGCATCGCCCACGAGGGCGCAGAGCGCATTCCCCCCGCCGCTCGCGCGCTGGATGGCGGCGACGATGCGGAGCTCGCCCGACCGGTCCGCAGCCGCCGCGGCGAGGCCGGATTGCGCCGCACCGCCCCGACGCACTGAGCGGGGGCCACGCGCCCATCTCTTCGCGCCACCCATGAAAAAGGCGCCCGCGCCGGAAACCGGCGGGGCGCCCCGATGCGGCGGCAAGCGCCGAGACGGTCTTACTTCTTTCGCATCGGCGGCAGGTCGGTGCAGCTGCCGTGCGCCACCTCGGCGGCCATGCCCACCGTCTCGCCCAGGGTGGGGTGGGGGTGGATGGTCTTGCCGATGTCGGTGGCGTCGGCGCCCATCTCGATCGCGAGGCAGACCTCGCCGATCATGTCGCCGGCGGACGGCCCGACGATGGTGCCGCCGATCACGCGGTGGGTCTCGGCGTCGAAGATGAGCTTGGTGAAGCCGTAGTCGGCGCCGTTGGCGATGGCGCGGCCGCTGGCGGCCCAGGGGAACTTGGCCGTATCGACCTTCTTGCCCTCGGCCTTGGCCTGCGCCTCGGTGTAGCCGACCCAGGCCACTTCCGGATGGGTGTAGGCCACGCCCGGGATCACCGTGGCGTCGAAGGCCGCCTTGTGACCGGCCGCGACCTCGGCCGCCACGTGCGCCTCATGCACCGCCTTGTGGGCGAGCATGGGCTGGCCGACGATGTCGCCGATCGCAAAGATGTGCGGCACGTTGGTGCGCATCTGCGCATCCACCGGGATGAAGCCGCGCTCGCCGACGATCACGCCCGCCTTCTCGGCGCCGATCTTCTTGCCGTTGGGCGAGCGGCCCGCCGACTGCAGGATGAGGTCGTAGCGCACGGGTTCCGCGGGGGCCTTGTCGCCCTCGAACTTCACCCACAGGCCGTCGTCCCTGGCCTCGACCGCCACGGTCCTGGTCTTGAGCATGACGTTGTCGAAGCGGTGGGCGTTCTGCTTCTCCCACACCTTGACCGCGTCGGCGTCCGGACCCTGCATCAGGCGGTCGAGCATCTCGACCACGTCGACGCGCGCGCCCAGCGTGGAGTAGACGGTCGCCATCTCCAGCCCGATGATGCCGCCGCCGATCACCAGCATCTTGCCCGGTACCTGGCGCAGCTCGAGCGCACCGGTCGAATCCACGATGCGCGCATCGCGCGGCAGGAAGGGCAGGTGCACCGCGGCCGAGCCGGCGGCGATGATGCAGTGCTTGAACTTCACCACCTTCTTGGCGCCGGTCTTGTCCTGGCTCGCGCCGGTGGTCTCCTCGACTTCCAGATGGTGGGGGTCGAGGAAGCTGCCGTAGCCGCGGATGACGTCGACCTTGCGCGCCTTGGCCATGCCCGAGAGCCCGCCGGTGAGCTTGCCGATCACGCCGTCCTTGTGCTTGCGCAGCGCATCGACGTCGACTGTGGGTTTGGCGAACTGGATGCCTGCGGTGTGCACATGCTCGGCCTCCTCGATCACCGCCGCGACGTGCAGCAGCGCCTTGGACGGGATGCAGCCCACGTTCAGGCACACGCCGCCGAGCGTCGAATAGCGCTCGACGATCGCGGTCTTGAGCCCGAGGTCGGCGGCGCGGAAGGCCGCCGAGTAGCCGCCGGGGCCGGCGCCGAGCACGACCAGGTCGTACTCGGCATCGGCGCTGCCGGCGTGGCTTGCGGCCGCGGGGGCGGCGCTCGGCGTGGCGGCAGGGGCGGCGGACGCCGCGGATGGTGCAGGTGCGGAGGCCGGCGCCGTGTTCGCGGCTTGCGCCGCTCCTGCAGCGGCACCGGCGGCTTCGACACGGATCAGCACCGCGCCTTCGCCGACCTTGTCACCCAGGTTGACCAGCACTTCCTTGACCACGCCGGCGGCGGACGAGGGCACGTCCATCGTCGCCTTGTCCGATTCGAGCGTGCAGATCGCATCGTCCACCGCGATGCTGTCGCCGACCTTCACGAACAGTTCGATCACCGGCACCGAATCGAAATCGCCGATGTCGGGTACCTTCACTTCAATCATTTGACTCATCTTCTTCACCTCGTGAGGAGTTTCCGGAAGAGGAAGGCGCGAGGCGGGGAGGGTGTCGCCCCTGCCCCCTCACGCCTCACTCCTCACCACGTCAGAGCATCACCCGGCGGAAGTCCGCCAGCAGTTGCGCGAGGTACACGTTGAAGCGGGTGGCCAGCGCGCCGTCGATCACGCGGTGGTCCGCGGTCAGCGACATCGGCAGCGTCAGGCGCGGCACGAACTGCTTGCCGTCCCACACCGGCTTCATCACCGACTTGTTCACCCCGAGGATGGCCACCTCGGGCGCATTGACGATGGGCGCGAAGTAGGTGCCGCCGATCCCGCCCAGCGAGCTGATCGTGAAGCAGGCACCCGACATGTCGGCCGGGCCGAGCTTGCCGTCGCGCGCCTTCTTGGCCAGCGCGCCGGATTCGGCGGCGATGTCGAACACGCTCTTCTTGTCCGCGTCCTTGATCACCGGCACCACCAGCCCGTTCGGGGTGTCGGCGGCAAAGGCGATGTTGAAGTACTTCTTGTAGACGAGATTGTCCCCATCGAGCGAGGTGTTGAACTCGGGGAACTCCTGCAGCGCGCGCACCGAGGCCTTGATGATGAAGGCGAGCATGGTGAGCTTCTTGCCGGACTTCTCGTGCTCCTTGTTCATCGCCACCCGGAAGGCTTCCAGGTCGGTGATGTCGGCGTCCTCGTGGTAGGTCACCGCCGGGATCATCACCCAGTTGCGGGCGAGGTTCTGGCCGGAGATCTTCTTGATGCGGCTGAGCGGCTTGACCTCGATCTCGCCGAACTTGGCGAAGTCGACCTTCGGCCACGGCAGCAGGTCGAGTCCACCGCCGAGCGAGGCACCCGCGGCCGCCGCCGCCGGGGTCTTGCCCGGCACCACGCCGGTGCTCATCGCGCTCTTGATGAAGCCGGCGACGTCTTCCTTGACGATGCGGCCCTTGGGACCGGTGGCCTTGACCTGGGCGAGATCGACGCCGAGCTCGCGGGCGAAGGCACGCACCGAGGGGCTGGCGTGCACCTTGCCGCCGAGCGTGACCGCCGATGGGGCGACCGAGGCGACCGGCATCGAGGCCGGGGCGCTCGCGGCCGGGCCGCCATCGGCGAGCGGGGCGGGGGCCGCGGGGGCGGCCGGAGCGGGCGCCCCTGCCGAGGCCGTCGTGGATTCGACCTTGATCAGCACCTTGCCCTGGCCGACCTTGTCGCCGAGGGCAACCAGCACTTCCTTGACGACGCCGGCGGCCGAGGACGGCACGTCCATCGTGGCCTTGTCGGATTCGAGCGTGGCGATCGCGTCGTCGACCTTGATGGTGTCGCCGACCTTCACGAACAGTTCGATCACCGGCACGGCGTCGAAGTCGCCGATGTCGGGCACCACCACCTCGACCACGCCGCCGCCGGCAGCCATGGGGGCGGGCGCTGCGGCGGGGGTGGGCGCAGCAGCCGCGGCAGGCGCGGCAGCAGCGGGCGCCGCAGCCGCGGCAGGTGCCGGGGCGGCCGCGGCGGCAC
Organism: Thauera sp.; assembly: GCA_016790365.1. GTDB lineage: Bacteria > Pseudomonadota > Gammaproteobacteria > Burkholderiales > Rhodocyclaceae > Thauera. Next base: position 1,130 of record JAEUNQ010000267.1, on the reverse strand, counting down.
CTGCCGCCTCGAGCCGGATCAGCACCGAGCCCTCGGAAACCTTGTCACCCAGATTGACGAGCACTTCCTTGACCACGCCGGCGGCCGAGGAGGGGACGTCCATCGTGGCCTTGTCCGACTCGAGCGTCGCGATCGCGTCATCCACCGCGATCGTGTCGCCCACCTTCACGAACAGCTCGATCACCGGCACCGCGTCGAAATCGCCGATGTCGGGCACCTTCACTTCAATGAGTTGGCTCATGTTCTAGTCTCCTTGCCTGCTCAGACCGACATCGGGTTCGGCTTGGACGGGTCGAGCTGGTACTTGACCATCGCCGCGGCGACCTTGTCGCGGCCGATCGTGCCCGCGTCGGCCAGCGCCTTGAGCGCCGCCAGCGTCACCCAGTGGCGATCCACCTCGAAGAAGTGGCGCAGCTGCTCGCGGGTGTCGGAGCGGCCGAAGCCGTCGGTGCCCAGCGTGACGAAGCTGCGATCGAGCTGCGAGCGGATCTGCTCGGGGAACATGCGGATGTAGTCGGTGGCGGCGATGATCGGACCCTCGAAGCCGGCGAGCTTTTGCTGCACGTGGGTCTTCTTCGGCTCTTCCATCGGGTGCAGCAGGTTCCAGCGCTCGATGTCGTGGCCGTTGCGGGCCAGCTCGTTGAAGCTGGGCGCGCCCCAGATGTCGGACTCCACGCCCCAGTCGGCCTTGAGCAGCTCGGCCGCGGCGATGACCTCGCGGAAGATCGTGCCCGAACCCATCAGCTGAACGCGCGGCGTCTTGGCCTCTCCACCCTTTTTGAACAGGTACAGGCCCTTGAGGATGTCGGCTTCGGCGCCGGCGGGCATCTCGGGATGTTCGTAGTTCTCGTTCATCACCGTGATGTAGTAGTACACGTCCTCCTGTTCGGCGAACATGCGGCGCAGGCCGTCCTGCACGATCACCGCGACCTCGTACTGGAAGGTCGGGTCGTAGCTGATGCAGTTGGGGATCATGTTGGCCATGATCAGGCTGTGGCCGTCCTCGTGCTGCAGGCCCTCGCCGTTGAGCGTGGTGCGCCCGGCGGTGCCGCCGATCAGGAAGCCGCGGGTGCGCTGGTCGGCTGCCGCCCAGCACAGGTCCATGGTGCGCTGAAGGCCGAACATCGAAT
>JAEUNQ010000079.1 GCA_016790365.1 Thauera sp. | reverse complement strand
TTGAGGCTGGCCTGTGCCGACCAGCCCGGGGCCAGCGCCTGGATACGGCGCACGAAGGCGCGTCCGAGCGTGTAGTTGCTGCGTTCGAAGCCCTTGGCGCGGCCGGCGGTGAGGGTATAGGTGGCGATCCAGTAGCCGTGGTCGTCGGCCGCTTGGTGCTCCACGCCGAGGTGGCCGTCCACGGTCTGGGTCTCCTGCAGCGGTATGCTGCTGATCCAGTTGCGCGTCTCGCGGCGCTTGCTGCCGAGCACCAGGTCGGTGCGCGAGCGCTCGCCCAGGTGCACCGGCTGGCGCAGCGCGACGACGGTGCCGGTGGAGCGGCCGCTGATGCCGAGCTCGCGCAGTGGGCCGTTCTCGATCTCGACGTGGTCCTTGTACGCCGCCAGGCTCAGGCGGCCGCCGCTGCGGTTCACCGGGAAGCTGTAGCCGACCGAGTAGCTTTCCTGTCCTTCCGCGCCGACCACGCCCAGGCTCAGCTCGTCGCGGAATCCGAGCAGGCTGCGGTTGGTGTATTGCAGGCCGGTGCGCCATTCGCCCGAGCCCTCGCTGCCGCCGTTGTCGAGGCTCAGCCGCAGGCTGTGGCGCGGAGGCTCCTCGGCCAGGATCTTCAGGTCCGAGGTGCCGAAACGCTGCCCGGCCGCCAGGTCGGCGCGCAGCTGCGCGTCCTGAGTGCGGTTGAAGCGGCGCAGGTCCCGTTCCAGCGCCGGCAGGTCGACCAGCTCGCCGGGGACGAGGCCGATGCGCCGGGTGATGAAGTCCGTGTCGGTGCTGGCGTTGCCTTCGACCGCGATCCCGCCCACGCGGCCTTCCACCAGGCGGATGTCGACGATGCCGTCGGAGACGTCCTGCGGCGGGATCACCGCGCGCGGTGACCACGCGCCGTTCGCGATAGGCCTCGTCGATGCGCGTGGTGAGCTCGCGCAGCTCGGCGAGCGCCAGCTCGCGGCCGGTGTAGGGCCGGGCGAGCTCGGCGAGCTTGTCGGCGAGCAGGATGGCCGACTCGGTGAAGCGGATCTCCCGCACCATGAAGCGCACCGCCTCGCCTGCCGGGCGGGCAGCCGGCGGCGGCGGCGCGGCTTCGCGCCGCACCGGATCGGTGATCTCGCGGCGTTCCAGCTGCTCGAGCTGGCGGCGGCGCTCCTCCTCGTCGATCCGGCGCTGCTGCAACGCGCCGGGATCCACAGCCGGGGGCAAGGTCTGAGCGAGGGCGGAGGTCGCCGAGAGCGCTGCAGCCAGGATCAGCAGGGGTTTCATGATTGCGGGCTCTCCACTGGACGGGATGTGTCGGTTCGGCCTCATTGTCCCTCCGTTCCGAGCGCGACCGGGGTGGTGTCGACGCGGACCAGGCTCTCTTCCTCGTCCTCGCGGGGCGCCCCGGCAGCCGGAGGGGCGAGATGGATGTCCGCGAGCACGCGCTCGGTGTATTCGACCACGCTCGCCAGCGGGCCATCGGGTCCGAGCACCTCGTGCGAGGCGCGACGGTCGATCACGAAGCTGTCGGTGGCGATCAGGTTGCGATCGAGCGCCAGGGCAAAGGGGGCCCCGCCGGAGTAGACCTGCACGTCGTAGCCCTGCAGGCGGAAGTTCTGCTGGTCGATCAGCAGGCGGGTTTGCGGATTGGTGACGACCATGCGCTCGCCGACCTCGAACCGATCGACCTGCAGCGTGCCGACGGGCAGGTCGAGCTGGCCCGTGCGGGCGGCGATACGGTCGAAGTGGAATCCGCCCGGGCCGCTCAGCGTCAGGTCCGCGACCGAGGCCATCCCGCCGCCGTAGCCGCCGATTGCGCCGGCGATCGGCGCGCCACCGCTGGCGAAGACCTGGGCGACGATGTGGTCGGCGCCCAGTTGCAGGCTGCGGCCGACTTCGAGACGATCGATGTCGATACGGTCGCGCGCACCGATCGAGACCGCGCTCGCGCGTGCGTTGCCGAGCGCGACGTCACCGTCCTCGGCCTGCACGGAGACGTCGTCGGCGTCGATCGCGCCGATCTCCACGTTTCCGCCTGCGATCCGGGCCGTGATGTCGTTTGCCACAATCGCGCCGATGCGGGCGTTCCCGCCTTCGACGACAACGCCGACATCGCGTGCATCGATCGAACCGATCTCGGCATCGCCATCCCTGGCGGTGAGTTCGACGTCGCGTCCGCTGATCGCGCCGACGCGCAGGTCGCCGCCGTCGGCCGCGAGCCG
>JAEUNQ010000060.1 GCA_016790365.1 Thauera sp. | reverse complement strand
GAACCGTCACGGGGAGCCTGGGTGCGCCATGATAAACTCCCGCCTTTGCCGAATCGACGTCGACCCAAAAACATGATCTCCGGCCTGCTCAAGAAAATCTTCGGTAGTCGCAACGACCGCCTCGTCCGCCAGTACATGCACACCGTGCGCAAGATCAATGCCCTCGAGGCGGAGGTCTCCGCGCTGTCCGACGAGGCGCTGCGCGGCAAGACCGCGGAGTTCCGGCAGCGCGTGGCCGACGGCGAGTCGCTCGAGGCGCTGCTGCCCGAAGCCTTCGCCGTGGTCCGCGAGGCCGGCAAGCGGGTGCACGGCATGCGCCATTTCGACGTCCAGCTCGTCGGCGGCATGGTGCTGCACAACGGCAAGATCGCCGAGATGCGTACCGGTGAAGGCAAGACCCTGGTTGCCACGCTGCCGGCCTACCTCAACGCGCTGTCGGGCAAGGGCGTGCACGTCATCACGGTGAACGACTACCTCGCCAGCCGCGATGCCGAATGGATGGGCCGCATCTACGGCTTCCTGGGGATGACCACCGGCTGCAACCTGTCGCGCATGTCGCACGACCAGAAGCAGGCCGCCTACGCCGCCGACATCACCTACGGCACCAACAACGAGTTCGGCTTCGACTACCTGCGCGACAACATGGTGTATGCGGTCGGCGAGCGCGTGCAGCGCGCGCTCAACTTCGCGATCGTCGACGAGGTGGACTCGATCCTGATCGACGAGGCGCGTACTCCGCTGATCATCTCCGGCCAGGCGGAGGACCATACCGAGCTGTACCTCAAGATGAACCAGGTGGCGCCGATGCTCAAGCGTCAGGAAGGCGGCCTGGACGACAAGGACGAGGTCATCGAGGCGGGCGACTACACGGTCGATCTCAAGGCGCACCAGGTGCTGCTGACCGAGGTCGGCCACGAGACCGCGGAGCAGATCCTCGTGCGCATGGGCCTGCTCGGCGAGGGCGCCGGGCTCTACGATCCCGCCAACATCCTGCTGGTCCATCACCTCTACGCCGCGCTGCGCGCGCACGCGCTCTACCACCGCGACCAGCAGTACGTGGTGCAGAACGGCGAGGTCGTCATCGTCGACGAGTTCACCGGCCGCCTGATGCCGGGCCGGCGCTGGTCCGACGGCCTGCACCAGGCGGTCGAGGCCAAGGAAGGCGTGCGCATCCAGGCCGAGAACCAGACCCTGGCCTCGATCACCTTCCAGAACTACTTCCGCATGTACGGCAAGCTCGCCGGCATGACCGGTACCGCCGACACGGAGGCTTTCGAGTTCCAGCAGATCTACGGCCTCGAGACCGTGGTGATCCCGCCCAATCGCCCGACTCGGCGCAAGGACGAGAACGACAAGGTCTACCGCACTGCGGACGAGAAGTGGAACGCGGTGATCGAGGACATCCGCGCCTGCGTCGAGCGCGGTCAGCCGGTGCTGGTCGGCACGACCTCGATCGAGACCAACGAATTCCTCTCCGGGGTGCTCAAGAAGGCGAAGATCGAGCACCAGGTGCTCAACGCCAAGCAGCACGACAGCGAGGCGCAGATCGTCGCCCAGGCCGGCCGTCCCGGCATGGTGACGATCGCGACCAACATGGCGGGTCGCGGCACCGACATCGTGCTCGGTGGCAACATCGAGAAGCCGGTTGCCGCGGTGCGCGACGACACCGGTCTCGCCCCCGAGCAGCGCGAGACCAGGATCGCCGCGCTGCGCGAGGCCTGGCAGAAGGTGCACGACGAGGTGATCGCCGCAGGCGGCCTGCACATCATCGGCACCGAACGCCACGAGTCGCGCCGCATCGACAACCAGCTGCGCGGCCGTTCCGGCCGCCAGGGCGACCCGGGCTCGAGCCGCTTCTTCCTCTCGCTCGAGGATCCGCTGATGAAGATCTTCGCCGGCGAGCGCCTGAACGCGATCATGGTGCGGCTGAAGATGCCGGAGGGCGAGGCGATCGAGCACGCGATGGTCACGCGCTCGCTCGAGTCGGCGCAGCGCAAGGTCGAGCAGCGCAACTTCGACATCCGCAAGCAGCTGCTCGAATACGACGACGTGGCGAACGACCAGCGCAAGGTGATCTACCAGCAGCGCAACGAGCTGCTCGAGAGCGAGGACATCACCGAGACCATCCGCGCGATGCGCCAGGGCGTCATCCACGACATCTTCCGCCGCTACGTGCCGGTCGATAGCGTCGAGGAGCAGTGGGAACTGTCCGCGCTCGAGCAGGCGCTGCTCGCCGAATGCCAGCTCAAGCTGCCGGTGGCCGAGTGGGTGAAGGCCGAGCCCAGCCTGGACGACGAGGCCATCCTCGAGCGCGTGGTGCAGGCGGGCGAGGAAGCGTACGCCGCCAAGACCTCGATCGTCGATCCGGCGGCCTGGCACCAGTTCGAGCGCAACGTGATGCTGCAGAGCCTCGACACTCACTGGCGCGAGCATCTTGCCGCCCTCGACCATCTGCGCCAGGGCATTCATCTGCGTGGCTATGCGCAGAAGAACCCCAAGCAGGAGTACAAGCGCGAGGCCTTCGAGCTCTTCGAGTCGCTGCTCGACACCGTGCGCGCCGACGTCACCAAAATCCTGATGACGGTGCAGATCCGCACCGAGGCGCAGCTCGAGGAAGCGGAGACCCCGCAGCAGGTCGAGAACGTGCAGTACCAGCACGCCGACTACGACGAGGCGCTCGGCGGCGGCGCCGAGCAGGCAGGTGCGCAGCAGCCGGCCACTGCCGGGCCGAAGGTCGGCCGCAACGACCCCTGCCCCTGCGGTTCGGGCAAGAAGTACAAGCACTGCCACGGCAAACTGAACTGAACCTTCCGCCCCGGAGATCCGCATGGCCGTCAATCTCGCCACCCCGAACCCCGCCGAACTGCTGCCCGTGAAGGGCGTGCGCCTCGGCGTGACCGAAGCCGGTATCCGCAAGGCCAACCGGCGCGACCTCACCGTGATCGCGCTGTCCGAGGGTAGCCGCGTCGCCGGCGTATTCACGCAGAACCGCTTCTGCGCCGCACCGGTGCAGGTGTGCCGCCAGCATCTGGCTGGCGGTGCGATCCGCGCCTTGCTCATCAACACCGGAGTCGCCAACGCCGGCACCGGCGAGCCCGGCCTTGCCAATGCCAACGCCTGCTGCGCCGCGCTGGCACGCGAGATGGGCCTCGAGGCCGGGCAGGTGCTGCCGTTCTCGACCGGTGTGATCCTCGAGCCGCTGCCGGTCGACCGCCTGGTCGCCGGCCTGCCCGGGGCGGTCGCCAACCTGCGCGCCGACGGCTGGTTCGACGCCGCGCACGCGATCATGACCACCGACACCCTCGCCAAGGCGGTGTCGCGCCAGGTCCGCATCGGCGAGCGCACGGTCACCCTGACCGGCATCAGCAAGGGCGCCGGCATGATCAAGCCCAACATGGCCACCATGCTGGGCTTCCTCGCCTGCGACGCGGCGATCGCGCAGGACCTGCTCGACGGCCTGGTGCGCGAGGCCGCCGACCTGTCCTTCAACAGCATCACCGTCGATGGCGACACCTCGACCAACGACTCCTTCATCCTCATCGCCACCGGCGGCGCGGGCAATGCCGAGATCGCCGCTGCCGACAGCGAGGACTACCGCGCCCTGCGCGCGGCGGTGATCGAGGTCGCGGTCAGGCTCGCGCAGGCGATCGTGCGCGACGGCGAGGGCGCCACCAAGTTCATGACGATCGCGGTCGAGGGCGGCCGCGACCGCGAGGAGTGCCGCAAGGTCGGCTACGCGGTGGCGCACTCGCCCCTGGTCAAGACGGCCTTCTTCGCCTCCGACCCCAACCTCGGCCGCATCCTGGCGGCGATCGGCTACGCTGGCATCGACGACCTCGACGTCGCCAAGCTGCGCGTCTGGCTGGGCAATCCCGAAGAGTCGGTGCTGGTCGCCGAACATGGCGGGCGCGCCGCGAGCTACGTCGAGGAGGACGGCTCGCGCATCATGAAGCACCCCGAGCTCACCGTGCGGATCGCGCTCGCCCGCGGCGACGCCGCCGCCACGGTGTGGACCTGCGACTTCTCCTACGATTACGTGAAGATCAACGCCGACTACCGCAGCTGACCAGCTCCCGGTGCGCGACACGGCCCCGGCAGCCCCTCGGCGCCGGGGCCGTGTCACGCGATGCCTGGCGATCACGGGCCTTGTGAGGCCGCGCGTGACGTGGTTCACCCGTGGTGGCGCATGAATCTTGTCGTCGCGCACGCAACGGGCAGAATTCAACCCGGGTGGCGCGCTCATGTCGCCATGGAGTTGCAGGAATCGCCACGTCATGCAGGAACAGAAGATCGTATGCAGTCCGCGAATGCACCGCCTGATCTCGCTCGCGGGACCGATGGCGTTGCTCGGCCTGCTCGCGCTCGATGCGCGCGCGCAGAGGGCCGACCCGGACCCATTCTTCGGCGAGATCCCTCTGGTGCTGACCGCATCGCGGCTGGCGCAATCGCCACTCGACGCCCCGGCGCCGGTGACCGTGATCGACCGCGAGATGATCTCCGCCTCGGGATTCAACGAGATCCACGACCTGCTGCGTCTCGTGCCGGGCTTCCTCGTTGCCGACCATCCCGACGGACCGCCCACGGTCGCGAGTCACGGCCTGGGTGATGCCCATGCGCGACGGATCAAGGTGATGGTGGATGGCCGTACGATCAACAGCCCGCTCTGGGGCAGCGTGATCTGGGACAACCTGCCGCTGCGGGTGGATGACGTCGAGCGCATCGAGGTGGTGCGCGGTCCCAACGGTGCGGCGTATGGTGTCAATGCCTTCCAGGGCGTGGTCAACATCATCACCCGGGCACCCTCCACCGAGAGCGGTCGAGCGCTGGTGTTTCGCGCGGGGAGGAACGGCTTCCGCGATTACGGCGCGCGCGTGAACGGTTCGGGTGCAGGCGCGTTCGACTGGCGCTTGTCGGCGTCGCGACGTGAGCTGAGCACCTTCGAGCCGCATTATCGCGAGACGATCAAGGATTGGCATTCGTCGGAATCGCTCTCGCGCAACACGGCCCAGTTCAGCTCGGTCCTGCAACTTTCGGCCGGCGATGAGCTCACGCTCCAGGTGGGCGTCAGCGAGGGCCGCAGCAAGCGCGGTGCAGAGGCCTACCTCGACTACCCCCCGCATGCGGAGGAGGATCGCGCGCTGCACCTCCAGGCTGGCTGGCGGCGCCAGATCGACGCGGAGTCCGTGCTGACCTTGCAGTACTTCCATCAGGGCGAGCGTGCGCGGGGCAACTGGCTGGTCACTCAGGTTCACCGGGGCAATGTCGTGAGCTTTCCGAGCAGCCGTGACAGCGATGTCCGGCGACATGATCTCGAACTGCAATACGACACCCGGCTCGCCGGCAGGCTCACTGGCATGCTCGGTATCGGGCTGCGCAGCGAGCATGCACGCTCGCCACAACTTTTCGGCACCGGGAGTTGGCTGGATTCGACCCATGGCCAGGTCTTCGGAAGCCTGACCTGGAATCCGCTCGATCCGCTCAAGGTCGATCTCGGCGGCACCCTCGAGCACCACGACTACAGCGGCCGGTTGTTTTCCCCGAGACTGGCGCTGAACTACGCCCTCGACCGGGATTCGTCCCTGCGCGTGTCCGCCGGGACGGCTTATCGCGCGCCCAGCCTCATGGAGTCGCGTGCCTTCCAGACCGATCGCGAGGGGGAGTTTATCCGCCGCATCGGCTTCCGCGTGTTCGAACCCCTGCAGAGCGAGCGCATGCGGTTTGTCGATCTCGGCTATGTCGCCCAGATGCGCTCGGTCGGCTTGAGTCTCGATGCACGTGTTTTCCGCGAGCACTATCGGCGCTTCATCGATGACAAGAGCTGCGTCTTCGGTGAGTGCCCGGGTGCCGAGCCGGCCGAGTACGTCCCGGTCGATCCTGGCAAGAAGAGCTTCTACTTTCTGAATGTCGACGATTTCCGCATGACCGGCGCGGAATTCACCCTCGACTGGCGCAAGCCGGGCTGGGGGCGGGCGGTCCTGTCCCAGGCCTTCATCCGTATCGATCGCGGCGAGCCTTACAGTGACCGTGACATTCCCAACAGCGCCCCGCACGCGACCACCTCGCTGCTGCTGATCAAGGACTTTCCCGGACGCTGGCAGGCCAGCCTCGGCTACTACCATAACGGCCTCTACTACTGGATGAACGGCGGCGACATCGTGCCGCGCTCCGATCGTTTCGACCTCCGCATCGCGCGCCGCTTCGGCCCGCCCGGCTCGGACAACGAGGTCTCGCTCACCGCACTCAGCCTCAAGGGGCGTTACGCAGATTTCCACGAAGGCAAGTTCCGCCACGAGCCTGACCTCTTCCTCGGCGTGCGTGTCGGATGGTGAGGCCAGGCATGCAGGCTGCCGTGTCGCGCACGCTGTCCCGATGGCTGCCCAGGGTCGCCTTGCGGATCATGCTCGTCGTGCTGCTCGGCCTTGGCGCACACACGGCCGGCGCGATGGAGGTGGCGGTGCTGCTTTCCGAGCCCGAAGGCCGCGGCCAGCGCTTCGTCGATGCCCTGGATGCCGCGCTCGCGCCGGGGATCCATCGGCTCGCGTCGGCCGGTCTCGCTGACGGGGACATCGATGCGGCGCTGCTCGGCCGCGCCGATGTGGTGCTCGCCGTCGGCCAGTCGGCGGCCAAGCGCGCCCTCCAGGAGTCCTCGCGGCCGGTGCTTGCCGTCCTGGTCGGCCTGCGCGACGTCGAGCGCCTGAGCCGTGAGCATCCCGGGCGCAGCCTCGGCGCGGTGGTGCTCGATCAGCCGCTCGAGCGCTATTTGCGCCTGGTGCGTGCGGTCTTGCCCGAGGCGAAACGTGTGGGCGTGCTGCTCGGGCCCGACAGCACCGCACAAATGCAGGGCTTGCGCCTTGAGGCCGTGCCCGGCCAATTGCAGATGGACGTGCATGAGGTACGCCAGGCCGCCGATCTGGTGCCCGCGCTCGATCACCTGCTGTTTGCCGGCGACGCTTTGCTTCCCCTGCCCGATGGCCTGGTGTCCGGTCCGGCTGCAGCCCGTACGATCCTGCTCACCAGCTACCGCCATCGCCGCCCGGTTTTCGCCCACTCCGCCGCCTACGTGACCGCGGGTGCGCTCGCCGCGGTGTTCAGTACGCCCGAGCACATCGCGGTGGACGTCGCCGACCTGTTGGCAGCGACCAGCGAGCCGGCCAGCCTGGTGCGCAAGGTCCATTCGCCGCGCCGCTTCGACGTCGCGGTCAATCGTGCCGTTGCGAGGGCGCTGGGGCTCGTGGTCGCGGACGAGCAGGTGCTGCGCGAACGGGTCGCTCAGGGGGCCGGGCAATGATCGCCGCGTTCGCCCGTTATTCACTGCGGCGGCAGATGCTGTTGGTGCTGGGTCTGCCCAGCGTGATCTTCGTGCTCTGCATCGCGGCCCTCTTTGCCCATCAGAGCAGCCGCGCGCTGGACCAGGCCCTGCTCGAACGCGGGCGCACGATGGTGCGGTTCCTCGCGCCTGCGGCCGAATACGTGCTCGTATCCGGCAACCGCGAGGCGCTCGAGGGCCTGATGGCGCGGGTCCTTGCCCAGTCCGACGTGGTGGGGGTCGGGTTCTACGACGCCGCCGGCGAGGGGCTGGCGACGGCAGGGGAAGGCCTGCCGTCGCGGCTGGCTGTGCCCGGGCATGTCGAGGGGGACGAGATCCGTGTCGACTCGAGCGATGGCAAGATCGGCTTCGATGCGGCGGTGGTCGCGGTGCCTGCGGCGGTGGATGACTATCTCGAGCACGCGGTCTCGAAGACGGCGCCGGTCGTAGGTGGCGTCCGCGTGGTGCTCGGGACGGCCCGCCTCGACGCGGAGAAGCGTGGTGTCTTCCTGACCGTGAGCCTGCTCGTGTTCGGTGTGCTCGCGGCGGCCATGGCGACGGCGATCCGGCTCGCCGGCTCGGTCGGCGAACCGGTGGCTGCGCTGGTGTGCGCGGTCGGTCGCATGGCCGACGGCGACCTCGCGGTGCGCGTTCCCGCGCGTGCGCGCAACGGCGAACTGCAAGCGCTCGAGGCCGGCTTCAACGCGATGGCCGAGGCGATTGCGGAGAGCCAGCGCACCCTGCAGGCTCGTGTCGACGAGGCCACCGTCCAACTCGCCTGGCAGGCGCGGCACGATCCGCTCACCGGGCTGGCGAACCGGCGCGCCTTCGAGGAGCGTATCGAGCAGGCGGTACGTGCGCATCGGCGCTCGGGCGACCAGATCACGCTGTTCTACATCGACCTGGACCACTTCAAGGCGGTCAACGACAACTGTGGCCATGCTGCGGGTGACCGCCTGCTCGCGGAGCTCGGCGTACTGCTGAGAGGGCGCCTGCGTTCCGAGGACGAGGTGTTTCGCATCGGCGGCGACGAGTTCGCCGCGATCCTGCGCGGCTGCGGCAACGAGGACGCGCGCCGGATCGCCGAGGGATTGTGCACGGCGATTGCCGGGCATGTGTTCGAGTGCGACGGCAGGATCTTCCGCATCGGTGCCAGCATCGGGCTCGCGCGCATGGATCCGGACCTGCAGGAGTCCGATGCGCTGATGATCGCCGCCGACCAGGCCTGCTACGCCGCCAAGCACGGCGGTCGCGGCCATGTGGTGGAGTATCCTTTGCCGGGCGCGGCGCCAGGAGGCGTTGCCTCCGCGTAGCGCACGGCCTCCGCATCCTGCGCGGGAGCACCGGAAGGCGCGAACAGGACGCCCTCTACCCCCGGGCGAGCGTTTGCGTGGCCGGGCAGGTCGCTCAGTGCAATGCCTTCGGCACCGCCAGCATGAAGGCCGGGATCTCCGCCTCGAACTCGTGGCCGTCGTCGGCGCGCATGCGGTAGCTGCCCTGCATCGTCCCCACCGGCGTGGCGAGCACGCAGCCGCTGGTGTAGCGGAAGGCCTGGCCGGGGCTGAGCACCGGCTGCTCGCCGACCACGCCCTGGCCATGCACTTCCTGCATCTTGCCGTTGCCGTCGGTGATCACCCAGTGGCGGGCGAGCAGTTGCGCGCGCACGCTGCCGATGTTGAGGACCGTGATGTGATAGGCGAACACGAAGTGGTCGTCCTGCGGGCGCGACTGTTCGGCGACGTATTCGGCGACCGCGGTCACCTGGACGCGGTAAGGCGTGGTCTCGCTCATTGTCTGGTGTTCTCGTCTTTTGTTCTCGGCCGGGAAGAGGGCTGGCGTTAAAATAACAGTTTTTTCCGGAAGCTCCCGCCATGTCGAATGCCGCCCCGTCCCCGCTCACCGCTCTGTCCCCGCTCGATGGTCGCTACCACGGCAAGGTCGCCGGCCTGCGCGAGCACTTCTCGGAGCATGGCCTGATCCGCAACCGCGTCAAGGTCGAGGTGGAGTGGCTCAAGGCGCTCGCCGCCGAGCCTGCGCTGGCGGAGATCGCGCCCTTCTCGGCGGCGACCGTGGCCGAACTCGATGCGGTGGTGGCGAATTTCTCGACCGACGACGGCGAGGCGGTAAAGGCGATCGAGGCCACCACCAACCACGACGTCAAGGCCATGGAATACTGGCTCAAGAAGCGCCTCAGCCACAACACCGAGGTGATGAAGGTGTCCGAGTTCATCCACTTCGCCTGCACCTCGGAAGACATCAACAACACCTCGCACGCGCTGATGCTGGCCGAAGGCCGCGACCGCGTGCTGCTGCCGGCGCTCGATGCGGTGATCGCGCGCTTCCGCGAGCTGGCGCACGCGCTCGCCGACCTGCCGATGCTGTCGCGCACTCACGGCCAGCCCGCCAGCCCGACCACGCTCGGCAAGGAGATGGCCAACATCGCCGCGCGTCTGATGCGCGCCCGCGCCGCGATCGCCGGCGTCGCCATGTGCGCCAAGTTCAACGGCGCCGTGGGCAACTACAACGCCCACCTGTCGGCCTGGCCCGCTTTCGACTGGGAGGGCTTCAACCGCCGCTTCATCGAGTCGCTGGGGCTCACCTTCAACGAATACACCATCCAGATCGAGCCGCACGACGCCATGGCCGAGCTCTTCGATGCGGTCGCGCGCGGCAACACCGTGCTGATCGACGCCTGCCGCGACCTCTGGATGTACATCTCGCTCGGCTACTTCAAGCAGAAGCTGAAGGAAGGCGAGGTCGGCTCCTCGACCAGGCCGCACAAGGTCAACCCGATCGACTTCGAGAACGCGGAAGGCAACTTCGGCCTCGCCAACGCGGTGCTCAAGCACTTCTCCGAGAAGCTGCCGATCTCGCGCATGCAGCGCGACCTTACCGACTCGACCGTGCTGCGCAACATGGGCGTGGGCTTCGGCCACACCGTGCTGGCGCTCGACAGCTGCCTGCGCGGCCTGGGCAAGCTCGAGGCCGAGCCCGCCCGCCTGGCCGCCGATCTGGACGACTGCTGGGAGGTGCTCGCCGAGCCGGTGCAGACCGTGATGCGCCGCTATGGCATCGAGAACCCCTACGAGCAGCTCAAGGCGATGACGCGCGGCAAGGGCATCACCCGCGAGGCGCTGCAGGACTTCGTGCGCACGTTGGACATCCCCGGCGAGGCGCGCGACCACCTGCTGGCGATGACGCCGGCGAGCTACGTCGGCAAGGCCGCGGAGCTGGCGCGCCGCATCTGATTCCGTTCCGGCCGGGCCGGTCTTTCAGGCCGGCCCTCGCTGTGCAAGCTGCGTTACGAACCATCCCGGCGCCACCCTCGCGGTGGCGCCGTCACGACAAGGAGCCCGCAATGGCCTTCGCCGACAACCTGAAAACCCTGCCCGGCATCTCCCACCTCGCCGCGCTGAACCTGATCGACGCTGCCGACGCGGTCGTCGCCAGCATCGAGAACAAGCCCGGCCAGGCCGGCTCGCTCTCGGTCTACAACCACCTCGCCCAGCTTTATGGGGCGATCTCGCCCGAGGCGGCGAAGAAGGGCCTGGAGCTCTACGCCGAGCACACCGAGGACGCCCGCGCCAACCCCGGCAAGCACCCCAACATCGACCGTTTGATCGGCCTGATCGAACGCGGCGAGACGCTCAGGGTGAAGCAGGTTTTTGCGGTGTGAGGTTTGGGGCGGCGTGATCGTGTGAGTGCGGCCGATCCGGCTGCGCTTTGGTGGGTCGTGGGATTCCGGAGCCGGCTTGCTACATGCTCGCCCAGTGTCGTAATTGCGCCGTTTTCCGGGATTGCCTTGGGTGTGGGCGATGGCGCGGCTGTGATTCGGTCGCGGGGCCGGGGCGGCGCTCGCCGCCTGCACTCGCGGCCCTGCGCTTCGCTTCGGGCTGCCCTCGGCGGAGGACGCCCCGGGGGCGGCGACGCAAACTCGGCGCTGCGCGCCTCAAACATGCGTCGCCTTGTTTCCCCCGCGACGCCCTCCACCTCGGCGCTCCTGAAGTTGGCGAGCGCCGCCCCGGCCCCGCGACCTCACCCTGGCTTTTTCTGGTCGGCTGACTCTGCTGCGCGGCGTTGATGCTTCCGGGCGGCTGCGTCGGTGCCGATCATCTATTTCGCGCCACCAACACCGCCGTGTCGACGGTAAAACTGCCGTCCTCCTCCATCTCGAAATAGTCCTTCACTGCCGAGGCGGCCCTTGCCTGGAGCATCCGGATCGTGGTGACCTGCGGCTCGGGCGTGTTCATGCGTTCGACCCAGGTTGCGAAGTCGAGGCGAAGCCGAAAATGCTCGGTCCGCTCGATCGCCAGTCCGGCAGCCGAGAGTGCGGCATGCCACTCAGTCGTCGAGGCGTCGCGGACATGGGAGGGGTCCCGCAGCAGTTCGAGCGTTTGCAGCCAGGTGTCCAGAAGGGAGGCCCCGGGCGACACCATATCGGACATCAGCGCGAGCCCGCCCGGCTTGAGCACGCGTGCCATCTCCGCAATACCCTCGGCGAAGGCATGCCAGTGGTGGGCGCTGAATCGCGTCGCCACCACGTCGAAAGTCGCGGTCTCGAAAGGAAGGGATTCGGCCGCGGCCTTGCGGGTGGCGATGTTGGGCAGGCCGCGCAAGCTGGCCTGTTCGACGACTGCCGCGAGCATGGAGTCGGTCAGGTCGCAGGCCACGACCTTCTTTACGAGCGGGGCGAGGCGGTATGTGAGGTGTCCCCCACCGCAGCCGACATCGAGCGCGACTGCACCCCGCTGGTTGGCGAGGACCTGCGCGATGAGGTCCAGATCCTGTCCTGCGGCGTGCACAGCGCTGTGCACATAGGCACTGGCGCGAGTGCTGTATTGGTCCAGGACAACTGAGTTGTGGCTGGCGGTCTGCATGGCGGGCTCCTGAAGTGAGGGCCTTCAGTGTTTTCCATGCCAGCTACTGGTACAAGATGCCTGGTTATCCTGGTATAAAACCTGCCATGAATCCCTCTGAAGCCCGCCGCCTGCTCGGTACGTTCATCCGCGCCCATCGCGAACGCCTGTCTCCACCGGCCAAAGCCGTTGGCCGCCGCCGCACGCCGGGTTGGCGCCGCGAAGAGTTGGCGGATGCTGCCGGGCTGGGCGTGACCTGGATTACGTGGCTCGAGCAGGGGCGCGCCGTAAATGCTTCTGTGCCCGCGCTGTGCCGGCTGGCCGAGGCGCTGCAGCTCACCCCGGCCGAGCGCATGTCGCTCTTCGACCTTGCCGGAAAGCGCGATCCGTTGGCGAGCCACGCGCCGACGACGGACCTGCCGGCGGAACTCCTTTGCTTGCCCGGCCACGTTTCCGCGCCTGCGTACCTGCTGGACGCAAGTTATGCCGCGATCGCCTGGAACGATCAAGCTGGCGAGCTATTCGTAGGCTGGCTGGACACAGGCGCCGAGCAGCCGAATCTGCTCGAGTTCGTGTTTCTTTCCGAACGTGCACGCGACCTTCTCGTCGACTGGCCCGAGCGCGCCCGGCGCCTGCTTGCGGAGTTCAGGGCGGATTTCAACCGCGATCCGGGAGACGTCCGTCTGCAAGCGCTTGCCGAATCCCTCGCCGAGCGCAGCGCGGATTTCGAGCGCATCTGGCGAAGCCAGGATGTGCTCAACCGGGACGGTGGCGTGCGCACCTTCAGCCACCCTGAACGCGGAGAGTCGCAGTTTTTCCAGACGACATTTCACCTCGCCTCGCATGCGGGCGTGAAGCTCGTTTGCCTGCTCCCCCTCTGCCGCGATGCCGACCAGGGAATTGGAGACGCTTCCGATCAGGCGTGAGGCTTTACGCGCCGTCGTGGATGGACGCGCCGTGATCGCTGCCCAACAGGTGGCGTCAAGTCCGCGGTCGAGGAGATGATATGGCGAGGCGGCGACCGCCAGCCCGGTTCCACCGCCGGTTCGCAGCCGCGAGCGCATTCAGCGACCCATCTGAATCGCGACGTACGTCGATCCTGCCGGCAAGAAAAAAAGCGCCACGCGGGCGCCTTTCTCGGGTCGGAAAACGCGGCCTCAGACCACCGCCTCTTCCTTCTCCTTCTTCGGCTTGATGAACTGCTCGCGCGACACGCCCAGCCACATCACCAGCGGGCTCGCCACCAGCACCGAGGAATAGATGCCGAAGCAGATGCCGATCGTGAGCGCCAGCGCGAAGTAGTACAGCGTCTCGCCGCCGAACAGCAGCATCGACAGCACCATCACCTGGGTGCTGCCGTGGGTGATCACGGTGCGTGAGATCGTGCTCGTGATCGCGTGGTCGAGCACTGCAGGCGTGCTCATCTGGCGCTTCTTCTTGAAGGTCTCGCGCACGCGGTCGAACACCACCACGGACTCGTTCACCGAATAGCCCAGCACCGCCAGCACCGCCGCCAGCACCGGCAGCGAGAACTCCCACTGGAAGAAGGCGAAGAAGCCCAGGATGATGATCACGTCGTGCAGGTTGGCGATGATCGCCGAGACCGCGAAGCGCCACTCGAAGCGCAGCGCGAGGTAGATCATGATGCCGACGATCACCAGCAGCAGCGCCATCGAGCCGTCGGCGGCGAGCTCCTTGCCCACCTGCGGCCCGACGAACTCCACCCGGCGCAGCTCGGGCGCCGGGCCGCCGGCCTGCTGCAGCGTGTTCATCACCGTCTCGGACACGCTCGAGGTGTCGAGGCTCTCGCGGTTGGGCAGGCGGATCAGCAGGTCGCGCGCGCTGCCGAAGTTCTGCACCTGCGCGTCCGGATAGCCACTGCCGGCCAGCGCGCTGCGGATGGGCTCGAGCTGCGGTGCCTCGGCGTAGCTCACCTCGACCAGCGTGCCGCCGGTGAACTCCACCGACAGGTGCAGGCCGCGGGTGGCGAGGAAGAACACCGCGAGCGCGAAGGTGAGCAACGAGATCACGTTGAACACCAGCGCGTGGCGCATGAACGGGATGTCTTTCTTGATGCGGAAGAATTCCATGATCGTGTTTCCTGTGCGTTCGTCCGCTTACTTGCCTTCCGGCTTCCACACCTGGCCGATCGACAGGCTCTCGACCTTGCGGCGCCGACCGTAGATGAAGTTCACCAGCATCCGCGACACCAGGATCGCGCTGAACATCGAGGTCAGGATGCCCAGGCAGTGCACCACCGCGAAGCCGCGCACCGGGCCGGAGCCGAACACCAGCAGCGCGATGCCCGCGATCAGGGTGGTGATGTTGGAGTCGAGGATGGTGTCCCAGGCGCGGTCGTAGCCGGCAGCAATCGCCGCCTGCGGGCTGGCGCCGTTGCGCAGTTCCTCGCGGATGCGCTCGTTGATCAGCACGTTGGAGTCGATCGCCATGCCGAGCGTGAGCGCCATCGCGGCGATGCCGGGCAGGGTCAGCGTGGCCTGCAGCAGGGACAGCAGCGCCACCAGCAAGAGCAGGTTGGCGGCGAGCGCGATCGAGGACACCAGGCCGACCAGCATGTAGTAGCCGCACATGAACACGACGATCGCGAGGAAGCCCCACAGCGTCGAGTTGAAGCCCTTCTCGATGTTCTCGGCGCCCAGGCTGGGGCCGACGGTGCGCTCTTCGATGATCTCCATCGGTGCGGCGAGCGAGCCGGCGCGCAGCAGCAGCGCGACGTCGTTGGCTTCGACGGTGGTCATGCGGCCGGAAATCTGCACGCGGCCACCGCCGATCTCGCTGCGGATCACCGGCGCGGTCACGACCTCGCCCTTGCCCTTCTCGAAGAGCAGGATGGCCATGCGCTTGCCGACGCTCTCGCGCGTGACGTCGCGGAAGATGCGCGCGCCGGCGGCGTCCAGCGTCAGGTGCACCGCAGGCTCGTTGGTCTGGCCGTCGAAGCCGGGCTGGGCGTCGGTGAGGCGGTCGCCGGTGAGCACCACCTGCTTCTTGACCAGCAGCGGCGAACCCCCACGCTCGGTGTACAGCTCGGTGCCGAAGGGCACGCTGCCGGCGAGCGCCTGCTCGATCGCACCCGGGGTGTCGTCGACCATGCGCACTTCCAGCGTGGCGGTGCGGCCGAGGATGTCCTTGGCCTTGGCCACGTCCTGCACACCGGGCAGCTGCACCACGATACGCTCGGCGCCCTGCTGCTGGATCACTGGCTCGGCAACGCCGAGCTCGTTGATGCGGTTGTGCAGGGTGGTGATGTTCTGCTTGATCGCAAAGTCGCGCATGGTCTGCTGCGCCTGCGGCGTCAGCGTGGCGACCAGCTTGAAGTCGTCGCTGCCATCGTCGCGCTCGGCAAGCTGCAGGTCGGCGGTGCTGTCCTGGATCGCCCGCCGGCCCGCCTCGCGCTGGGCGGCGTCGCGGAAGCGGACGACGACCGTGTTGCCCTCGCGGGTGATGCCAGCGTGGCGCACGCTCTTGTCGCGCATCAGGGTGCGCAGGTCGCCGGTGGTCGAGTCGAGACGCTTGACGAGCGCGCCCGGCATGTCCACCTCGAGGAGGAAGTGCACGCCGCCGCGCAGGTCGAGACCGAGGTACATCGGCAGCGCGTTGATCGAGGTCAGCCAGCTCGGCGAGGCCGACAGCAGGTTGAGCGCGACCACGTAGGACGGGTCGGAGGCGTCGGGGTTGAAGGCCTGCTCGATGACGTCCTTGGCGCGCAGCTGGGTCTCGGTGTCCTTGAAACGGGCGCGCACGCTGTTGGTGTCGGAGAAAATGCCGGTGTTCTCGATGCCGGCGGCCTTGAGCGCGCCGGCGATGCGGTCGGTGGTGGCCGCGGCGTCGAGCTTGAGCGTGGCCTTGGCGCTGGACACCTGCACCGCCGGCACCTCGCCGTAGAAGTTGGGCAGGGTGTAGAGCAGGCCCCAGAGCAGCACGAGGCCGATGAGGAGGTTCTTCCAGAGGGGATAGCGGTTCATCGTCGGCGGGAATGTGGGTGGAGCGGGGCCCGACGGGACGCGTCGGGCTGCGCCTGCCGGGCGCCTGGCCGCACCCTCGGACGGGGCGGCGACGGGACGCAGGGGCCGGCCATGGGCCCGCGGCGGCCGGGCGGTCGAGCCGCCCACCGCCGCGCCGGGAGGATCAGATCGCCTTCAGCGTGCCCTTGGGCAGCACGGTGGCGACGGCCTGCTTCTGTGCGGCGACCACGGTGTTGGGGGCGACTTCGATCTGCACGAAGCTGTCGCCGACCTCGACGACGCGGCCGGCGATACCGCCGCCGGTGACGACCTCGTCACCCTTGGCGAGCGCCTCGACCATGGCCTTGTGTTCCTTCGCGCGCTTCATCTGCGGGCGGATCATCAGGAACCACAGCACCACGAACATCAGGATCAGCGGCAGCAGGCCCATCAGGCCTCCGGTGGGGTCGGCG
>JAEUNQ010000043.1 GCA_016790365.1 Thauera sp. | reverse complement strand
GGGTCGAGCGCGCCGGCGACCGGCGACAGCAGCACCGTGCAGCGTTCGGCGAGGCGGTGCTCGGTGATCTGCCGCGTGGCCCAATCGTAGTCGGCGGCGTCGGCGAGCACGAACTTGAGCTCGTCGTGGGCGCGCAGCAGCACGAGGTTCTCCCAGCGGTTGCGGGCAAGCTCGCCCGAGCCCGGGGCCTTGAGGTCCACGATGCGCGACACGCGGGGATCGACCCCCGCGATGTCGAGTGCGCCGCTGGTCTCGAGCGAGACATCGTGGCCGGCGTCGCACAGCGCGGCGAGCAGTGCGAGGCAGCCCTTCTGCGCGAGCGGTTCGCCGCCGGTCACGCAGACATGGCGCAGGCCATGGCCGGCCACCTCGGCGAGGATGTCGTCCAGCGTGCGCGTCTCGCCGCCGCTGAAGGCGTAGGCGGTGTCGCACCAGGTGCAGCGCAGCGGGCAACCGGTCAGGCGAACGAACACGGTCGGCAGGCCGACGCGGGTGGATTCGCCCTGCAGCGAGGCGAAGATCTCGGTGATGCGCAGGCGCACGGTCGTGGCCGGCGCCGTTTCGACCTCGGACATGGGTCAGCGTGCGTTCAGGCGCTGGCGGGCGACCTGGGCGGCATTGCTCTGCGGATAGCGCTCGACCAGCGACTGCAGGGTGCGCTTGGCGCCGGCGGCGTCGTTCATCGCCTGCTGGCTGTTGGCCAGGCCGAGCATGGCGTCGGGGGCGACGTTCTCCTTGGGATACTTGTCGATCACCGTCTTGAAATGGCGGTTCGCACTGGCGACGTCGCGCGCCTGCAGGGCGGCGTTGCCGGCCCAGAAGTGGGCGCCTGCGGTGAAATTGCCCGCGGGGTAGCGGGTGATGAAGCGCTCGAACGCGGTCTGCGCGTCCTTGTGCTTGCCGTTCTTCAGCAGCGCGAGGGCGCCCTGGTAGTCGGCGGATTCGGTGTTCGCGGATGCGGGTGCAGGCGCGGGGGCAGGTGCCTGGGTAGGCGCTGCGGCTGCAGCCGGTGCTGCCAGCGCCGCATCCCCGGGCGCGGGGGCGGCGGAGGCGCTGCCCGCCGCGCCGGCTTCGAACCGGCGCAGGCGGGCGTCGAGGTCGACGTAGAAGTCCTTCTGGCGCTGCTTGAGCGTTTCCACTTCGTTGGTCAGCAGTTCGATCTGGCCACGCAGGCGCGCCAGCTCGGCGCGCATCTGCTCGTTCTGCATGGCGAGCTCGAGCTGGCCGCGGCTGGTGGTCTCGATCTGGCCCTGGACTTCCTGGCGGAGCTGGAAGACCTGGTTGCGGGCCTCGGTGTCACCCCCGAAGAGCTGGGCGTGCACCGGGGCGGTCGGGATCAGGACGAGCGCTGCGGCGAGCGGCAGAAGGCGTTTCATGTCGGGACTCTCTTAGAACTCGCCCGTGTAGAGCATGTCGCCGCGACGGTTCTCGGCGTAGCAGTTCTCGGTGCGGTCTTCGCAGCGCGGCTTCTCTTCACCCAGGCTCACGGACTCGATCTGCGATTCCTTGGCGCCGAGCAGCATGAGGGCCTGCTTGACGACGTCGGCACGCTTCTGGCCGAGGGCCAGGTTGTACTCGCGGCTGCCGCGCTCGTCGGTGTTGCCCTGGACCAGCATGTTCATCTGCGGGTTCTGCACCAGGAAGCGGGCGTGAGCTTCGATCAGCGGGCGGGCCTCGGGCTTGATCACGAAGCTGTCGAAGTCGAAGAACACGCTGCGCTTGGACAGGATGTTGTTCGGATCGGTCAGCGCCGCGATGCCGCTACCGGAGGCGCTGCCGGCGGTCACGGTGGCGACCCCGGTGCCACGGTCGGTGACCGAGGCGGCGCCGTTCTCGGGGCCGGTGCTCGAGCAGGCGGCCAGGGTCAGCGCGAGCAGCGCGGGGAGGACGAGTTTCTTCATGGGTGATGCTCCAGTACGAGTGTTGATGACAGCAGAGAGGGGCTTGCGGCTTTGTTGCCGCTTCATGTTTACCGGATCTGCGGACCCCAGGCGGGTTCGCGGACATCGGCGGCCTGCACCGTGAGCCGCTGGCGGATGCGCCCGTCGGTCGACACCGCCGACAGCACGCCACGGCCACCGGCGTCGGTGGCGTAGAGGATCATGCGGCCGTTGGGGGCGAAGCTGGGCGATTCGTCGCGTGCCGAATCGGTGAGGATGGTGGTCTGCCGGGTGGCGACGTCCTGCACGGCCACCTGGAAGCGGCCGGCGTTGCGGGTGATGAAGGCGAGCAGCTTGCCGTCGAACGACAGGCGCGGCGACACGTTGTAGTTGCCTTCGAAGCTCACCCGCTGGGCGCTGCCGCCTCCGGCAGGAATACGGTAGATCTGCGGGCTGCCGCCGCGATCCGAGGTGAAGTAGATGTTGCCGTCGGCGCCCCAGAAGGGCTCGGTGTCGATGCCCGCGGACTGCGCGAGGCGGCGCACACCGGAGCCGTCGGCACCGATCGCGTAGAGCTGCGACTGGCCGTCCTTGGTGAGCACCACCGCGAGCTGGCTGCCGTCGGGCGACCAGCTCGGGGCCGAGTTGGAACCCTTGAAGTTGGCGACCACACGGCGCTGGCCGGTGGCGAGCGTGTGCACGTAGACGATCGGCTTCTTCTGCTCGAAGGACACGTAGGCCAGGCGCTGGCCGTCGGGCGACCACGAGGGCGAGATGATCGGCTCGCGCGAGCGCAGCGCGGTGGCGGCGTTCATGCCGTCGGCGTCGGCGACCTGGAGCTCGAAGTTGGTGCCGGACTTGATCACGTAGGCGATGCGGGTGGCGAAGTAGCCGGGCAGGCCGGTGAGCTTCTCATATACGAAATCGGCGATGCGGTGGCCGACCAGGCGGTTCTGCGCCGGGCTCATCGGTAGCGACATGGCACCGAGCTCCTGCTGCTTCTGCGCGTCGAAGAGGCGGAAGCGGACATCGTAGCGGCCGTCGGCGAGCGGGATCAGGCTGCCGGTGAGCACCGCGTCGGCGCCGCGGCTGCGCACGCCGGCGAGATCGGGCATGACCGACTCGGGCATCGGCAACGGGCCGGTGTCGATCAGGGTGAACAGACCGCTGCGCTCGAGGTCGGCGCGCACGACATCGGTGACGCTCTGCGGCAGGCGGCCCTCGTTCTCGAAGATCGGGATGATCACCGGGAAGCGCGAGGCGCCGGTGCCGGTGATCTCGATCGAGAGCTGGGCGTGCGCCCCCAGCGCGAGGCTGGCGAGCAGGCCGGCGAGGAAGAGACGGAATGCGTGCAGTGTTTTGATCATGCGGGGTTTTCTCCAGCCGCGGATTATAGACATGACGGACTCAATCGTCCGCCAGCGGGCGGAATTTCAGTTCCAGGGTGCGCTGGAACTGGCCGCGATCGTCCGGCAGCGGCAGCGGGCTCGAGCGCCGGATCGCGCGCTCGATGGCCTCGTCGAGCGCAGGCACGCCAGAGGAACGCTTGAGGCGGACGTTGAGGACCTCGCCACTCGGCAACTGATCGACCTCGAACACCGCCTCCGGGTTGCCGGACAGGCCGGGCGGACGCAGCAGGTTGCCGCGCACCTTGGCGGCGATTGCCGCGCGGTACTTGTCGATGTCGCCTCCGGGCGGGCCTTGGCGGCTCGGACCGGTCGCGGCCGCGCGCGCACCCTCCTGCGCCATCAGGCTGGAGAGGCGGGCCTGCTCGGCGCGCTGGGTCTCCTGCGCGAGGCGCTGCGCCATGTAGTCGTCGATCGGCTTGGTGTCGGGCTTCGGCTTCGGTTCAGGCTTGGGCTCGGGTTTCGGTTCCGGTTTGGGCTGGGGCTTGGGTTCCGGCTTCGGCTCGGGCTTGGGCTGCGGCTTTGGCTCGGGTTTCGGGGGTTCGGGCTTGGGCGGCTCCGGTTTCTTATCGGGCGCCTTGGCGACGATTTCGGGCTTGGCCTGCGGCTTGGGCGGTTCCGGCTTCGGTTCGGGTTTCGGTTCAGGTTTGGGCTCGGGTGGCGGTTCCGGCTTCGGTTCGGGTTTCGGCTCCGGTTTGGGCTCAGGCTTCGGCTCCGGCGCTGGCTGCGGGCGTGCCGCGGCCGGCGCGCTGCGCGCCGGGGCGGAGGCAAGTCCGACCTCGAGCGCGGCGGGCGGCGGGCTCTGCCAGCGGACGCCGAAGAACAGGAACAGGAACAATCCCAGGTGGACCGCGACGGTCAGCCCGAGGGACTGCCACTTGCCTGGCGGCTCGCGGCGGGGCGGTGCGGGGCGATCCCTCATTTCGGCGAAGTCGCGCTCTGGGTGACCAGGCTGATCTTGCGCACCCCGGCGTCGCGCGCGGTCTCGAGCACGTCGATCACCTTCTGGTAGTCGAGCTTGCTGTCGGCGGCCACCAGGAAGGGCTGCTCCGGGTTTTTCGCGAGCGCGTCCTTCAGCGCGGTAGACAACTGCTCGCGGCGCACTGGCCGCGAGGTCCCGCTGTTGCTGGCGCGCAGCGCATAGGCGCCGTCGGCCTTGACCTCGATGAAGATGGCCTCGGACTGCGGCGGTGGCGTGCCCGCACCGGCGGAGGGCACGTTGATCGTGCCCTGCTGGATCATCGGCGCGGTGACCATGAAGATCACCAGCAGCACCAGCATCACGTCGATGTAGGGCACGACGTTGATCTGGTTCATGAGACGGCGTTGGCGCATCGGTCGGTCTCCGCCCGGGTCAGCGCAGGTTGCGCTGCAGGATGTTGGAGAACTCTTCCATGAAGCTCTCGAAGCGGATGCCGAGACGGTCGATGTCGTGCGCGAAGCGGTTGTAGGCGACGACCGCCGGGATCGCCGCGAACAGGCCGATGGCGGTGGCGACCAGGGCCTCGGCGATGCCGGGCGCGACTTGGGCGAGGGTGGCGGCTCCGACGCTGGACAGCCCGCGGAAGGAGTTCATGATCCCCCATACGGTGCCGAGCAGGCCGATGTAGGGCGACACCGAGCCTACCGAAGCGAGGAAGGCGAGGTGGGCTTCGAGGTCGTCGATCTCGCGCTGGTAGGTCGCACGCATCGCGCGGCGGGCGCCGTCCAGCGTGGCGCCATGGTCGTGACCCTTGCCGCGCAGCTTCGTGAACTCGCGGTAGCCGGCCTCGAAGATGCGCTCCATGCCGTCGGACTGGTGGCGGCCAGCCGACTCGTAGAGGGTGTTGAGGTCGCCGCCGCTCCAGAAGTCACGCTCGAACTCGTCGGTCTGCGCACGCGCCTGGCGGATCTGGAAGGCCTTGCGGAAGATCCAGTACCAGGAGACGAGCGACAGGCCGGCCAGCAGCGCCATGACGAGCTGGACGAGGACGCTCGCCTGGGAGATCAGGCTGAGGATGGAGAGGTCGTGGGTGACGGTCATGCTTGGCTTTCGAGAAGGGCGTGCAGGGAGGCGGGGAGGGCTGCGGGCTTCAGGCGCCGCATGTCCACACAGGCCACGAGGACCTGCGCGGTGAAGAGAAGTTCGCCGTCGCGGCGGATCTCGTGATCGAAAACGAGGCTGGCGCGGCGGCGGCTGGCGATGCGGGCGCTCACCTCGAGCGCGTCGTCGAGGCGCGCAGGGGCGAGGTAGTCGGCTCGTACCGAGCGCACCACGAAACCCAGGCCCTGCTCGACGAGCAGCGCCTGCTGTGCGACGCCGAGCGCGCGCAGCCATTCGGTGCGAGTCCGCTCACAGAATTTGAGATAGTTTGCGTAATAGACGACACCCCCTGCATCGGTGTCTTCGTAATAGACTCGGACCGGCAGGGAAAAGCGCGACGACGCAGGAAGCGATTCGCCGCCCGCGTCGGAAACGGATTTCGGTTGCATTGCAGCATTCTAGCCGAGCCGCCGCGCCGGATGCACGTCTGTTGCATCCTTGATCGGCGGTTTTTTCCTTGCGCTTACTGCTTGTTGCAAAAGCACTTTTCTGGAAATGTTGTTGGTCGTGGCGGCGCGGGTGATGCGTCGGCGACATCGGGAAACGGACGTGGCGCTCCCCTTCTTCGGCAGGAAACCGGCTTCGCCCGCGCCTGGCGCGCAGCGCGACGCGCGCGCCAGGGCGGAAGCGCAGGCCTTGCAGGACGATCGGCCGCCTCCGACCGAGTTGTCCGCGCTCGACTTTACCGGCACCGACCACGGTCGTGCGCTCGCACGCGTGGCCGGGCAGGTCGAGGTGCGCGAGTGCGGCAGCGGGATCGGGGCGGCCTTCGAAGAGGCTGCGGTGCTGTATGCCAACGGCAGCGACGACGATGCGCTGGCCGTGCTCGAGGCAGCGATCGGTGCCGAAGGCGGCGAGGGAGGCGAGGGCGCCTGGCTGATGCTGCTCGACCTCTACCGTCTGCGTGGGGAGCGCCAGCGCTTCGAATCGCGCGTGCTCGACTACGCCACCTGCTTCGAGCGCTCGCCGCCGCCATGGCAGGACCTGTCGGGTGCGGCGAGCAAGGCGGCGGGTACCGAGCTGCCGTTGGTGAATCTGAACGGCCAGCTCTCCGCCTCTGCAGAGCGACAGTTCGCCCAGCTCGCCAAGATCGCGCGCGGTAGCGGCGGGGTGCGCATCGACGTCGCCAAGGTTCGCGGGGTGGATGACTCGGGATGCGCCGTATGGCGCGGACTGCTGGCCGGGCTGGCCGCGGAGAGGCTCAAGGTGATGCTGGTCAATGTCCAGGCGCTCGCCGAAGTCCTGTCGCAATCCGTGCGCACGGGGGAGGCGCAGGCACGCGACACCTGGCTGATGCTGCTCGAACTGTTGCAGTACGCTGGCGACCAGGCGCGCTTCGAGGACGTCGCAGTCGATTACGCGGTGACCTTCGAGGAGTCGCCACCGTCCTGGGAGGGGCGCGTCGTCGCGTCGAGGGAAGTCGCGGAGCGGCCGTGCGAGGCGCAGCAAGCCGACCCGGACGTCTTCGTGTTCGAGCGCGAGCTCTGTGGCGCGGCGAACGAGACCCTAAAGCGTTTTGCTGCTTTCGCCGCCGACCGGCGCGAGGTCCAGGTCGACTGCCGGCGCCTGCGGCGGATCGATTTCGTCTGCGCCGGTACGCTCTTCAATATTCTCGCCACCTTTCAGGCTCAGGGTAAACTCGTGCGCCTTCGCGACGTGAACGCCATGGTCGCCGGCCTGCTGCGGGTCATGAGCGTCGACAAGGTGGCCCACGTCACCCTGCGTCATTGAACAACACACCAGCCCCGGCCTCCCCGGGGACGGAGATCCCGTCATGGAACAGTATCGCGGCACCACCATCCTGTCGGTGCGGCGCGGCAACCGCGTCGCGCTCGGCGGCGATGGCCAGGTCACCCTCGGCAACATCGTCATCAAGGCCTCCGCGCGCAAGGTGCGCACGCTCTACGACGGACAGATCCTCGCCGGCTTCGCCGGCGGCACCGCCGACGCCTTCACCCTCTTCGAGCGCTTCGAGGCCAAGCTCGACAAGCATCAGGGCAACCTGCTACGCAGCGCGGTCGAGCTTGCCAAGGACTGGCGCACCGACCGCATGCTGCGCCGGCTCGAGGCCATGCTCGCGGTGGCCGACCGCGAGCATTCGCTGGTCATCACCGGCAACGGCGACGTGCTCGAGCCCGAGCAGGGCATCGTGGCGATCGGCAGCGGCGGCGCCTACGCGCAGTCGGCGGCGCGTGCGCTGATCGAGAACACCGAGCTCGACCCGAAGGACGTTGTCTCCAAGGCGCTCTCGATTGCCGGCGACCTGTGCATCTACACCAATCACCACCACACCATCGAAGTGCTGGATTGAGGCTGAACGCATGACCCAGATGACCCCGCCGGAGATCGTCTCCGAACTCGACAAGCACATCGTCGGCCAGGACAAGGCCAAGAAGGCCGTGGCGATCGCGCTGCGCAACCGCTGGCGGCGCGCCCAGGTCGAGGAGCCGCTGAGGAGCGAGATCACCCCCAAGAACATCCTCATGATCGGTCCCACCGGCGTCGGCAAGACCGAGATCGCGCGCCGCCTGGCGCGGCTGGCCAACGCGCCCTTCATCAAGATCGAGGCGACCAAGTTCACCGAGGTCGGCTACGTCGGCCGTGATGTGGACACCATCATCCGCGACCTCATGGAGATCGCGATCAAGGACGGCCGCGAGCGCGCGATGAAGTCGGTGCGCGACCGCGCGCTCGATGCCGCCGAGGACCGCGTGCTCGACGCCCTGCTGCCGCCGGCGCGCGCGGTGGGCTTCAACGCCGAGCCCGAGCCGGCGCAGGATTCGTCCACCCGGCAGAAGTTCCGCAAAAAGCTGCGCGAGGGCGAGCTCGACGACAAGGAGATCGAGATCGAGGTCGCCGCGCCTTCGATGCAGGCCGAGATCTTCGCCCCGCCGGGCATGGAGGAGCTGACCCAGCAGATCCAGGGCATGTTCCAGAACCTCGGCGGCGGCAAGAAGAAGCAGCGCAAGCTGAAGATTCGCGAGGCGATGAAGCTGCTCGCCGACGAGGAGGCTGCGCGCCTGATCAACGACGAGGAGGTCAAGCTCGAGGCCGTGCGCGCGGTGGAGCAGAACGGCATCGTCTTCCTCGACGAGGTGGACAAGATCGCCGCGCGCAGCGACGTCGGCGGTGCCGACGTGTCGCGCCAGGGCGTGCAGCGCGACCTGCTGCCGCTGGTCGAGGGCACGACGATCTCCACGAAGTACGGCATGATCAAGACCGATCACATCCTGTTCATCGCCAGCGGCGCCTTCCACCTGTCCAAGCCCTCGGACCTCATCCCCGAGCTGCAGGGCCGCTTCCCGATCCGCGTCGAACTCGAGTCGCTGTCGGTCGAGGACTTCGCGCGCATCCTGACCAGCACCGACGCCTGCCTCACCCGACAGTACGAGGCCCTGCTCGCCACCGACGGCGTGAAGCTCGAATTCACTGCCGAGGGCATCCGTCGCCTGGCCGAGATCGCCTACCAGGTGAACGAGAAGACCGAGAACATCGGTGCGCGCCGGCTGTACACCGTCATGGAGAAGCTGCTCGAAGAGGTCTCCTTCGAGGCCGGGCGCAGCAGTGCGGAGCAGACCGTGGTAGTCGACGCCGCCTATGTCGACAGCCGGCTCGTCATGCTCGCCCAGCGCGAGGATCTGGCGCGTTACGTGCTTTGATCCCGGCTCGCGTCCGTTCGCGGA
>JAEUNQ010000024.1 GCA_016790365.1 Thauera sp. | reverse complement strand
CCGGGTGCCTCGCCCCAGCGCAGGATGTTCACCGAATTGGGGACCTCGGCGCGCGTGCGTGACGAGACGGCGGTCCCGGCCTGTATGACCCAGAGTCGCCGCGCGAGACCCTGCGGTGCCAGGGTGTAGGGCAGATGAATGTGCCCGCCGAGGACGAGATCGGCGCCGGCGACCGACCAGGCGTGCAGGGCGGCCTGGTGGCCGCGCAACAGATTGGCGCGGTCGCTGGCGCGCGTCACCGCCGCCGGCTGATGCACCACCACCACGCGCAGCTGCTGCGGACTGGCCGCGGCCAGCAGGCCTGCCACGCGATCGATCTGCGCCGCGGACACCTCTCCGTTCTTGTGCCGCCAGGCACGCGTGGTGTTGACGCCGACGACCAGCAGGTCTGCCGACGCGTGCACCGGCTCGAGATCGGCGCCGAACACCTCGGCCCAGCGCGCGTACGGGCGGGTCAGGCGCGCCCACGGATCGAACAGGGCGATGTCGTGGTTCCCCGGCACCGCCAGGACCGGTGCGCCCAGCCGGTCGACGAAGGCCTTCGCCGCGCGAAACTGCGCAGGGCGCGCGCGCTGCGTGACGTCGCCCGCGAGCACGACGAGGTCCGGCTGCTGCTGCGCTGCCAGGGCGAGCAGGGCTTCGACCACCGGTCGCCGCTCGGTGCCGAAATGGGTGTCCGCGATGTGCAGCAGGACGCTCATGACACCGCCCTCATGTCGCGGTGTGGGGCGTGCTCGCCGTCCCTGCCGCACCCGGTGCCTGGAGCAGGTACAGGGGCTTGTCGAGCACGCGGATCTCGATCGGCGCGCGCATCCGCGCCACCTCGCCGTCGAAGGCCACCACGATCTCCCTCCGACCGCGCACCAGCCTCGGCTTCACCACCATGTGGGTGAATTCGAAGCTCTCCACGCCGGCGGCTTCACCCAGCCGGCCCATCGCCCCATGAAGCATCAGCCCGAGCATCGACAGCGTGCCGATGGGCCGCAGCATCAGCGCGGCCAGGCTGCCATCGCCGGGCGTGCCGACGACGGTGTCTTCCGGCTCCGCACCCAGCTGCTGCAGCTGCAGCCGGTTGTTGCCCACGAAGAGGGTCAGCGCCTGTACGTCGCGAATGGTGGATCCCGTCTCGATGTGCAGGCGCAGCCGGCGCTGCGCACGCAGCAGCGTCGCGCAGCCGGCGACGAAGGCCACCCAGCGGCTGCGGCCGAAGCGGGCCTTGTAGGCCTCGCGGTCCTGCAGCAGCTCGGGATAGACGCCCAGACTGGCATTGACCAGGAAGACGCGGTCGTTGATGGCCCCCACCTGCACCGGCCGCGGGCGCGCATCGAGCACGTGCCGCACCGCGGCCGCGGGCTCGGTGGGGATGCCGTGCGTGCGCGCGAAGTAGTTGAAGGTCCCGTACGGGATGACCCCCATCGGGCAGCCCGCCGCGTGTGCCGCCTGCGCCACCGTGCCGAGGCTGCCGTCGCCGCCGACGGCGATCACCGCCGTGCCGCGCGCCAGCGCAGCCCCTGCAGCCTCGGCGGCGACGCATGCCAGCTCGTCCGGCGCGCAGATCCGCAGCTCGCCCCTGCGACCCCGGGCGGCGAGGGTCGATTCGATCACGGCACGCTTCGCATCGACGTCGAGCGCGCCCGCAGAGGCGTTGATCACGAACAGCAGGGCGGATTCGGGATCGAGGCGCGGGGCCGGCATCGGGGAGCGCTGCGCGCGGGCGGCACCGATCGGCTCGGGCCGGAAACCATCAGTCATGTCGCACCAGGTTGGCGAACGCAGAGGAAAGATCTTCGCCATGAGGGCCGCGGACGAATCGGCTGCAAACCTACCATCAAAACGCTCTTGCGGTCGTGGCCGGCAGGCCCGCGCGGGGACTGGAGGCTGCGATCGGAGCGGAGCTCGCGGCGGAACTGTCGGATGCCGATGCCTGTCCGATTCAACAAATAGCATCAAGATTCCGTGTCAACGCAAAACGAAGAACCCGGAAGATCCCGCCTCGATCATTCATTCCTGGATCGTCATGGAAGACAAGGACACCCGAGCACGGACCCGATCCGAATTCCTGAAGGACAAACGGCGAGCCAGCGTCGAACGAATCGCCGGTGCGCACCTTGCGTCGATGGACGGCACGATGGCCGAGGCGCTCGGCCAGAGCAACCGGCAGCGGCTGGTGTGGCTGTCCTTGCTTGCGATGCCGCTGCTTTTTCCGGTCGCGCTTCCCGGCATGGCCTCGGTGGTCGGCGCCTTCTGCCTGTTGATCGCCTTCGGCCTGTGCATCGGCCAGCCCGTCCCCTTGCCGCGCTGGCTCGCCAGGCGGGAGATCGATGCTCGCGCGAGGGCTCTGCTGCAGCGGATGTTCAGCCGGGTCGTCGGCATCGTCGCGTCCCTCGGCCGCCCCCGCCTGCTGCGCCTGAGCGACCGCCCGGCGCGCGTGCTCAATGCGGCGATGCTCTCCATCGCCGGACTGTCGATGATGACGCCCGTGCCCATCATCAGCTTCGACAACGTGCTGCCCGCGCTGGCCATCGTGCTGATCTCCTGGGGCCTGCGCCTGCGCGATGGACTGATGCTGCTGGTCGGCTACCTGGTGACGCTGGCGGCGGCCGCCTCGGTGCTGCTGCTGTGGTGGGGAGGCAGCGCCGCCGTCGCCGGCTTGCTGTCGTGGGCGGGACTCGCCTCAGGGGGCTGATCGCTGGAGGCCGCGCGGTGGAGCGGGAGCCGCTCGGCAGCGCTTGCCGACCGGAGGCGCGCACTGCGCTGCCCTTAGTGCCTTCGGCAATGTAGCCATCCTGATGGCCGCCAGGATCACCGCCAGATTGCCGATCGCATCGTTGCGGCTGCACAGCCACACCGATCGCATGTTCGCGTCCCCCGACCGAAAGCGATACAACATCATCGCCATCCTGCTCCTGCTCCTGCTCCTGCTCCTCGTGCCGTTTCAGTTCGCCTAGGCGGGCCTCGAGGCGTATTGCGCGCCATCGGTCGGTGTCGCAACCAGCCATGGGTGTGCCGGATCCCCGCGTCGACAGCTCGATCCGGATCATATACCCTACCACCCTATCCTATTGGAGGAGGCCCCGATGAGCCACACCATCCGTGACAAGGCCAAGTTGTTGGCGCGCGTCCGACGCATACGCGGTCAGGTCGAGGCTCTGGAGCGAGCACTCGACGCCGAGAGGGAGTGTGCAGAGATCCTGCACCAGATCGCCGCCGTACGCGGCGCCACCAATGGCCTGATGGCCGAGGTGCTCGAAGAGCACGTCCGCACCCACATCGCCGATCCGGCGATCACCGACGCCGCCGAGCGCACCAAGGGCGCCGACGAGTTGATCGGCGTCCTGCGCACCTATCTCAAGTGAGCCTCCCCATGCATGCCGACAACCTTTCCACCTGGACGCACGACCACGTCTTCGATACCGGAAACGCGCTTGCCGAGCGCAGCACCTGGGTGGTGATGTGGATCACCGCCGTGGCGATGGTGGTCGAGATCACCGCAGGCTGGTGGTTCAACTCGATGGCGCTGCTGGCGGACGGCTGGCACATGAGCTCGCACGCCTTCGCCATCGGGGTATCCGCGCTGGCCTATGCGGCTGCGCGGCGCTACGCGAAGGATCCGCGCTTCGCGTTCGGGACCTGGAAGATCGAGATCCTGGGCGGCTTTGCCAGCGCGATCTTCCTGCTCGGCGTGGCGGCGATGATGGTCATCGGTTCCATCGAACGCATCGTGTCGCCGCAACCCATCCAGTACCAGGAGGCGATCGCGGTCGCCATCCTGGGCCTGACGGTCAACCTCGTTTGCGCGCTGATCCTGGGCAAGGCGCACCATCACGGGCACGATCACCACCACTGCCACGGTCACGCGCACGGCCACGATCATTCCGGTCATGGCCACGATCACCACCATCACGACCTCAACCTGAAGTCCGCCTACGTTCACGTCATCGCCGATGCGGCCACCTCGGTGCTGGCCATCGTCGCGCTCGTCGGCGGATGGATCTATGGCTGGTCCTGGCTGGATCCGGTGATGGGCATCGTCGGCGCGGTGCTGGTCGCCATCTGGGCGAAGGGCCTGTTGGTCGAGACGGGCAGGGTGCTGCTCGATCGCGAGATGGATCACCCGGTCGTTGCCGAGATCCGCGAAGTGATCGAATCCGGACCGGAGGCGGGCGACACCCGGATCACCGATCTGCACGTCTGGCGCGTCGGCAAGGAGGCTTACTCGTGCGCGATCGCAGTGGTGACGAAGGATTACGGGCTCACCCCCGACGTGGTGCGTGCGTGGCTGGCGGTGCACGAAGAGATTGTGCACTCCACGATCGAGATCCATCACCACGATGAACTTCAGGGAGGCCCTGCCGGAGCGGCCGTGTGAGGACATTTCTCGTCTATTTCGTTACCGCGATCGCCGAGATCGTCGGCTGCTATCTGCCCTGGCTGTGGCTCAAGCAGGGTGGCTCAGCCTGGCGGCCTTCGCCTGGCTGCTCATACTTCTTCGGGCCATCGATGGACTGAAGACCCGCCGCTCAGTGCGCCCCGCGCAGCTTCTGCACCCCCATCACCGCCGCGAGCACGATCGCCCCGGCGACGATGCCCACGCCGGCGCCCGCGCCGGTGTTGATCAGCGCGCCGCCCACGCCGCCGAAGCCTGCGGCGAACTGCTCCACCGCGTGCGCTGCCGTCGGCCAGCCGTGCAGCAGGATGCCGCCGCCGACCATGAACATCGCCGCGGTGCCGACCACCGACAGCGTCTTCATCAGCCAGGGGGCGAAGCCCAGGATGGCGGCGCCGACGCGGCGGGTGAAGGCCGACGCGCTGCGCTGCAGGTGCAGGCCGAGGTCGTCGAGCTTGACGATGCCCGCCACCAGCCCATACACGCCCACCGTCATCAGCACCGAGATGCCGACCAGCACCGCCACGCGCTGGCCGAGCGAGGCCGCGGCCACGGTGCCGAGGGTGATCACCACGATCTCGGCCGACAGGATGAAGTCGGTGCGCACGGCGCCCTTGATCTTCTCCTTCTCGAAGGCGACCAGGTCGACGTTGGGGTCGGCCACCGCCTGCAGGGTCTCGCGGTGCTCGGCCTCGTCCTCCGCCTTCGAGTGCAGGAACTTGTGCGCGAGCTTCTCGAAGCCCTCGAAGCACAGGAAGGCGCCGCCGAGCATCAGCAGCGGGGTGATCAGCCACGGCGCCAGCCAGCTGATCAGCAGCGCCGCCGGCACCAGGATGGCCTTGTTCACCAGCGAGCCCTTGGCCACCGCCCACACCACCGGCAGCTCGCGGCTGGCCTGCACGCCGGTGACCTGCTGGGCGTTGAGGGCGAGGTCGTCGCCGAGCACGCCGGCGGTCTTCTTGGCGGCGACTTTGGTCATGGTGGCGACGTCGTCCAGGAGGGTGGCGATGTCGTCGATGAGTGCGAGCAGGGTGGTTCCGGCCATGATCTACCGTTGTGGGGAGGAAAGGCGT
>JAEUNQ010000003.1 GCA_016790365.1 Thauera sp. | reverse complement strand
AAGACCAGCCTGCTGCGCCTGGTCACCGGGCTGGCGCTGCCCGAGGCCGGCGAGATCCGCTGGCGCGGCGAGTCGATCCGGCGCGCGCGCGAGGCCTTCCACGGCGACCTGCTCTACCTCGGCCACGCCGCCGCGCTCAACGACCTCCTGAGCCCGCTCGAGAACCTGCGCTTCGCCTGCGCCGCAGCCGGCGACGCGGTGGATGAGGACGACTGCGTGCAGGCCCTGCAGCGCATCGGGCTGGCCGACCAGCTCGACCTGCCGGCGCGCGTGCTGTCGCAGGGCCAGCGCCGCCGCGTGGGCCTGGCGCGGCTGTTCCTGTCCGGCGCCCGCCCGCTGTGGGTGCTCGACGAACCCTTCACCGCACTCGACGTGCGCGCGGTCGCCGATCTCGCCGCCACGCTCTCGCAGCACTGCGACGCGGGCGGCATGGTGATGCTCACCACCCACCAGGACGCGCCCTTCGCGCGTCCGCCCGAGGTGCTCGACGTCGGAGTCTTCGCATGCTGAGCACCTTCCTCGCCGTGCTGCGGCGCGACCTGCTGCTGGCCTGGCGCGGGCGCGCAGATGTGCTGGTCACGCTCGCCTTCTTCATCATCGTGGTGTGCCTGTTCCCCTTCGGTGTCGGCGCCGAGCCCAACCAGCTGCGCGCGATCGCGCCCGGCGTGCTGTGGGTCGCCGCACTCCTCGCCTGCCTGCTGTCGCTGCACCGCCTGTTCGCGCAGGACTACATCGACGGAACTCTCGAGCAACTGCTCCTGTCTAGCGAACCGGCTGCGCTGTGGGTGATGGCCAAGGTCCTGGCGTTCTGGCTCAGCACCGGCCTGCCGGTGGTCGCGGTGGCGCCGGCCATGGGGCTCCTGCTTGACCTCGAACAAGGCGGCCTGCCCGTGCTGATACTAAGTTTGCTCCTCGGCACGCCGATCCTCGCATTGCTTGGTGCGGTCGGTGCGGCGCTGACCCTCGGCCTGCGCGGTGGAGGCATGCTGCTGGCCTTGCTGGTGCTGCCGCTCTTCGTCCCGGTGCTGATCTTCGGTGCCGGTGCCGTGGAGGCCGAGCTGTCTGGCAGCGGTGCCGCCGCCCATCTGCTCCTGCTCGGCGGCGGTTTGGCGGGGGCGCTCGCGCTGGCTCCGGTGGCGTGCGCGGCAGCCCTGAGAATTTCAACCGATTGATACCCAGCCGCGCCCCGTGCGGGTGTGGCGGACCGAGAAAGCGAAGCCTCGAAGCATGACGAATCCCGAACGCGGTCGCAGTCTGCTGCGGTTTGCTGCGCCGCAGAATTTCTACCCCCTCGCCGGTCGTCTCGCACCCTGGTTCGCGGCGATCGCAGTCCTCCTCACCGCGATCGGGCTGTGGATCGGCTTCTTCGTCGCCCCCACCGACGCCACCCAGGGCCAGGTCTATCGGGTGATCTTCATCCACGTGCCGGCGGCCTGGATGTCGATGTTCATCTATCTGGTCATGGCCTTCTGGTCGGCGGTCGGGCTGATCATGAACACGCGCCTGTCCTTCGTGATGAGCCAGGCGCTCGCCCCCACCGGTGCGATGTTCTGCTTCGTCGCGCTGTGGACCGGCGCGCTGTGGGGCAAGCCCACCTGGGGCGCCTACTGGGTGTGGGACGCGCGCCTGACCTCGCAGCTGTTGCTGCTCTTCCTCTACTTCGGCTTCATCGCGCTCACCCGCGCCATCGAGGATCCGCGCCGCGCCGACCGCGCGGGCGCGATCATCGCGCTGGTCGGCGCGGTCAACGTGCCGATCATCTACTTCTCGGTGCAGTGGTGGAACACCCTGCACCAGGGCGCCTCGGTGAGCCTCACCAAGGCGCCGTCCATGGCCACCACCATGCTCGCCGGCATGCTGGTGATGGCCTTCGCGTCCTGGGCCTACACGCTCGCCGTGGTGCTGTGGAGGGTGCGGCCGATGATCCTCGAGCGCGAGCGCCACACCGAGTGGGTCGGCACCGAGCTGGAGCGCGCCGGGAAGCTTTCGCAAACCGCTGGAGGTCGTGCCTGATGCAGCAGTGGGAGAGCTGGTCCGCATTCTGGGACATGGGCGGCGCCGCCTTTTTCGTGTGGGGCAGCTACGGCCTCACCTTCGCGTTGATCGCGCTGGAACTCGTGCTGGTGTTCCAGCGTCGGAAGGACACCACCCGCCGCCTGCTGCGCTGGCGTCGCGCGGTGGGCAAGGATGCAGGCAAGCGTAACGGCGAAGGCACGATGCCCGCCATGGAGTCGGAAACATGAAAGCCCGTAGCAAACGTCTGATGCTGGTCGGCGGCGGGGTGGCCCTGCTGTTCGCCGCGGTCGCCCTG
>JAEUNQ010000362.1 GCA_016790365.1 Thauera sp. | reverse complement strand
GGCAGCGACCGGTTCAACCGCGCGAAAGTATATTTCATGACGACGATTGAAGGCAAAGCGATCGCGGTTCGCCACGAACGCATCGACGAGGCGGCGGCGGGCCAGCGCATCGACAACTACCTCCTGCGCATCGCCAAGGGCGTACCCAAGAGCCACATCTATCGCATCCTGCGCAGCGGCGAGGTGCGGGTGAATGGACGCCGGGTGCAGCAGACCTACCGCCTGCAGGAAGGCGACGAGGTGCGCATCCCGCCGATCCGCATCGCCGAGCCGACCCACGCCGCACCCGCGCCGGCGGGCAAGCCGCTGCCGGTGGTGTATGAGGATGACGCGCTGCTCGTCATCGACAAGCCTTCCGGCAAGGCGGTTCATGGCGGCAGCGGGGTGAGCTACGGCGTGATCGAGCAGCTGCGCGTGCAGCGACCGGAGCTGCGCATGCTCGAACTCGCGCACAGGCTCGACCGCGAGACCTCCGGCTTGTTGATCGTGGCGAAGAGACGCTCGGCGCTCACCGCGCTGCACGACATGATGCGCGAGGGGGCCGTGCAGAAGCGCTACCTGACCCTGGTGCCGGGGCGCTGGTCGAACCCGCTGCAGCACGTCAAGGCGCCGCTGTTCAAGTACCTGACCGCCGAGGGTGAGCGCCGCGTGCGCGTGGCCGACGAGGGCAAGGCGGCGCACAGCATCGTGCGCCTCGTGCGGCGCTGGCACGACTACAGCCTGCTCGAGGTGGAACTCAAGACCGGGCGCACCCATCAGATCCGGGTGCATCTCGCCCACCTCGGCTTCGCGCTGTGCGGCGACGACAAGTACGGAGATTTCGCGCTCAACAAGCGCCTCGAGGGCGAGGGCTTGCGGCGCATGTTCCTGCACGCGGCGCAGCTGCGTTTCGCCCACCCGCTCACCGGCGCGCCGCTCGCCTTCGAGTCGCCGCTGCCCGCGGACCTGCAATCCTTCCTCGACCGGCTCGATGCCGCGGAGAAAAGACATGGCTGAACGTTTCGACCTCATCGTCTTCGACTGGGACGGCACCCTGATGGATTCTGCCGCCGCCATCGTGCGCGCGATGCAGGCCGCGGCGCGCGACCTCGACCTGCCCCCGCCGCCCGAGGAGCGTGCGCGCTACGTGATCGGCCTCGGCCTGGGCGACGCGCTGCGCCACGCGATCCCCGAGCTCGAGGAAGCGGATTATCCGCGCATGGTCGAGCGCTATCGCCACCACTATTTGTCTTCGGACCACGAGCTGAGCCTCTTCGAGGGCGTCGATGCGCTGATCGACGCGCTCGCCGGGCGCGGCCACCTGCTCGCGGTCGCCACCGGCAAGAGCCGCGTGGGCCTGAATCGCGCGCTCGGTCACACCGGGCTGGAGCGCTACTTCCACGCCACGCGCTGCGCCGACGAGTGCTTCTCTAAGCCGCATCCGGCCATGCTCGAAGAGCTCATGGACGAGCTCGGCGCGGCGCCGGAGCGCACCCTGATGATCGGCGACACCACCCACGACCTGCAGATGGCGAAGAACGCGCGCACCGCCGGGCTGGCGGTGGGCTTCGGCGCGCATCCGGTGGAGGTGCTGGTGGCGGAATCCCCGCTCGCCTGCGTGCGCACGCCGGGCGAGCTCGCCGGCTGGTTGCTCGCCAACGCCTGAGTTGCGCAGCGACGATCAGGCCAGCAGCAGGAAGAGCGCGGGGCGGCGGGCGAGGGCGGGGCGTGCGCCCGTCTTCCACTCGTGCACCGGGCGGGTGAGGAGGAATTCGCTCGCGGTGTTGAGCTCGCACGCCACGCACAGCCGGGTTTCGGGCTTCAGCGTGCGCAGCAGCGCTTCGAACATGCGCTCGTTGCGGTAAGGCGTCTCGATGAAGATCTGCGTGCGCCCGAGCTTGCGCGACTCGTCCTCGAGTGCGCGCAGCGCAGTGTCGCGCTCGCCCTCGGCCACCGGCAGGTAGCCGTGGAAGGCGAAGCTCTGGCCGTTGAGGCCCGAGCCCATCAGCCCGAGCAGGATGGAGGAGGGGCCGACCAGCGGCACGACGCGGAGGCCGAGGGCGTGTGCGCGCGCCACCAGGCGTGCGCCGGGGTCGGCCACCGCCGGGCAGCCAGCGTCCGAGAGCAGGCCGAGGTCGGCGCCGGCGAGCGCGGGCGTGAGCAGGGCGTCGAGAGCCGCGTCGGCGGCCTCGGCGGGCAGTTCGCGGATGTCGGTCTCGCGCAGCGGGTGGGGATAGTCGAGCTGCTTGAGGTGGGCGCGCGCGGCGCGCGCCGTCTCGACCACGAAGTGGCGCAGGCCGGCGGCGATGACCTGCGCCTGCGCTGGAAGGAACTGTGCCCACGGCGTGTGTTCGCCG
The DNA here is from genome assembly GCA_016790365.1 of Thauera sp. GTDB lineage: Bacteria > Pseudomonadota > Gammaproteobacteria > Burkholderiales > Rhodocyclaceae > Thauera. Next base: position 5,468 of record JAEUNQ010000362.1, on the reverse strand, counting down.
AGCGCGACGGGTACGAGGTAGAGGCTGCCGCGCTGCGGCTTGGCGTCGCTCACGGCAGCGGCACCCCGGCCGCGCGCAGCATGCGCGAGAGTGCGATCAGCGGCAGGCCGATCAGCGCGGTGGGGTCGTCGCCGCTCATCGCATCGAGCAGGGTGATGCCCAGTCCTTCGGACTTGGCGCTGCCCGCGCAGTCGAGCGGGCGTTCGCGCTCGACGTAGCGGCGGATCTCCTCGTCGGTGAGGTCGCGGAAGCGCACACGGGTCGGCACACCTTCGATCTGCGCGAGGCCGCTGCGGGTGTCGAGCAGGGCGAGCGCGGTGTGGAAGACCACCGTCTGTCCTCGCATGCGCTGCAGTTGCACGATCGCGCGCGCCTCGGTGCCCGGCTTGCCGAAGACCTCGTCGTCGAGGTGGGCGACCTGGTCCGAGCCGATGATCAGCGCGCCGGGCCAGCGCGCGGCGACCGCGCGCGCTTTTTCGAGGGCGAGGCGTTCGGCGGTGGCGGCGGGGGGTTCGCCCGGGAGTGGCGATTCGTCGGTTTCCGGGCGGTCGGTCTCGAAGGGTAGTTGCAGGCGCTCGAGCAGCATCCTGCGGTAGGCGGAGGTGGAGGCGAGGACGATCTTCATGGGTTCTGTGCGCGGGCGACTGGCTGGTGCTTGGCCGAGGGGCTTCGCGCGGCCGGGCTGAGGTGGAGGGGTCCGGCTTGGCGTGCTTCCCGAACCGAATGAAGCCTTTACAGGCGGATCCGAAAAATATTATCATGCACGGCTTATGTCGCAACATGGCGATCCATCCAGGATCATCCCCGACCCGTTTCGATTTGCCGCGGATGCGCGCACGCTGGAAGGCGTGTCTGCAGTCGCGGACCTGATGCGCCTGTCGGATGCGCTCGCGTCGTCCGCCGGGCAGGTGTCCTGGAGGATCGAGGGGTCGATGGCTGAAGGCGTCGAAGCGCTCGAGCCAAGGCTGCACCTGACGGTCGAGGGAGAGCTGCAGCTCTGCTGCCAGCGCTGTCTCGGCGGGATGGCGTGGCAGGTCGACGTCGACTCCGTGCTGCAGCCGGTTCGCTCCGGGCAGCCGATCCCCGAGGAAGAACTCGAGGATGACAGGGTCGATGCGATCGAGCTGGATGGCGAGCTCGATGTGCTCGCGCTGGTGGAGGACGAGATCCTGCTCGCCCTGCCGATCGCCCCGCGACACCAGGTTTGTGATGCGCCGCAGCCCGAAGGCGGTGCGTCGAAGGAATCGCCTTTCGCTGCGCTGGCGTCGCTGCGAGGCAGTCACAGCGCGAACTAGGCGCGATATTTGTTTTAGGAGCTTTACTCATGGCCGTTCAGCAGAACAAGAAGTCCCCGTCCAAGCGTGGCATGCACCGTGCACACGACTTCCTCACCGGTCCGGCGCTGGCCGTCGAGCCCACCACCGGCGAAACCCACCTGCGCCACCACGTGAGCCCGAGCGGCTTCTATCGTGGCAAGAAGGTTGCCAAGGGCAAGGGCGAGTAATCCTGCTGCCTGAATCCAGAAGGGCGGCGTCGGGCGCATCGCGCCGGCGCCGCCTTTTTTCCGGCCCCCAAAACCTGTAATCACGCGAGAATCCGATGGGTGTCACCATTGCGATCGACTGCATGGGTGGCGATCACGGCCCGGTCGTGACCGTGCCTGCCGCGCTGGAATTCTTGCGCAGCCATCCCCAGGCCAGCGCGATCCTCGTCGGGCGGGAGGAGGCGATCACGCCCCTGCTCGGCAACGCGACCTCCGAGTTCGGTGCCCGCATCCGCGTGCGCGCCGCCTCAGAGGTCGTCGCCATGGACGATCCGCCCGCGATCGCCATGCGCAACAAGAAGGATTCGTCGATGCGCGTCGCGGTCGACCTCGTCAAGGCGGGCGAGGCGAATGCGGCCGTCTCTGCGGGCAACACCGGCGCGCTGATGGCGATCTCGCGCTTCGTGCTGAAGACCCTGCCGGGCATCGACCGCCCCGCGATCGCCACCGTGCTGCCTTCGATGAAAGGCCACACTTATGTGCTCGACCTCGGTGCCAACGTCGATTGCAGCGCCGAGCACCTGCTCCAGTTCGGCGTGATGGGCGCGATGCTGGTCGCGGCGATCGAGCACAAGGACCGGCCGAGCGTCGGCCTGCTCAACATCGGCGAGGAAGTCATCAAGGGCAACGACGTCGTCAAGGAAGCGGGCGAGTTGCTCAGGAACAGCGGGCTCAACTTCCACGGCAACGTCGAGGGCAACGATATCTACGAGGGCACGGTGGATGTGGTCGTCTGCGACGGCTTCGTCGGCAACGTCGCGCTGAAGACCTCCGAGGGTCTTGCGCAGATGGTCGGCGCCTTCCTGAAGCAGGAGTTCAAGCGCACGCTGTTCACCAAGGTCCTCGCGGTGGCAGCGATGCCGGTGCTCAAGCGCTTCAAGAAGCGGGTCGATCACCGGCTCTACAACGGCGCGCCGCTGCTCGGCCTGCGTGGCGTGGTCCTCAAGAGCCACGGTTCGGCAGACGTGCTCGCATTCGGCAATGCGCTTTCGCGCGCGGCCGAGGCCGCCTCGAACCGGCTCATCGAGCGCATCTCCGAACGCATGGCAAGCATGAATGAGGTGAAGGCATGATCTATGCACGGATTGCCGGTACCGGCAGCTTCCTGCCCGGCGAGCCGGTCAGCAACGACGACCTGGTCAAGCGCGGTATCGATACTTCGGACGAGTGGATCGTCAGCCGATCCGGGATCCGCAGCCGCCACCTCGCCGCCGCCGACATGGGCGCGAGCGACCTCGCCCGCGTGGCGGCCGAGCGCGCGATCGAGGCTGCAGGATGCGAGCCCGAGGACATCGACCTCATCATCGTCGCGACCTCGACGCCCGACTACATCTTCCCCAGCACCGCGGCGCTGGTGCAGTCCAAGCTCGGCATCCGCAACGGCGGCGCCGCGTTCGACGTGCAGGCGGTGTGCAGCGGCTTCATCTACGCGCTCAGCGTCGCCGAGAAGTTCATCCGCTCGGGCAGCAACAAGCGCGCGCTGGTGATCGGCGCCGAGGTGTTCTCGCGCATCCTCGACTGGTCCGACCGCGGAACCTGCGTGCTCTTTGGCGATGGCGCGGGCGCGGTCGTGCTCGAGGCCTCCGAGCGTCCTGGCATCCTCGCCTCGGCACTGCATGCCGATGGCAGCCACCACCCCATCCTGTGCGTGCCTGGCGGCGTGGCCTCCGGCCAGGTGATCGGCGATCCCTTCCTGCGCATGGACGGCCAGGCCGTGTTCAAGTTCGCGGTCAAGGTGCTCGGCGACGTGGCCAACGAGGTGCTCGATGCCGCCGGTGTGCAGGCCTCCAGCATCGACTGGCTGATCCCGCACCAGGCCAACATCCGCATCATCCAGGCGACCGCGAAGCGGCTCGGCGTGCCGATGGAGCGCGTGGTGACCACGCTGGACCACCACGGCAACACGTCGGCGGCGTCGATTCCGCTCGCGCTCGACGAGGCGGTGCGCACCCGCCTCCTGCGTCCGGGTCATCGCATCGTGCTCGAGGGCGTCGGCGGCGGCTTCACCTGGGGCGCCGCCCTGATCGATTTCTGAGCTTCGTTTCCCGATTTCCCACTTTTGACACAAGCGGAGAACAGCATGGCTTTTGCGCTGGTTTTTCCCGGCCAGGGTTCACAGTCGGTCGGCATGATGGCCGCCTACGGCGAGTCCGCCGTCATCCGTGACACCTTCGCGGAGGCCTCCGAGGCGCTCGGCGAGGACCTCTGGGCGATGGTCTGCGACGGACCTGCAGAGCGCCTTGCGCTCACCGTCAACACCCAGCCGCTGATGCTGACCGCCGGCGTTGCCGCCTGGCGTGCCTGGCTGGCTGCGGGCGGCGCCAAGCCGGCGCTGGTTGCCGGCCATAGCCTGGGCGAATACTCGGCGCTGGTCGCCGCGGGTGCGATGGCCTTCGACGACGCCGTGCCGCTGGTGCGCTTCCGCGCGCAGGCCATGCAGGAAGCCGTGCCGGCGGGAGAAGGGGCGATGGCCGCGGTGATGGGCCTGGAGCCCGACGCGGTGCACGCGGCCTGCGCCGAGGCTGCGCAGGGGCAGGTGGTCGAGGCGGCCAACCTCAACGCGCCGGGGCAGATCGTGATTGCCGGCGCCAAGGCTGCAGTCGAGCGCGCGAGCGATATCGCCAAGGCCAAGGGGGCCAAGCGTGCCGTGCTGTTGCCCGTGTCGGCGCCGTTCCACTGCGCGCTGATGCGCCCGGCGGCCGAGCGCCTGGCCGAGCGCCTCGCCGGCGTGAAGATCGGCAAGCCGGAGATCGACGTCATCAACAACGTCGACGTCGCGGTCTACGATGATCCGGAGAAGATCCGCGATGCCCTGGTGCGCCAGGCCTATTCGCCGGTGCGCTGGATCGAGCTCGTGCAGGCCATGGCGGCGCGCGGGATGAGCCACGTCATCGAATGCGGGCCCGGCAAGGTGCTCGCCGGCATGACCAAGCGCATCGCCAAGGAAGTCGAAGGAGGCTCGGCGCACGACGCGGCGAGCCTCGAACAAGCCATTGCGGCGGTGAGGTAAGACATGAGTTTCTCGCTCGAAGGCCAGGTCGCGCTGGTCACCGGCGCGTCGCGCGGCATCGGTCGCGCGGTTGCACTCGAACTCGGCCGCCTGGGCGCCACGGTGGTCGGGACCGCCACCTCCGACGCGGGCGCCACCGATATCGGCAGCGCCCTCGCAGAGGCCGGCATCCCGGGGGCCGGCATGGCGTTGAACGTGACCGATGCCGCCGCCTGCGAGGCGCTGGTCGGCGACATCGAGAAGCGCTTCGGCGCGGTCGGCATCCTCGTGAACAATGCCGGCATCACCCGTGACAACCTCGCCATGCGGATGAAGGACGAAGAGTGGGATGCGGTGCTCGACACCAACCTGCGCGCCGTCTTCCGCATGAGCAAGCTGGTGATGCGCGGCATGATGAAGGCGCGCGGCGGCCGCATCATCAACATCACCTCGGTGGTGGCCAGTTCCGGCAACCCGGGCCAGGCCAACTACGCCGCGGCCAAGGCGGGTGTGGCGGGCATGACGCGCGCGCTGGCGCGCGAGCTCGGCAGCCGCAACATCACGGTCAACTGCGTCGCCCCCGGTTTCATCGACACCGACATGACGCGTGCGCTGCCCGAGGCTGCGCGCGACGCCCTGCTCGGCAACATCGCGCTGGGTCGCCTCGGTCGTCCGGAAGAAATCGCCGGCGCCGTGGCTTTCCTCGCTTCCCCCGCTGCCGCCTACGTGACGGGCACCACCCTGCACGTGAATGGCGGCATGTACATGTCCTGATTCGCGTCGGGATAGCGGTTCTGCGGCGTTTTGGTAGAATACGCCGGCTTTTTACATTCACCTGTCACCCTCAGGAAGGAGTTGGTTCATGGAGAACATCGAACAGCGCGTCAAGAAGATCGTCGCTGAGCAACTTGGCGTGAACGAATCGGAGATCAAGAC
>JAEUNQ010000280.1 GCA_016790365.1 Thauera sp. | reverse complement strand
GATTCCCGCCCCATGGCCCACCAGAAGATCCTCATCCTCGATTTCGGCTCCCAGGTCTCCCAGCTCATCGCGCGCCGCGTGCGCGAGCAGCAGGTGTACTGCGAGCTGCATCCCTTCGACGTCTCGGACGAGTTCGTGCGTGATTTCGGCGCCCAGGGCGTGATCCTGTCCGGTGGCCCCAACTCGGTCTACGAGGCCGAGGACTGGCGCGCGCCGCAGGCGGTGTTCGAACTCGGGGTGCCGGTGCTGGGCATCTGCTACGGCATGCAGACCATGGCCAGCCAGCTCGGCGGCAAGGTCGAGAGCTCGGCCAAGCGCGAGTTCGGCTACGCCGAGATGCGCGCACGCGGGCACTCGAAGCTGTTCGCCGGCATCGAGGACCGCAGCAACGCCGAAGGCCACGGCCTGCTCGACGTGTGGATGAGCCACGGCGACAAGGTCACCGAGCTGCCGCCGGGCTTCAAGGTCATCGGCAGCAACGAGTCGACCCCGATCGCGGCGATGGCCGACGAGGCGCGCGGCTTCTACGGAGTGCAGTTCCACCCTGAAGTCACGCACACGATCAAGGGCAAGGAGATGATCGGGCGCTTCGTGCACGAGATCTGCGGCTGCGGCCATGACTGGAACATGCCGGACTACATCGCCGAGGCGGTCGCGAAGATCCGCGAGCAGGTGGGCGACGAGGAGGTCATCCTCGGCCTGTCGGGCGGCGTGGACTCCTCGGTGGCGGCGGCGCTGATCCACCGCGCGATCGGCGACCAGCTCACCTGCGTGTTCGTCGACCACGGCCTGCTGCGCCTCAACGAAGGCAAGCTCGTCATGGAAATGTTCGCCGGCCGGCTGCACGCCAAGGTCGTGCATGTCGACGCGACCGAGCAGTTCATGGGGCATCTGAAGGGCGTCACCGACCCCGAGCAGAAGCGCAAGATCATCGGCCGCGAGTTCGTCGAGGTCTTCCAGACCGAGGCGAAGAAGCTCCCGAACGCGAAATGGCTCGCCCAGGGCACGATCTACCCCGACGTGATCGAGTCCGGCGGCGCCAAGAGCAAGAAGGCGCACACCATCAAGAGCCACCACAACGTCGGCGGCCTGCCCGAGACGCTCGGACTCAAGCTCCTCGAGCCGCTCCGCGACCTGTTCAAGGACGAGGTGCGCGAGCTCGGGGTGGCGCTTGGCCTGCCGCACGACATGGTCTATCGCCACCCCTTCCCGGGGCCGGGCCTGGGCGTGCGCATCCTCGGCGAGGTGCGCCAGGACTTCGCCGACTTGCTGCGCCGCGCTGATGCGATCTTCATCGACGAGCTGCGCGCCGCCGACTGGTACGACAAGACCAGCCAGGCCTTCGCGGTCTTCCTGCCGGTGAAGAGCGTGGGCGTGATGGGGGACGGCCGCACCTACGAGTACGTCGTGGCGTTGCGCGCGGTGCAGACGCAGGACTTCATGACCGCGCACTGGGCCGAGCTGCCGCACAGCCTGCTCGGCAAGGTCAGTAACCGCATCATCAACGAGGTGCGCGGCATCAACCGCGTGGTCTACGACATTTCGGGCAAGCCGCCGGCGACGATCGAGTGGGAGTGAGCTGAAGGCGACCGGCGGGAGGCAGCGTCCGGGCAATGGCGTTAACATGTGGCCATGACAGAATCCCGTCCGACGCTGCTGAAGTACTGGTCCGCCGTGATCCGGGCCACCGTAAGGCTCTGGCTGGAGGCTCAGGTCTTCGTCCATGCCGCAGCGCTCGCCTTCTTCACCGTTTTCTCGGTGGCTCCGGTGGTCATCGTGGCGGTCACCGTGGTCGGCCTGGTGCTCGGCGAGAGCGCGGCCGAGGGGCGGATCGCCGAGCAGCTCGAGGTGGCGATCGGCCCGGAGGCGGCCGCGACCATCCAGACCGCGGTCCAGAACAGCCGCATCCAGCACAGCGGCCTGTTGCCCACCGTCGCGGGGTTCGGCGCGATGTTGTTCGGCGCGACCACGGTGTTCACCCAGATGCAGAACGCGCTCAATGCGATCTGGGGCGTGGCGCCGCGGCCCACGCGCAGCAGCGTGTTCATCTATCTCAAGACTCGCCTGCTCTCGCTCGCGGTGGTGCTCGGCATCGGCTTCGTGCTGCTGGTGTCGCTCTCGCTCAGCATTCTGGTGCGCGCGCTCGTCACCTTTGCGCAGGATTGGCTGCCGGTGCCCGTGGGCGTGATCATCGGGCTCGATTGGGCGATCGCATTGCTGGTGGTGACCCTGCTCTTCGCCACCATCTTTCGCGTTCTGCCAGACGTGGTGCTGCGCTGGCGGGACGTGCTGCCGGGCGCCTTCGTCACCGCGCTGCTGTTCGCGCTCGGGCGTGCGCTGATCGCCATCTATCTGTCGACCACCGCGACGGCGTCCACCTATGGCGCGGCGGGATCGCTCGTGATGCTGCTGCTGTGGGTGAACTATTCGTCGCTGATCCTGCTGTTCGGCGCCGCCTTCACGCGCGCCTACCTCGAGGCGCGCGGCTGTGCCGTGCGCCCGCGCGCCACGGCGGTGCTGGTGCATCGACAGCTGATCGAGGACTGACGCCGCCACGCCGGCCGTGGCGCGGCGGCCTTCAGTTGCGCAGCAGCTGCAGCTTGAAGTGCTGCTGGATGAAGGACTGGAAGCTGGCGACGCCCTCGAAGGCGAGGCGCAGCTCGCCCTGCTGCATCGCGTTCAACTGGTCGAGCGCGATGAAGTTGCCCGGCTTGCGCCCGGCGCGCAGGGCCTCGACCTGGCCGCGCAGGCGCATCCGCACCAGGAAGTCGAAGGCCGCGCGCAGGTCCGCAACCTGCTCGGGCTTGAGCACGCCCGCATCGACCAGCGCCTCCATGCGGTCGTGCGTGCTGCCGTCGAGTCGGCGCGCCTCCATGGCCAGCGCCTTGATGCCGTCGGTGATGGCGAATATCCCGGCCTTCTTGAGGTCGACCTCGCCGCGGTGCTCGCCGGACTTCTCCACCTTGATGCGGCCGAACCAGCCCAGCGGCGGGGCGAAGTTGACCATGTTCTGCGCCATCCGCACGAGGAAACCCTGCTCCTGGCTCATGTGGTGCAATGCATGCTCGCGCAGGGTGTCGGCGAGCTCGCGCCGCCCGTAGAGCGGACGCAGGTCCATGAACATGCTGCCGGTCATCACATGCTCCGGCGTCGGTGCGGACAGCCACTGCGTGAGCTCGCGCCGCCAGGCAGTCAGGCTGCGCCGCCAGGCGGGGTTGCGCGCCATGATGCCGCCGGGGCAGGGCGGCACACCGATCGAGATCAGCGCCTCGATGAGGTCGTTGGAGAACGCCTCGAGCCGGGCCAGCTCCTCGCCCTGCACCGTGTCGGCGAAGATGATCGCGTTGTCCTGGTCGGTCGACAGCGTCTGCTCGCTGCGGCCCTCGCTGCCCATGACCACGAAGGTGAAGTCCGCGGTGAGATCGGGGTAGCGGTCGCGGCGCAGCAGGTCGATGAGGCGGATCAGCACCTGGTCGTTGAGGTTGGCGATCAGCTTCACCGTGTCGCGGATCGCGATGCCGGTGCCGGCCAGGTGCACGATCAGCTTCTGGATGCGCTGGTGCAACTCGCGCAGGGTGTCGATCGAGTCCGCCTTCTCGATGTCGAGGACGAGTTGGTGCGGCGAATGGGCCTGCAGGCGGAGCAGGTCGGTGACGGTGACGATGCCGGCGAGCGCGCCCTTGCGATCGACCACCACGAGGCGGTGGATGCCGTGGCGCGACATGCGGTAGAGCGCCTCGTAGAGCACGTCGTCCTCACCGATCGTGATCACCGGCGCGCTCATCACGTCGCGGACCCTGAGCCCCGCCGGATCACGGCCGGCGGCGATCACCTTGTTGCGCAGGTCGCGGTCGGTGAGGATTGCGCGTGGATGCTCGCCCTCGACGACGACCACGCAGGAGATGCTCATCTCGCGCATGCGGCCGACGATCTCGACCAGCACGTCGTCGGCACTGCAACTGACTACCTGGCGCTGTTCGATCTCCCGGATCGGACGAAAGAACTCGTTCTCTTCTGCCATGCCTGCCCCCGGGGACGCGTCGAATGCGACATTTTACCCGGGAGCGGGCACTTCAGCCCGCTGCCGCTGAGGCAGCGAGCACGAGCCCCGGATCGAGCGAGACCACGTCGCCGATCATGATCAGTGCCGGTGCGCGGATGCCCGCGGCGCGCACCGCCCCCGGCAGGCTCGCCAGCGTCGCATGCACGCCGCACTGGCGCGGCGTGGTGGCGGCGTGGATCACCGCCGCCGGCGTGTGTGCCGCCAGGCCGTGGGCAATCATCTGCGTACAGATGATCTCGAGCGCGCCCAGGCCCATGTAGATCACCACCGTCTGGCGCGGGCGGGCGAGCGCCGGCCAGTCGAGCTCGACCGTGTCGTCCTTGAGATGGCCCGTGGCGAACACGAGGGTCTGCGCGTGCTCGCGGTGAGTGAGCGGAATGCCGGTGGCCGAGGCCGCCCCCGCCGCCGCGGTGATGCCGGGAACGATCTCGCACTCGATGCCCGCGTCGAGAAGAGCGCGCATTTCCTCGCCGCCGCGGCCGAAGATGAAGGGATCGCCGCCCTTGAGCCGGACCACGTCGTGCCCCTCGCTCGCGAGCTCGACCAGCAGGCGGTTGATCTCATGCTGGGCCAGGGCGTGGTTTCCCGCTTCCTTGCCGGCGTAGAGACGGCGGGCGGCGGGCGGGATCAGCGCGACCACGGCCTCGCCGACGAGGTGGTCGTAGACGACGACCTCCGCACCGGTGATCAGGCGCAACGCCTTGACCGTGAGCAGATCGGGGTCGCCCGGGCCGGCTCCGACGAGATGGACCTTGCCGTGGCGAGGCGCGCGGACGGGTCTCGGTCGCTCGTCGGTCGCCTCCGGGGTGCCGCGCGGCGGCAAGGCGGCGCGACTGGCGCGAAGGGCACGCGGCTTGCCCGCGCCTGCCGGCGAAGCATCCGATCGAAAGGTTCCTGCCTGCATGATGTGGGCTCCAGCGCCGTCCCGGAAATTCCGTGAGGGCGAAAAATGGGTTCCGCCAGGGGCCGGAATACGCTTGTCCAAGACACGTCGAATTCCTCGGGCGGGCGCATGGTCGCGTCCTTCCGGCGTCCCCGAACTTTATCCTTGGCGATCATGTGGAAAATTAATTCACATCAAGGATGGGGCTGGCCCGGAAAAACCATACTGCCATCGCAATGTTGTTTCACATCCCGTGTCGTGTAAGGAGAGGGCTATGCAAAAGAAAGGTTTGATCGGATCGGCGCTTGCCATGGCGGTGCTGCCTCTGGCGATGAGTAGCGCCTGGGCTGCGGATGCTCCCAAGCTGTCCGCCGAGGAGATGGAGAAGGGCAAGCTGATCTATTTCGAGCGCTGTGCAGGTTGCCACGGCGTGCTGCGCAAGGGCGCCACCGGCAAGAACCTCGAGCCGCACTGGACCAAGACTGCGCCGGATGGCAGCAAGCTGGAAGGCGGCACCCTCAAGCTCGGCACCGAGCGTCTCGAGAAGATCATCTCGTACGGCACCGAGGGCGGGATGGTCAACTATGACGACATCCTGACCAAGGAAGAGATCAACCTGATGGCGCGCTACATCCAGGTCGAGCCGCCGATCCCGCCCGAGTTCTCGCTCAAGGACATGAAGGACAGCTGGAAGCTGCTCGTTCCGGTTGACAAGCGTCCGACCAAGCAGATGAACAAGGTCAACCTGAAGAACGTGTTCGCGATCACGCTGCGCGACGCGGGCAAGCTCGCCCTGGTCGATGGCGACACCCACAAGATCTGGAAGATCCTAGATACCGGCTACGCGGTGCACATCTCGCGCCTGTCGGCTTCGGGTCGCTATGTCTACACCGTCGGTCGTGACGGCCTGACCACCATCATCGACATGTTCTACGAAGAGCCCACCACGGTCGCCACCGTGCGCCTGGGTTCGGATGCGCGTTCGGTCGACACCTCCAAGTTCAAGGGCTACGAGGACAAGTACCTGATCGGTGGCACCTACTGGCCGCCCCAGTACTCGATCATGGACGGCGAGACGCTCGAGCCGATGAAGATCGTCTCGACCCGCGGCAACACCGTCGATGGCGACTATCACCCCGAGCCGCGCGTGGCCTCCATCGTGGCCTCGCTGACCAAGCCGGAGTGGGTGGTCAACGTCAAGGAAACCGGCATGATCCTGCTGGTGGACTACAGCGACATCGCCAACCTGAAGACCACCACGATCGAGTCGGCCAAGTTCCTGCATGACGGCGGCTGGGATGCTTCGGGCCGTTACTTCATGGTTGCCGCCAACGCCTCGAACAAGGTCGCCGCAGTCGACACCAAGACGGGCAAGCTCGCCGCGCTGGTCGACACCGCCAAGATCCCGCACCCGGGTCGTGGCGCCAACTTCGTCCATCCGGAATTCGGCCCGGTCTGGTCGACCGGTCACCTGGGCGACGCCGTGGTGTCGCTCATCTCCACGCCTTCCGACGATCCCAAGTTCGCCAAGTACAAGGCCAACAACTGGAAGGTGGTGCAGGAACTGAAGATGCCGGGCGCCGGCAACCTGTTCGTGAAGACCCATCCGAAGTCGAAGAACTTCTGGGCCGACGCGCCGATGAACCCCGAGCGCGAGCTCGCCGAAGCGGTGTTCGTGTTCGACAAGGCCGACCTGAAGAAGGAGCCGGTCCGTCTCGACGTCGCCAAGGATTCGGGTCTGCCCGAGAGCAAGGCGATCCGTCGTGCCGTGCAGCCCGAGTACAACGAAGCGGGTGACGAAGTCTGGATCTCGCTGTGGGGCGGCAAGACCGACCAGTCGGCCATCGTGATCTACGACGACAAGACGCTGAAGGTCAAGAAGGTGATCACCGACCCGGCCATCGTCACGCCGACCGGCAAGTTCAACGTGTACAACACGATGCACGACGTCTATTGATCGATCTTCCGGTCAAGCTCTGAAAA
>JAEUNQ010000258.1 GCA_016790365.1 Thauera sp. | reverse complement strand
GGGCAGCTCGCCGATCACGTCGGCGCCCGCGGGCGGCTCGAAGCGGAAGCGGTCCTCGGCGAGCGCGGGGTTGGCGCGCAGGCGGGTGAAGCGGATCACCGTGGTCTGGCCGAAGTGGTCGCGCATCTCCATGCGCCGCAGTTGGCCGTCGGCCAGGCCGATGCGCAGCGACTCGAAGCCGCTCTCGGTCTGCCTGGGGCGCGCCTCGGCCCAGGCCAGGCCGTCCTGCTCGCCGGCGTCGGCGAGTTCGAAGTTGTCGTCGAGCGCACCGCTGCCGAACAGGATCGCCGCCGGCGTGGCGCCGAGCGCCTCGCCGATCGCGCGCACGGTCACCTGGTTGAGGTCGGGATCCCAGGACCACAGGGTCTTGCCGTCACCCACCAGCACCTGGCGATAGGGGCGATCGTATTCCCAATGGAAACGCCCCGGGCGGGCATAGGCGAAGCTGCCCGAGGCCTCCTGCGGACGGCGCCCGGACTGCGCAGTGACGACCTGCTCGAACTCGCCCTCGGCGCTGCGTGCCCCGGCGACGAAGTCGCGCAGCTGCTGCACACCACCCGCCGCCGCGCCGAGGGCTGCCAGCGCCAGCGCAAGGCCCACCGCGCCACGCAGCAACGCGGCCGGTCGTCTACGAAACTGCATCATTCGCTCTCCTTGGCCGGAACGATCACTTCTCGGTTGCCGTTGCTGCCCATCGGCGACACCAGGCCGGCGCGCTCCATCTGCTCGATCAGGCGCGCGGCGCGGTTGTAGCCGATGCGCAGGTGGCGCTGCACCAGCGAGATCGAGGGCCGGCGCGTCTTCACGACGATCTCCACCGCCTGGTCGTAGAGCGCGTCCGACTCGCCGTCCTCGCCATCCCCGCCGCCTCCGAGCGCGGCATCGACATCGTCCTCGGCCGCGGACAGGATGCCCTCGACGTAGTCGGGCGGGCCGATCTTCTTGAGGTGATCGACCACCTTGTGCACTTCTTCGTCGGCGACGAAGGCGCCATGCACCCGCACCGGCAGGCCGGTGCCGGGCGCCAGGTAGAGCATGTCGCCCATGCCGAGCAGGGTCTCGGCGCCCATCTGGTCGAGGATGGTGCGTGAGTCGATCTTGCTCGACACCTGGAAGGCGATGCGCGTGGGCACGTTGGCCTTGATCAGGCCGGTGATGACGTCCACCGAAGGGCGCTGGGTGGCGAGGATGAGGTGGATGCCGGCGGCGCGCGCCTTCTGCGCAAGGCGGGCGATCAGCTCCTCGACCTTCTTGCCCACCACCATCATCATGTCGGCGAGCTCGTCGACCACCACCACGATGTAGGGCAAGGGCTCGAGCGGCTCGGGGTTCTCCGGGCTGATCGAGAACGGATTGGTGAGCGGCTTCTCGGCCTTGCGCGCTTCCTGCACCGCCTTGTTGAAGCCGGCGAGGTTGCGCACGCCGACTGCAGCCATCAGCTTGTAGCGCTTGTCCATCTCGGTCACGCACCAGTTGAGCGCGTTGGCGGCGTGCTTCATGTCGGTGACCACCGGCGCGAGCAGGTGGGGGATGCCCTCGTAGATCGACAGCTCGAGCATCTTCGGGTCGACCATGATCAGGCGCACCCGATCGGGCTCGCTCTTGTAGAGCAACGACAGGATCATCGCGTTGATGCCCACCGACTTGCCCGAGCCGGTGGTGCCGGCAACCAGCAGGTGCGGCATCTTGGCGAGGTCAGCAACCACCGGCTGACCGCCGATGTCCTTCCCCAGCACCACGGTGAGCGGCGAATGCGCGTCCTGATAGACCTTCGAACCGATGATCTCGGACAGGCGCACCATCTGGCGCTTCGGGTTGGGCAGCTCGAAAGCCATGCACGACTTGCCCGGCACGGTCTCGACCACTCGGATCGACACCAGCGACAGCGCACGCGCGAGGTCCTTGGCCAGGTTGACCACCTGGCTGCCCTTGACGCCGGTGGCGGGCTCCACTTCGTAGCGGGTGATCACCGGGCCGGGGTAGGCGGCGAGCACCTTGACCTCGACGCCGAAGTCGGCGAGCTTGGTTTCGATCAGGCGCGAGGTGAACTCGAGCGACTCCGGCGACGGCGGCTCAACGCCGCCGCTGGCAGGATCGAGCAACGCGACGGGCGGGATCACCCCCTCCACTGCATCCTGGAACAGGGTCTGCTGGCGCTCCTTCTCCACCCGCTCGGACTTCGGCACGGCGACCACCGCCGGCTCGATGCGCAGTGGCGCGGGCTCGGACTTCTCGACCTTCTTGCGCCGGGTGTGCACCACCTCCTCGCGCTTGTGCGCCACCTCGCGGCCGACACGGCGGTCCTGCCAGCGCAGCCAGGCCTGCTGCACGCCCAGCACCGCCTGCTCGATGGCGAGGCCGATGCGCTCCATCAGCGCCAGCCAGGACACCCCGGTGAACAGCGACAAGCCGGTGGCCAGCAGCGCCAGCAGGAGCAGCGTGCCGCCGGTAAAGCCGAAGCTCCGCCGCACGAACTGGGCGAGCTCCATGCCGATCAGCCCGCCGGGCTCGAGCGGTACCGGAGCGCCATGGGAATGGAAACGCAGGAATTCGAGCGCGCTGCTGGTGATCAGCACCACCAGAAAGCCGATCATCACAAAGATGAAGGAGCGCCGATCGAGCTCCAGGCGGTTCTTGAGGCGGCGGAAGCCCCACAGCAGGCTATAGCCGAGGAAGACCACCCACCACCACGAGGAGATGCCGAAGAGGTAAAGCAGGAGGTCGGCCAGCCAGGCACCGAAGCGCCCGCCCGGATTGGCGACGCGGGCGACGTCCGAGGCGTGGGACCAGCCTGGATCGGCCTCGTTGTAGCCGACGAGGACCATGCCGACGTAGAGCGAGACCACGCCGAGGATCAGCCAGCGGGCTTCCTGCAGCAGCAGCGAGATTTTTTCCGGTAGCGGCTGGGAACGGGAGGACGAACGAGACAGCATTGCGTTGCGGCCGCGGGGAGAGTGGAACAACCCCGGATTATACGGGAACGCTACCCGCCCCGCCGCCGCGCTTGCGGATGCTCACAAACGCCTCCCGGACAAGCACTCAGACATCGTTGAGGCGCTCGCGCAACAGGATGCCGTCGGGTCCTTCCTCGATCAGGCCCTGCTGGCCGAGGTCCTTCATGACCCGGCTCACCATCTCGCGCGAAGCACCGATCATCTTGGCGATGTCCTGCTTGGAGATGCGCCGCACCACGACCGACTGGCCGCCCACGTCCTCGGCCATCTCGATCAACAGGCGCGCGACCCGGCCATAGACGTCCATCAACGCCAGGCTCTCGATCTTGCGGTCGGCGTTGCGCAGGCGCTCGGCGAGGTTGCACATGATCCGCCAGGACACATCGAAGCTTTCCTGCATGATGCGGCGGAAGTCCTGCTTGGAGATCAGCACCAGGTCGGCCGGCACCACGGCAATCACCGAGGCCGAGCGCGGGCGCTCGTCGAACATTCCCATCTCGCCGAAGAGCTCGCCCTGGCCGAGGATGGACAGGATCACCTCGCGGCCGTCTTCGTCGCTCACCACCACCTTGAGGCTGCCGGTGAGCACGAGATAGACGTAGTCGGGACGGTCGCCCGCGCACACCACCGACTGCCCGCGCGGGAAACGACGCATCATCGCCACACGCGCGATGTTGGCCAGCGCTTCGTCCGACAGGCCATGGAACAGCGGGAAGGTCTTCAAGGCGACGATGGAAACGGCGGTGGCTTGGGTCATGCGCGCTCCAGGCACGAGGAGTGGAACAGGGGAAACATGTGCTTTCAAGTTTATACGATCGCCCGGTGCTTATTCTCGATTTCGTGACGGACGTCACACCTTTCGCCCTCGAGGGCTCGCTCCCCTCCCCCCGAGGGCCCATGCAACTGGGTATGCGTCGCAAGCATGGCGCGAAGCAAGCCAGCTCGACGCGGTGGCCACCGCCAACCCCGGCCGCCCCCTCCGCTATAATCCCGGGCTCGCAATCCACCCGCAGGAACCGCTCTCCATGACCACCAAACACGCCCGTCTGCTGATCCTGGGCTCCGGCCCCGCCGGCTACACCGCCGCTGTCTACGCCGCGCGCGCCAACCTGAATCCGGTGCTGATCACCGGCCTCGCCCAAGGCGGCCAGCTCATGACCACCACCGAGGTGGACAACTGGCCGGCCGATGCCGACGGCGTGATGGGTCCGGACCTGATGGCACGCTTCCAGAAGCACGCCGAGCGCTTCAACACCGAGATGATCTTCGACCACATCCACACCGTGAAGCTGGGTGAGAGGCCCTTCCGCCTGGTCGGTGACAGCGGCGAATACACCTGCGATGCACTGATCATCTCCACCGGCGCCACCGCCAAGTACCTCGGCCTGCCCTCCGAGGAGAAGTTCGCCGGTCGCGGGGTCTCGGCCTGCGCCACCTGCGACGGCTTCTTCTACCGCAATCAGGAGGTCGCTGTGATCGGCGGCGGCAACACTGCGGTCGAGGAGGCGCTGTACCTCGCCAACATCGCGAAGAAGGTCACCTTGGTGCACCGCCGCGAGAAGTTCCGCGCCGAAAAGATCATGATCGACAAGCTCATGGAGAAGGTCGCCGCCGGCAAGATCGAGCTCGCGCTCAACGCCACGCTGGAAGAGGTGCTCGGCGACAACACCGGCGTGACCGGGATGCGCATCAAGAACGTGAACGACGGCGCGTCCCGCGACGTGGCACTGCAGGGCGTGTTCATCGCCATCGGCCACAAGCCCAACACCGACATCTTCGAAGGCCAGCTCGAGATGGAAGGTGGCTACATCGTCACCCAGGGCGGTCGCAACGGCAACGCCACCCAGACCAGCGTTCCCGGCGTATTCGCCGCCGGCGACGTGCAGGACCACATCTACCGCCAGGCAGTGACCTCGGCCGGGACTGGCTGCATGGCCGCGCTCGACGCCGAACGCTATCTCGACGCCCTCAGCGCCTGAGTCCATCCATGAGTCGCCGCACTTCCCCGCCTCGACCGGCCGGCAGCTCGCAAGGGCGCGACGGGGACAGCGCGGCGCCCAAGGCCGCCTCGCCTTTCGCAGCCCTGCGCAAGCAGCTGCAGCAGCGTACGCAGCCCGCCCCCGCTCCAGCGCCCTCCCCTTCGAAACGCATCCGCCCCCCCCTCGAGGAAGATGCGGGCCCCGGCGGCAACGAGCACGCGCAGGAGCCGGATGCTGCCGAACTCGAGCTCTTCCGCCGAAGCGTCGGTGACGTGCGCCCCGTGCGCGGAACGGACCGTGTCGAGATCGTCGGGCCTCGCCCTGCGCCGGTGCCGCGTGCTCAGGTGGAGTCGGCCGAGGAGGTGGAAGCACCCAGCCGCACGCATATCGAGACCGACCCGTTGCGCACCGCCTACGCGGGCGTGGTGCCGCTGCGCGACACCGGCCGGATTGCCCTCGACACCCCGCTGCGCCACCACGCGCGCCACACCGGCGGCACACATCCTGCGCCGGCCCTGCGTCCGGACGCGATCGTTCTGCCTGCGGACGCCGATGTCGCGGATCCGGCAGCGCTCTTCCGCGCGGTGGTAGGAAATGCCCGCCCTGTCGCCGACCGCAACCGGGTGGAACTGGATCGTCCGCAGCCGGCGCCTGCGCCGCTCAAGCGCGAAGAAGACGAACGCGCTGCACTCGACGAATCGCTCGCTGCACCGCTCACCTTCGAGGATCGCCTCGACATGGGCGACGAGGCTGCCTTCCTGCGCACCGGGCTCCCGCGCCGGGTGCTGACCGACCTGCGCCGCGGGCGCTGGGTGCTGCAGGACCAAATCGACCTGCACGGCCTCACCCGCGACGAGGCGCGCGCAGCGCTGGCGGACTTCCTGCACGACGCCCTAGCCCAAGGCAAGCGCTGCATCCGCGTGATCCACGGCAAGGGCCACGGCTCGCCCGGCAAGGTCTCGATCCTGAAACAGCTGTCGCGCGGCTGGCTGGCGCAGCGCGAGGAGATCCTCGCCTTCTGCCAGGCCGGCCCGCACGATGGCGGCGGCGGCGCCCTGCTGGTTCTGCTGCGCGCGCAGAACGCTGCGCCGCGCGCCTGAACCGCGCCGCCCGGCGTTCAGATTGCGGCTTCGTTGGTCTCGCCGGTGCGGATTCGGATGACCTGCTCCACGGGCGTGATGAAGATCTTGCCGTCACCGATCTTGCCGGTGTGCGCCGCCTTCACGATCGCCTCGACCGCCTGGTCGACGATGTCGTCCGCGAGCACGACCTCGACCTTGATCTTGGGCAGGAAGTCGACCACGTACTCGGCGCCACGGTAGAGCTCGGTGTGCCCCTTCTGGCGGCCGAAGCCCTTGACCTCGGTCACCGTCAGTCCGGTGATGCCCACCTCGGACAGGCCCTCGCGCACCTCGTCCAGCTTGAACGGCTTGATGATCGCCTCGATCTTCTTCATCCGGCTTGCTCCTCTTTCAGAATTCGTCCTGGTAGCGGGATGTTATCGGATAACGCCAATCCCTGCCGA